>JBDKUT010000016.1:0-7033 GCA_039679545.1 Thermotogota bacterium
GCGCATCGTAGAGGCCACGTTCCACCTCGAGCAGTTCGAGGCGACGGGGGACTACATGCGCCTGCTCGCACGGAGCCGATAGGCTTAGCGCTGCCCCATGACCGCGGACGCGAGATCCTGCGAACGCACGCGGCGGCAATTGCTCACCTGGTACGCCGCCGAGGCCCGAGACCTTCCCTGGCGCCGAACGTCGGACCCGTATGCGGTCCTTGTCTCCGAGGTCATGCTCCAGCAGACCCGCGTCGAGACGGCGGTCCGGTACTACGAGCCGTTCCTTAAGCGATTCCCGACGGTCGAGCGCCTTGCTCGCTCGTCGATCGACGATGTGCTGAAGATCTGGGAAGGCCTCGGCTACTACAGGAGAGCCCACAACCTGCATCGTACCGCGATCGCCGTCATGCGCGATCACAACGGCGTCTTCCCGGATTCTGTCGAGGGTTTGGCGCAGCTCCCCGGAGTGGGTCCGTACACGGCCGCCGCGGTAGCATCGATCGCGTTGGGTCTGGACGAGCCCGCGCTCGACGGGAACGTCATTCGCGTCGTATCGCGCCTCTTCTGCGTGACGGGCGACCCCGCCCGCGCGATACCTCGTGCGGCGCTCCGCGCGGCTGCCGAGACCCTCATACGAGGAGAGCAAGCCGGCACGGCGAACCAGGCGCTGATGGACCTCGGAGCCCGTATCTGCAAGCCCCGGAACCCTCGCTGCGACGCATGCCCGGTCGCCTCCGAATGCACTGCACATCACAAAGAGACCGTCGGCAATTTCCCGCAGAGACCGAAACGGTCGGGTATCCCCCATCGGGACGTCGTCGCCGGCGTGATCTGGGAGCGTTGGCAGGGCCCGGGATCGAGGCGCCCGCGCATCCTCATCACCCAGCGCGTAGCGGACGACATGCTCGGCGGGCTGTGGGAGTTCCCCGGCGGTACCGTGGAGGTGGGGGAGAGGTTCGAGGGAGCGCTGCGTCGCGAACTGCGCGAAGAACTCGGGATCGAGGTCGCCGTCGGCCGACACGTCACGACCGTCGAGCACGCCTACTCACACTTTCGGATGTCCCTCCACGTCTACGATTGCCGACACAGAGGCGTCCATCCACGCGCCCTCGGCTGCGCGGACCTGGCCTGGGTGGAACTCTGTGACCTCAAGCACTATGCCCTGTCGGTGGCTGACCGAAGGATTGCCCGGACCCTTGCCGACATCGCTGTCTGATGAATCCGGCGGAACCTGTGAAAAGACGAACGCCCGGCCTTCCGTTGGCTCGGGCGTTGCATGCTTCGCTTCCTCTCTTGTCGCACCTAAAGCGGCGAGAGCAGTCCCCTTCTCTTGGCTAGATGATCCCACCCATCACGAAGATGATGAAGACGAGCGTGGGAAGTGCGGCACCACCTCCGAGGTAGAGGAGGCGCATGTTCTGCCGCCCTTGGGCATAGCCCTGGAGGTACCCATCCTTGAAGTCGGACGATTTCCCCTCCAGCTCCTGCATGCGCATCGCAGAAGGATCGGGAGGAGGGCTGAACGCTCCGACGCCGAAAGCGAAGACCCCACCCAGGATCCCCCACACGACGTTCATGACTGGAGCATCCTTCTTGCCTTCCTCCAACCCGAGCTCGAATCCCTCCCGGAATCCATCCGCGGCCACCGAGGCCCACGAGAAGAGCATCAGAGCCGAAAGCGCGACCACCACTACCGCCGCGGTACCCGTTCGAAGACGCATACTTCCTCCTTGCCCCTTCCAGTCGCCGCCCCTCTGCTTCAGGAGGCGCTTTATCCTACCTGCGGTCCCGGCACCGTACAAGGCCACTCAACCGCCGACTTCGCAGACCTGAGGGCTTTCCCCTGAGTCGCTAGAACCCCACCTCAAGAGCCAGCCCATACCCGAAATAGGTCAGGGAGTTCCAGTTCACCTCAACAAGCAAGCGCACCGAGTCGGAGAGCGGGAGCTTCAGGCCACCGGTTACGTGATGGATGAACCCCAACCCCTCGACCAGAGCGACCTCCGGCATGTAGGCGAAGAAGACCGGAAGGTACCGGGCATTGCTGTCCAGGAAAACTTCTCCGAACACTTCCCAGCCGACCGTCTCGATGCTGTTTCCTCCACCGAATCCAAGCGCAAGGGCAAACGAATCCGGCTGGTCGAACAACGCGAACTTCAGGTCGGCCGTCGTACTTCCCCATGCCGCGTTGCCGCCTTCAAGAGGCACGAGGAATGCCGTGTCGATTCCGAGATCCACGCCGTCCGCGACGCCGATCGCCAACCGCACCTCAGGAGTGAGGCAATAGGCGTGCACATTCTCATCGAGGTTGAAGTCAAAGAGCCCCGTACCGAGCGCTAGCGCTACGTTCCCCGCGCCGATCGTCCGCGCCGTCTGGAAAATGTTGAACAAACAGCCTGTGCTGCACAGCAGGACAGCCCCAGCAAGACCCACCACCGCCACCCAACGCATTCTCTTCCGCATCCTGGCCCCCTCGTCCTCTTGTGTGGTAGACTTGCCAGTCTGCCGCAAGGGGTCAGGGATTGTCAAACATCCCCACTCGTGCGGCCCGTGGGGGAGTGGAGGGAGAGGAGGAACCCCTTGAAGCGAAGCGCACTCTGGGTTGCGGCGGTCGTCGCGGGATTCGCCGCCGTGTCGTCTCTTGCGACGGACTCGGTTTCGTCTGCTTCTCTGGTCGAGCAGGCGGACGTTTTGTTCGACCGATCGGCAGCAACGTTCGACTTCGACGCGTACGAGGGGCGCCTGCGGGAAGCCATCCATCTGTACGAGGAAGCGCTCCCTTGGGTCGATTCCGCTGACGTTGCTCTACAGACGCACGTCCTGAACCGCCTTGCTCAGGCATACTTCGAGCTCGCGACAGCGTATCTGGCGACCGACGCAGAAAAGGAAGCTGCATTCGCCGCCGGTAAGGATCATGCGCTCGCCAGCCTGCGCCTCGACCCTGCGTTCCGTGACGCCGAGACGACCAGCTTCCGTGACGCTCTGGCCCTCGCCACCGACGTGGTCGCCGTGTTCTGGTATGGAAACGACTTCGGATCCTACCTCAACTATCACCAGCTCGAGGCCATCTTCGGCGGGGGGGCGCGCGACGTCCCCGTCTGCTACGAGCGAGCGGTGGCTCTGGACGAGACCTACCTCGGGGGCGCCCCGTTGAGGTCCCTTGCCTGCTACGTCGCCCGCGTTCCCGCATTCCTCGGCGGCGATATGGCTCGCGCGAGAACGCTGTTTGAACGCGCCATCACGATCGCGCCCAACTACTTCGAAAACCAGGTCAACCTTGCCGAGCTCGTTCTGAAGCCGAGCGGGGAGACGGCCGAAGCTTGCGCGCTACTGCGGGACGTGATCGCCCGATCGGCAAATCCAGCGACCATGGCCCTCTGGCCGCTCTATAACGAGTTGTCCGCTCACCAGGCGCAGAAGCTCCTCGCGACGTTCTCCTGCCCCTGAAGGTGCTCCCGAAGGAGCCGCGGTTTGCCGGACGGAATGGCCACGGCTATGATTTCGCCGGGACCGTAACCAGACTGGGAGACGCATGGCTGGACATTCGGAGTGGGCAAATAAGAAGTTCCGCAAAGAACGACAGGATAGGAAGAAGTCGGGGGTCTTCTCGAAACTCATCAAGGAGATCACCCTCCAAGCTCGGAACGGAGATCCGAACCCCGAGAACAACGCCGGATTAGCTCAGGCACTCGAGCGGGCCAAAGCCGCCAACGTTCCGAAAGACAGCATCGAGCGGGCCATCAAGCGGGGCGCCGGCGAGCTTGAAGGCGCCGCCTACGAGGAAATCACCTACGAAGGCTACGCGTCCGACGGAGTCGCCGTTCTCGTGCGCGCGGTGACCGACAATCGAAACCGCGCGGCAGCCGACATCCGCCACGTGTTCAGCAAGCACGGCGGCAACATGGTGCCCGCCGGAAGCGTCGCCTGGCTGTTTGTGCGCCGGGGAATCGTCGTCCTCGAGGATCTTCCGGAGGGGGTTGACCGCGACGAACTCGAGATGGCGCTGATTGAGGCAGGCGCCGACGACCTGCAGGCCCGCGGCGACACCCTCGAAGCCTTCTGCAGCGTCTCTGCTCTGCCTTCGCTCTCCGCCGCCGTCCACGCCAAGGGTCTGACACCAACGCGCACCGAGGTGACGATGATTCCGAAGAACACCGTCCACATCGGTGAGGACTCGGCCGGCAAGGTTCTCCGCCTCATCGATGCGCTCGACGACAACGAAGACGTACAGGAGGTTTTCGCCAACTTCGACGTCGACGACGACGTCCTCGAGCGGCTGGAGTCCGGAGAGTAGTCGCGAGCCGAAACGCCGCCGGAGTTGGAGTTGCGCTTGAGTTCTGCTAGTCTCCTCTCCAGCAAAAGGAGGGCACCATGAAGAGGGCTTTGGTGTTGGGGGTTCTTGTGCTGGGTCTTTTGGCGGTGGCGATTCCAGCCGCGGCCGCATCGGATGCGTGGATTCCGGGTGTAGCTTCGCTCGCGATCCCGGGACTCGGGCAGCTTCTGAACGGGCAAGAGGACAAGGCGCTTGTGCATTTCGTCGTTGGCCTCGGGATCTCCGCGATCGGGTACGGAATCGGCTGGTACCTCTTGCCGGGAGCTTGGTACCTCGTGCCCACGCTCTACTTCGCGTGGTCGGTCTACAGCGCGTTTGACGCGTACAACGTGGCAAAGGACAAGGGATTCTCGATCGGACTCGTCCCGAACGGAATCGGGGTCGGGTACACCTACAACTTCTAGGAGAGAACGACCCACAGGATGCCCGCGAGAAGCGCGAGCACTTCCACAAGACGAACGAGGCCCCGGCCCGTAGGGACCGGGGCCTTCTCTGTCCGAAGCAGCTCATTCGAAACAAGCCGGCGCGTCCCGGATGCCGGGTCCACGTCAAGTACGAGGCGGCCGAGGCTTCGGCCAAAGGCACCCGACTGCACGATGAGGGTCTCACCAACCCGAACGGGTGACGGCGTCTCCTCATGCGAATGTCCGGTTAGGAATACATCGATCGACGGCACGGAGGAAACCATCGTCCGCGCGTCGGCGATAGGCACATGCCCGACGCAGACCACGAGGTCCGCCTCGCCGCTGTGGGCATCGATGGCCGCGCGCGCCGCCTCTGCCGTACCGACGGGGACAAGCCAGGGGTAGTCGAAGTACGGGAAGTACTCCTCCGTGACCAATCCGACGATGAGCACGTCGATCCCGCAGACCGTCACAAGCGTGGAGGCCGCAAACGGTGGGACGTCGTCGCCGGTCGAAACGAAGTTCGCACACAGCACAGGGAACTCCGCCGCCTCCACGAGCGAGGCGAGCTTGGGCGCACCCCAGTAGAAGTCGTGGTTTCCGAGAGCCATCGCGTCGTACCCCGTCTCGTTCATCCACCCGACCATTTCGTCGGCTCCCCAGACAGCGAAGATCGGTACGCGGTAGTCCTGCCAGGTGTCACCTGCGTCGAGAAGGAGGACGCAATCCGAGCGCGTCCGTTCCGCCGCCACCAGCGCAGCAATCGACTCGAGACGAGAGAGGCGTAGGTGAAGGTCGTTCGTGTAGAGGATCGTGATCTCGGTCGCAGCAACCGCGCCTCCGCCGAGGACGAGCGCGAGGACGACCAGAGCGGTAAGCGGCGCCGGCCACCTCATCCCAACCCTCCGGCTGTGATTGCGGGCCCGCTCTCATCGAAGAGCATCGTGAAACTCCAGGACGCACGGCGAGAGGGTCGCCACGAGAACCCGACCATGGGGAGGACCGAGCCGGCCGCAAACCGAGCGCCGGCGACGAACGAGACGTCAGCACGGGCCGCAAGTCGCAGGGCGCACCATCCTCCCGCATCTCTGCCCCAGCACCGCGCCGCGTCGAGGTGCACCGGTCCAAGGTAGAGCGAGCTCAGGAGAAGAACGCGACGCAGGGCCAGCTCCGCCTCCACCCGCAGCGGGACGAGGTCCCGAACGAGAAGGATTCGCAAACGCAGATCGAACGGGCAACCGAGCGTTATGGCCGCCGCAACCTCGACGCGATCGCACACCGAGCGAGAGATGACAAACTCTGCATCGTGGAACGAGAGCGAGGCGGCGAACGATGTGAGCCCGACGTCGCCCTGAACAAGAGCGGCAGGAGGCTCGGTAGGAATCCCCGCAGGGGACCCGAGGACCACGGGACCCGCAATCCAGAAGAGAACGAGTGCGATCGCCAGCTTCATGGCACGAGGATACAGCGGGGCGCGAATCCGGAGCGAGTCGTTGCATTCTCCAGAGGGGCTCGTCACAATCGGTCCATGCTCGAAAGGCAGGCTCGCGACACGATCGAGAAGTTCGGCATGATCCCGCAGGGCACGCGGGTCGTCGTCGCCGTCTCCGGCGGCCTGGACTCCGTCGTCCTCCTACGAATCCTGCATGGACTCGCCACTGAGCTTGGGTTCTCAATCACCGTTGCGCACCTCGATCACGCGTTGCGCGCGGACTCGGCAAGCGACGCCACGTTCGTGAAGGAACTGGGCGCCGAGCTCAATCTTCCTGTGATGACCGAGAGAACCGACGTCGGAGCGCTCGCCGAGTCGAAGCGGATAGGGATCGAGGAAGCGGCGCGGGAGGCGCGCCACGCCTTCCTCGACCGCACCGCGAGAGACCTCGGCGCGGAACGCATTGCCCTCGGCCACACCGCCGACGACCAGGCCGAAACGATCCTGTTCCGGCTGGCCCGCGGGACGGGGCTTGAGGGATTACGCGGAATGAACGCCGTTTCCGGGAGGATCATCCGACCGCTGCTCTACGCCTCCCGGGCGAGCGTTCGCCGCTACGCCGAGAGCCACGGGCTGCGCTGGCGCGAGGACGCGACAAACCTCGACCTCCGCTTCTCGCGCAACCGGATCCGACAGCACGTTCTTCCCGAGCTTCGCGCCATCAATCCGGAGGCCGTCGAGGCGCTCCAGCGCGCCGGCAATCTCGCCGACGAGGCGCTCGACGCCGTGGCGTACTTGATCACCGACGTGTGGCCGAACCTCGAGCCGGTCGAGGAGCACGGCCGGGTCGAGCTCTCGCGGGCAGCGCTCGCC
>JBDKUT010000017.1:0-4444 GCA_039679545.1 Thermotogota bacterium
CGCCGGAGAGCTTCCCGCACGAGGAGCTCGCCGTCATCGCGGCGGATCTCTTGCGAAACGATTACCGCAACGTCCTGCAGTACGGAACGACAGAAGGAAGCCGGACCCTGCGCCGGGCAATGGTCGAGTGGCTGCGGCCGCAGGGGATCGACGTAACCATGGACGAGCTCTTGGTGACGTCGGCGTCTCAACAGGGGTTGGACCTTCTCTGCAAGGCATTCTTCGACCCCGGAGACGTCGTGTTCTGCGACCTGCCGACCTACCTCGGCGCGGTGCAGGCGTTCTCTCTCTTCCAGGCCGACAAGATCGGCGTGCCCCTGGAGGAGGACGGGATGGACATCGACGCCCTCGAGGACAGGATTGCGGAGGCGCGCACCGCGGGGAAGAAGCTGAAGGGGGTCTACGTCATCCCCGATTTCCAGAACCCAAGCGGGATCACCATGTCCCTTGTGAAGCGCAAGGCGCTCCTCGCTGTCGCCCAGCGAGAGGACCTTCTCATCTTCGAAGACAACCCGTACGGCCACCTCCGCTTCGCAGGAGAGCCGATCCCGTCGATCTTCAGCATGGACCGCGAGGGGCGAACGATCCTCCTTCTGACGTTCTCGAAGGTGATGTCGGCCGGCCTGCGCCTTGCTGTGATGGCCGCTCGTGGGGACCTCATGGACGCCTTGGTGCGGGTCAAACAGCCAACGGATCTGTGCACGTCGAAGCTCACGCAGATGCTGGCGGCGCGCTACATGAACGAGTACGGACTCGACAAACATTTGGAGGAGATCCGGCCGATCTACCGCGAGAAGAAGGAAGCCATGATTCGCGCGCTGGAGAAGCACATGCCGGACGAGGAAGGCCTCCACTGGACGAACCCGGACGGCGGGCTCTTCATATGGGTCTGGCTCCCCGACGATGTCGATGCGGAGGAGATGCTCGGGCGCGCCATCGAGCACCGCGTTGCCTACGTCCCCGGATCGTCGTCGTACGTCGACGGGGACGGGAAGAATACCATGCGACTCTCGTTTTCCCTGTGCACGCCGGCCGAGATTGACGAAGGGATCCGCCGGCTGGCCGAGGTCGTGGCGGAAACCATCGCCGCGCGGAAAGTGGGAGCCGCCGCGTAGACTCTTTGTAGTGAAACGGGGCGGCGGCGACAGGCCGGCCGCCCCACATTCTTTCCTGAGCTGGGCTAGAGAAGGTCTCCCGGCAGCGTGCGGACGAACGACGTTACGAGGCGGATGGTGTTCTCGAAGTCGTTCAGGCGGAGCGTCGAGACCGGGGAGTGGATGAAGCGGCACGGGACGGAGACGATGCCCGTCAAGACTCCTCCGCGCGACAGATGGATCGAGCCGGCGTCCGTGCCCCCGTACGTCGGTAGCTTGTACTGGTACGGGATCGCCTCGGCGTCCGCCACCCGTTCGAGGGAGCGGACAACCTTCGGGGACACGATGATCGATCGGTCGGCGACGCTGATGGCCGGCCCGCGGCCTAGGCGTGTAGGTTGGCTCTCCTCGGGGACGCCGGGCATGTCCGCGCCGATGGTTCCTTCGACCGCCAGGGCGATGGAGGGATCAAGGTGGAACGCGGCCGTCTTCGCCCCGCGGAGCCCGACTTCCTCTCCAAACACAAACGCGAACGCGAGCGTCATGGGCGGTTTTCTATCCGCGAGGCGGCGAGCCGTCTCCACGAGCACGGCGCACCCGGCGCGGTCGTCGAGCGCCTTCCCCGTCACGTACCCTTCGCACAGCGGGCCGAACGGGTAGTGGATCGTGAACGGGTCCCCGATTTGGATTCCGAGGTCGGCCGCCTCCTGGCGCGACGTCGCGCCGAAGTCGACGAACATCTTCTCCATCGGAATAGGCTTGTGCCGCTCTTCCTCGGAGAGGATGTGCGGCGGCGCGCAGCCGATCACGCCGAAGCGCCTTTCGCCGTTGCGCGTCATGAGGACGACGCGGTGTCCCGGGACGATCCGATCGTCCCATCCGCCGAGCGGGGCGAACCGGACGTACCCCTTGTCGTCGATCCACTTGACGATGAACCCGACCTCGTCCATGTGCGCGTCGAGCATCAGAACGCGCTCGTCCTTGCCGCGGCGAACGGCGATCAGGTTTCCAAGGGCGTCGACCGAGACGTCGTCCACGAACGGCGCGACGCGGGCGCGGAGGACCTCCCGCACCTCGTCCTCGAACCCGGACACGCCGAACGCATCCGACAACTCTCGCAAGAGCTCCACAGGCTGCATGCTCTTCCTCCTTCGGGAAACGCGAGACACGGAGTATACGGCGGCCCCTAGGAACGCCGCACGGAGGAGGACGAATCGGCGCGGCCGCTCAAGCGGGAGAGGATCCGCTCGGCCAGGGCCTTCGAGACTCCGGCGGCCATGGAGATCTCGTCGGCCGACGACGCAAGGATCCGATCGACGGAGCCGTAGTGCTGGATCAGGGCCGACTTCCTCTTCGGGCCGACTCCCGGGATCTCGTCGAGGGCGGACGCGAAGCTTCTCGACGTGCGAAGCCGTCGGTGGTAGGCCACGGCGAACCGGTGCGCCTCGTCGCGCACGCGCCGGAGAAGCAGGAGCGCCGCGCTCTCCGGTGGAAGAACGATGGGATCCTTCTCTCCCGGTCGGTAGACCTCTTCCAGCCGCTTGGCGAGGCCCACGACGTCAAGGCCCTCGATGTTCATCTCCTCAAGGACAGCGATCCCAACGTTCAGCTGGCCCTTTCCGCCGTCGATGAGAAGAAGGTCGGGGAATTCGGCGAACTTCCCACGCGAGATCGTCGGGTCGTTCATCTCCGCCAGTCCACGTCGAAATCGCCGACGCAGGACCTCGGCCATCATCGCGTAGTCGTCGGGCTTCCCGGAGATGTGGACCTTGAACTTTCGGTAGGCATCGCGGCGCGGGCGGCCGTCCTCGAACACCACCATCGACCCCGTCGCCTCGCCGCCCTGGGTGTTCGAGATGTCGAACGCCTCGATCCGCTGCGGGAACCCGGAGAGAGAAAGCGCGTCGGCCAGTTCAACCAGGGCCGCCGTGGCATCGGCCTTGACGGCGTCCTCCTTAGCGCTCCCTTTGAGGGCGAAGCGTGCGTTGTCGTCGGCGAGGGCGACAAGGCGTCGCTTCTCGCCCCTCTTCGGGACGGCCAGGCGCACGCGCGAGCCGCGCAGAGACGAGAGCCAGGCAGCCGTCTCGTCGACGTCAGCAACCTCGGCCGGGAGCAGAATCTCGGTCGGCACGGACGACGCGTTGGCGTAGTACTGGGTGAGGAAGGAGCCGACGACCTCGGACGGGGAAGGATCCGCGGGGGCGCGCAGGTGGTACGTCTCCCGCCCCGACAGCCTTCCAGAGCGAACGAGGAAGACCTGAACGGTCGCTCGATCCCCCTCGATCGCTAGACCAAGCGCGTCGCGATCCTCCGCGTCGGCGAACGCCACGGACTGCTGTTCCAGGCTTCGCGAAAGCGCGCCGATTCGGTCACGGATCCCGGCCGCCTTCTCGTACTCCTGCCGTCCCGCGGCCTCCTCCATCTCCTTTTCGAGCCGTCCGACCAAGCCGGCGATCCTTCCCTCGAAGACGAGGGCCGCTCCGTCCACGGCGCGCGCGTACTCCTCGCGCGTCACCAACTCCGCACAAGGCCCAAGGCAGCGGCCGATGTGGTAGTTCAGGCAGGGTCGGCGGGGAGTCGCAAGCGGCAGGTTGAGGTTGCACGTGCGGGTCGGAAAAAGGCGCTGCGCGAGCCGGAGCGTCGATCGCATCGCCTTGACGTTCGTGTACGGACCGAAGTGGCGTCCGCCGCCCTGGCGCCGGCGGACGACGAGGATCCGCGGGAACGGCTCGTCGGTGATGCGCAGGTACGGGTAGCGCTTGTCGTCGCGCAGACGGACGTTGAACCGCGGCTGATGCCGTTTGATCAGCGTGTCCTCGAGGATGAACGCCTCGGCCTCCGTGTTCGTACGGATGACCTCGAAATCGGCGATCTCCGCAACCAGCGCCTGGGTTCGCGGCGCGAGCCCCTCGGGCGACTGGAAGTACGAGCGCACGCGACTCCGCAGGGCCGCCGCCTTGCCAACGTAAAGAACCTCGCCCCGGGCGTCCTTCATCAAGTAGACGCCGGGCGACGCGGGGAGTTCGGCAAGCTTGTTCTCAAGAGGGTGCTTCATTCCGCCGGCATGGTAGCGACGAACCGAGAGGCACTCAAAGCCGGACCGCTCGAACGAAGGCGGTGCCGCTCTCGGTATGCATCGTGGAAGGCTCGTGTGGGCCCGGTATAATGACGTTCCAGACCCCACTTGGGGGCGTAGCTCTAATCGGGAGAGCGTCCGCCTTGCACGCGGAAGGTTGGCGGTTCGAATCCGCTCGCCTCCACCAACGAAGCGATATCGCAATCGCTGTAGCGTCTATGCGCTCGGTCCTCGCGCGAGAGCGCACCGCAGCCTTGTCTGCGACGTTTGTCTT
>JBDKUT010000018.1:0-15237 GCA_039679545.1 Thermotogota bacterium
GGCCACGTCGCGGTTCCCGGACTCGTCGAGGTCGAGATGGGAACTCCGCTCCGCAGGATCATCGGGGAGTATGGCGGCGGAGTTCGCGGCGGGAAGAGGTTCAAAGCGGCGTTGATCGGCGGTGCCGCGGGAGGATTCGTCGACGAGTCGCAGCTCGACGTCGCGATGGACTTCGACGGCCTCAAGGAGTATGCAAGCGTGCTGGGATCGGGGGCGATCCTTGTGGTCGACGAGGACACGTCGATCGTCGAGCTGCTCCATGGGATCTTGCGGTTCTTCCGGCACGAGTCGTGTGGACAGTGCGCTCCGTGCCGCACGGGGACGGTCGCGCTCGTCCAGCTCTCCGAGGCCATCCGCACGGGGAAAGGCGGCCCGAACGATGTCGACCGTATGGTCGACATCGCTCGTACAATGCAGGCGACGTCGTTGTGTCCGCTCGGGCAATCGCTCATCCTGCCGGTGAAGAGCGCCGTTGACCGCTTCCGAGCGGAGTTCCAGACGGTGTAAGCTCGACGTCGAGGCTCGTAGAACGGACGGCGCGGTCGGCGTGCAAAGCCGGCCGTGCCGCTTTTGTTTGTACGGCGGCGGATGGGAGTCGTGCTTGTTGCAGCGTGGACGTCGTCTGAGTACAAAGGGACATGGACAATCTGGGAGGTTCGATGGCACGTCGCGTACGCATGGAACCCTCGAGAACGTTGACCGAGTTCCGACTCCTTCCCGGCCTCACCACGCGGGAGACGTCGATTGACCGGATCTCGCTCGAAAGCCCGCTCGTTCTGCGACCGGACGGAGGGGGCATCGCCCTCAAGACGCCGCTTCTCGCAGCGGCGATGCAGTCCGTGTCGGGCCCGCGGATGGGGATCGAGCTCGCGAGGCTCGGCGGGGCGGCCGTCATCTACTGCTCGCAGTCGATCGTCGACGAAGCGGCGATGGTTGCGGCGATCAAGGCGCACAAGGCCGGATTCGTCGAGCCTCGGACGATCGGGCCGGACGTCCGCCTGCGGGACGTCGAGGCGCTCCGACGGCAGTACGGGTTCTCGACGTTCCCCGTCGTGTCGCCGGACGGCCGGCTGCTCGGATTGATCACGCGCCGCGACTACGACGCGCGCATCCACGCCGACGTCCCGGCGAAGGAGCGGATGGTTCCACGCGCCCAGCTCGACGTCGGTGTCGGGATCACCGACCTCGAAGCGGCCAACGCGCTGCTCATCGAGGGACACCGCGCCGTCCTTCCGATCGTGGATCGAGACGACCGATTGTTGTCGCTCGTCTTCCGCAAGGACATCGAAGACCACCTCGACAACCCCGACCAGGTGGTCGACGAGAAGAAGCGGCTCCTGGCTTTCGCCGCCGTCAACACGCACGACTACGAGAGTCGCGTCCCGGCCCTCGTTGAGGCCGGCGTCGATGTCCTCGTCATTGACTCGTCGGACGGCCACACGACGTTCCAGCGGGACACCCTCCAGTGGATTCGCCGCCGCGCTCCCAACCTCCCGGTGATCGGCGGAAATGTCATCACCGGCGAAGGGTTCGACTACCTCGTCGCCGCCGGCGCGGGGGCGGTAAAGGTGGGCATGGGCGGCGGCTCCATGTGCATCACCCAGGAGCAGAAGGGCACCGGACGCGGACTCGCGACGGCTGTGATGGAGGTGGTCGCGGCTCGCGACCGTCACGAGGCGAAGACAGGCGTTCACGTCCCCGTGATCGCGGACGGCGGCGTCGTGAACTCCAAGGACGTCATCATCGGCCTCGCCCTCGGGGCGGATGCGATCATGATGGGGCGCTTCTTCGCGCGCATGGAGGAATCGCCGACGGAGACGGTTCGCATCAACGATCGCGTGATGAAACCGTACTGGGGCGAGGGGTCGGCGCGGGCGCGGGAGTGGAGCCCCGCCCGATATCGGCAGGCCGCCTTTGTGGAAGGAGTCGAAGGGTTCGTCGAGTACGCGGGGAAACTGCGCGACAACCTCCCCCTCATGATCAGCAAGGTAAAGTCGGCGATGTCGTCGTGCGGCTGCCGAACGATCGCCGAGCTGCACGCGAACGCCGAGCTCGAACTGGTGTCGGCGCTGGCGATCCGAGAGGGAAAGGTTCACGACATCCTGCAGCTCGGCGGCGAGGCCGACTCTCTGTCGAGTTGGAGCACGTAGGAGGCGCCATGCGCGAGATCTCGCCCCTGGATGGGCGCTACGCCGACTCCGTCGGCCACCTCTCCACGTACTTCTCGGAGTTCGCCCTGATGGCGGCTCGGTGCGAGGTGGAGCTCCGATACCTCGTCGCTCTGGACGAGATCGGCGTCTTCCCGAAGCTGACTCGCGCCGAGAAAGCGCGCATCGAGGCGGCTCGGGTGCTTGCGGACGGGGACTTCGGGCGGATCAAGGAGATCGAGGCGACGATCCGCCATGACGTCAAATCGTGCGAGCTCTTCCTTCGCGAGAAGCTTGAGCTTGCACACCCGAACCGGATCCACTTCGCGCTGACGTCCGAGGACGTCAACAATCTCGCCTACGCGCTTCTCCTGTCGCGGTACCGAGACAGGGAGCAACTGCCCCAGCTACGGCGCCTTGTCGCCGCGCTCGCCGATCGTGTGGAGCGCTGGAAGTCCGTTCCGTTCCCGGCACGAACGCACGGACAGGCGGCGTCTCCCACGACGTTCGGGAAAGAGTTGGCCGTCTTCCTCCACCGACTCGTGCGCCAGGGGCGCCAGCTCGAGGCGCTCCGGTTCCGCGGGAAGCTGTCCGGGGCGACGGGAACCTACGCCGCGGCCGTCGCGGCGCGGCCGGATGTCGACTGGATTGGGTTTGCGGAGCGGTTCGTGGCGATGCTGGGCCTGGAACCGATGGCGTGCACGACCCAGATCGACGACGGCGACGGACTGGCCGAGTACTTCGCGGTGACGTCGCGAATCAACAACATCGTCCTTGACCTCGACATCGACGTGTGGGAGTACATCTCGCGCGGCGACCTTGTGCATCGGGCCGCCTCCGGCGAGGTGGGATCGTCGACGATGCCCCATAAGGTGAACCCGATTCGGTTCGAGAACAGCGAGGGGAACTTGGCCGTATCGACGGCGCTCCTGCACGCTCTCGCCGATAAGTTGACGCACTCCCGAATGCAGCGCGACCTCTCCGACTCGACGGCGAAGCGGAACATTGGAGTCGCCCTGGCTCACGCCTACCTTGCGCTCGAAGAGACGCTCGGCGGACTCGACCGCGTCGACCTGGACCCGGCGGAGCTGCGGGCGCGCGTCGACGCTGCTCCGGAAGTGCTTGCCGAGGCGTACCAGACGCTTCTTCGCGTCGCGGGGATGGGGGACCCGTACGAAGCCCTTCGCGGTCTCACGCGCGGGAAGACGATTACGTTGGCGGAGCTCCACGAGTGGATCGAGGGCCTGCCTGTCGACGCCAGGCTCAAGGCCCGGATGAAGGCGCTCCGTCCCTCCGCGTACGCCGGCCTCGCTCCGTCCCTGTGCGAGCGGGTGGCGGCCGAGGCCGCCGCCTGGCTGGCTGCGTAGGGCGCCCCAATCGCCGTAGAGGATTCCGGGATATCCGTCTTCGAATGTGACATTGGTTACGTTCCGATGTCGCTCGCGCGCTGCTCCAGGTGTGATGAAGATCACACCCCCGCTCGCCGAGGGTCACCCCTCGTTCTTCCTTTCCCAACTACTCTTAACGCGGATGGCCGCCGGCGCACCGTGCTGGCGGCAGGGGCTCTGGGTGCGTGAAGGAAGTGGTGCGATGAACGATCGAACGAGGCGTTCGAGACGAAGCAGGGGAGTGCTTCTGGGGGGAGTTGCGGTCGCCGTCGTGCTGCTCGCCGGGCTGAGTGCCGCCGCCGAGGATCCGTGTCTGAAGCAGCCGGATCTGTGGTTCCCGGCGCCGGGCGTGGTCCTCTCGGGCGGCGTCACGTCGGTCCAGGAGATTTCAGGCGATGTCTGCCAAGGCGGAACCGTGACGATCACGGTCACGATCGACAACCTGAGTTGCGGGGATGCAGGCCCGTTCGACGTGACGGCCTATTGGGACAGCACCTCGCACCCGATCCAGACAAAGCACGTGGATGGGCTTCCTGGGTGTGAATTCGTGAAACTGACGTTCACGTGGGACACGGACGGAGTCCCGGCAGGGCCTCACACAATCATTGTGCGGGCCGACACCGGGTCGACCGTCGCCGAGCTCAACGAAGGGAACAACGAGTACAGGTTTGACGTTCTCATTCGCCCGAACGCACCGATGCTGGAGGCCACGAAGCAGTACATCGACGTGAACGAGGGGACGGTGAATCCCGGCGACACGGTCCGCTACGAGGTCGTGATCGTAAACGACGGCTGCATCGACCTCAAAGACGGTCCCGGCCACGAGTATACCGACGAGCTCGCCGATTTGATCGAGCCGACGGGGTACGTGCAGGCCACCCGCGGCATGATCGCCCTCGACGGGACGACGATCGTCTGGGACGGCAGCATTCCGGCGGGCGGATCGGTGACGCTCACCTACCGAGTGACGGTCGCGGAGGACGCCGAGATCGGCGTTGAGATCTGCAACCAGGGGTACGCGCATTGGGACGAGAATAGAGACGGCGCGCTGGATGCTTCGGAGCCAACGGACGATCCGACCACATCGGAGGATGACGACCCGACGTGCTTCACGGTCGACGAGCCCGTCGGGCCGATCCCGCTCTGCGGGACCATCGACGCTCCGAGTCTCTCGGGGTGGGGTGCGATTGCGCTCGGCGCACTCCTTGCGACGGCCTTCGGCTGGGCGCTTTGGCGCCGGCGGGCGGCAGCATGAGACAACCGAACGAAGCGATCGAGAAAAGATACGCGGCGTCCGGACCCCGAACGCGGGGCCGTGCCGCATCGACGCTTGCCGCCGTCGTGGTGGTGGGTGGCGCGTGGATCGCGCTGCTCGTGAATGAGACAGCGCTCGGGTGGGTGCAGCGCGCCTTCGCCCTTGCAACCAGTGCCGTGCTCGGAACGCTTGGGTGTGGGACATCCGTCGTGGGGACGTCGATCGTCTCTGAGCAGTTCGGCATTTCTGTGGTCACTGCGTGCACCGGACTGTTCGCCATGGGCCTCTACTTGATCGCCGTTCTTCTCTTCCCGGCCTCGTGGCGGGCACGCCTCGCGGGCTGCGTCGGGGGTGTCTGCGTTCTGTTCGTCGTGAACGTTGTCCGCCTCGTCAGCCTCTACTACGTCGGCGTGCACTGGCCGTCTGCCTTGGATGTGGTGCACCAGGTCGTGTGGCAGTCGCTCGTCATCGCGATCGTCGTCGCCATGTGGCTCCTGTGGGCGGGACGGGCATCGCAGCGGCCCGAGCGAAGGGGAGTGTCATGAATCGGCTCGTGAAGCGCGTGGGGCGGTTCTTCCTCCTGTTCGTGCTGGCGTTGGCGGTGCTGACGCCGTTGTGGAACCTTGCGGTGCCGTACTACACCGGGCTGGTCGGCGGGGTCGCGAGGCCGCTGTTCCATGCGGTCGAGAAGGCGGACGTGACCGTCGTGGACGCGCGGGATGGAGAGGTGTGGATCCTCCGTCGGCTCGACGGGCAGCGGGTCGCGCCGTTCTTGTACTTCGATCGATACACACTCTTCGCTGTGATCCCTCTCGTCGCCTTGTTTGTGGCGACGCCGGGTCTTGGAGGCGGACGGCGCGCGGTTCGAGCCTTGTTGGGAATTGTCTCGCTGTTCGTTTTTCAGGTGGGGTACCTCGTTGCCGCCGTCGAGCTGTCGTATGCCGCCGCAGGTCTCTCGACGTGCGGGGCGTTTCTGTCGAGAACCCTCGAGGGGTGGCAGGTGTTGGTCCGCGTCCTCTGGGAGGCCGGGCCGCTCTTGATTTGGATCGCTCTCTCGGCGAGCGCGTGGAAGCGCTTCTGGCGCGACCTCCGTTCGCCGATCGGCGTGCCCGGGGACCTTGTGCGCGAAGCGGCGCCCGCGGGCAGCGAGCGGGGGTAGGCGGTTTGGACACAAGGGAAGGATGGCTGAGGTGAAACGAGCAGGAAGGGCCGCCGCGATCGCTGTGCCACTCCTCTTGTTGCTTTGCGTCACCACCGCCTGGGCCACGGAGGCCGAGCTCTACTTCTCGACCGACAGCCACGGCGAATCCCGGGTGACCAAGGTGCGGGAGGGCGAACAGATCTGGATCGTTGTCTACGATCCCGACGAGGACATCGACTGTGATGTGCGCGACAAGGTGTGGACGGACATCAAGGTCCTGGATGCCAAGACCGGAGCACACATTGTCTGGAAGAGCTACCTGGATTCCGGGGGAGTTGACACGAACGGCGACGGGTCAGGTGACGCCATCTTCGGCGATACGGACTACGTTCCGTACAAGGGGCACTGGCCGGGCGACAGCGGGGGGTGGACTGGGGCGGACTACCTTGAGGAAATCGAGCGTGGCGCGGGGCTGTTCGTGAGCAGCCGCCCGTTCCAGATCGGAACCCGCGTCAAGTACTCGCACGATGGACGCGACCAGGCTCACATCGTCGGACCGTATGTGAAGGTCGGCCCCTTTGACGACACCGGCGGCGGAGCTGTCGACCCGACGGACTTCCAGTGGGGCGGCTACCTGTACGCCGCGGCCGATGACGCCCCGGAAGAGGGGGTGGGCGACGATCGAGTCTGGATCCACGGACTCTTCAGCCCTATGGACGGGCACTTGAGCTTTGTGGATGCACTCCCAATCGGGGTGGACACCGTCCCGACCGGGTGGGAACTCCCGCTCGGGAGTGCGTACCTCCCGCCGGGGAAGAAGCTCCTTGCGGGCCAGGGGCACATGCTCGGGCGCTTCGAGAACATGGACACGCTGGTCGGTCTCTACGCCGACCAAGACGATCCGTCCGACGTCGCCCTCGCGCTCGCGAAGATCGAGGACACCGAAGCGGAGATCCGCTGGGACGAAACCATGTACTCGGACGGAAACGAGGCGGCGACGATCACGGTCGTCGATCCGGATGAGAACCTGAGCTGCAATGATGTTGAGATGGTTCCGATCTTCGTCATTGTGAACCCCGGATCGTGGAATTGGCAGAACGAGCCGACCAGCGCCTCGGACTTCTGGGGCCTCAACCGCTGGGGCGGGGTTGTGGACACAAACGGAGAGCCGGCGAACCAATCGCTCATCTGGTGCAACATCTATAACAGCGGTCGGTACATCGACCTGGACAGCCGTCAGCCGAACAAGGAGGGCACGTACTACATCCACTACCCGACGGCCGGCGACAACGGGCTCGTGGCCTTCGACACGCTGAGCAATTCCGGGGTAACTCGAGTCATGTTCTACGCGACGGAGACGGGCCAGAACACCGGCGTGTTCGAACTGAAGCTGAACAGCATCCTGCGCGATCTCGGATTCCGCACGCTGAACGTGCGCGACGTTCTCGTCGCGTACTACCTCGATCCGAACGACCAGGACGACTTCAAGCTTTCGGTGGCCTACATCTCCGAGAAGAAGCACAGCAGTCTTCGCTTCACGGACTACGCGCGGAACAGCCAGAGCCTCTTCTGGCTCGGCCGTGACCCCGTCTACGTCGAGGTGGTCGATGAGAACGCGAACCAAGAAGCGTGCTGTCCCGAGAGGGTTGTCGTTCAGGTCGTCGACCCTCACGAGGTGGACGACACGGAGTGGCTGATCCTGGACGAGCTGTCCAGCAACTCGTCCACCTTCTTCACGAACCAGGGAATGGAGCTCCTCTCGGTCTGGGACGCCCTTGGGGTCGGCGATCCGGGGACGCACGGCGGCTACTCGCTCGAGCTGGACAACTGGTCGCTCGAAGCGTTCAACGAGGACTCGATCTATGTTCGGTACAACGACGTGAAGTACACCGATGCGGCGCTTGCGGGTCTTGGGGATCGAAACATCGCAACGGCGTTCCCTCCGACCATCGAAGCGGTCCGCTCGGCGAACGACGTAGCGTTCTCCGTGTTCGAAGTCGCGGACACCCAGGTCTACGACGGCTCGACGGTGCAGATGTACTTCCTCGACCGAAACGGCAACCGGGTCTCCGGCTATGCGAACAGCGACTGCGTCTTTATTGAGGTCGTCGATCCCGACCAGAACGAGGACACCATGCGGCGCGAACGCGTGGCGGCCTTTTGGGACGGGACGTCGGGCGAGGGACAGAACATCCCGCACGGCCCGATGAACTACGCCGAGAACCACCTAAATAGCTGCGGATTCCTTGACTCGAAGACGCACATCGTCAACGAGCTGCTCGGCGACACGAACATCTTCAACGCCGGTACGTGGGGCAAGATCTACATCCTGAACCCGCGGAACGGGCGCTGGGCATCCTCGGACCTGTTCGAGACGGGGACGAACGCGGGCGATTTCGTGAGCGTGTCGTGCGTGGACCTTGTCAGCCAGTACGAGTGCACGCCGTCCCTTGGCGTTCTGCCGGGCGACACGATCCTTGCGGCGTACCAGGATCCGTCGAACCACTCGGACATCGCGTGGATCTCGATCAAGGTCTCCGTGGGCGGAACGCAGCCGGTCAAGGGCTCGACGACGCGGTTCGTCGACGAGTTTGGAACGCCGGTCTCCGCGTACATCGAGGGCGACCTCATCTACGTTCGCGTGGACGACCCAACGCTTGCGGGTGCGGGAACGGTGCCGAATGCCGTGACCATCGACGAAGTCACGTTCGATCTCTCCCCTCTGGCCACGGCCTCCGCAGGCGCGTTCATCACCGAAGGAATCGACCTCGCCTCGGTCGGCTATGCAACAGGGGACACGGTCACGGCGACGTACGTCGATCCGGGCGATTCGAGCGACACGAGCTCGGCGTCGGTTCCGATCGTCGCAGGCGAGTTCTCCGTCGAGGAGTTCTACACGGCTCCGAACCCATTCAGCGACGTGGTCCGCTTCGCCTATCACGGCGAGGGGCTCGCGGAGACCTTCTTCGTCTCCGTCTACGACCTCGCCGGACACCTGGTGTGGTCGACGACGGCGAGCGACGTCCTGTCCGTGGAGTGGGACGGCCGGTCGAACGACGGGGATGCGCTAGCGAACGGCGGCTACATCTACGTCGTCCTCGCGTCCTCCGGGGAGAAGGAGTTCCCCGGGAAGGGCATCCTCTTCATCAATCGCTAGACACGGTGTGCATGCTGGGCCGTCGGCGCCGCGAGGTTCCGACGGCCCTCTCTGTTGCCGTGTCCCGCTCCCGCGGGAGTAGAATCGGTCGGGTTCGGAGAAGGAGGCGTGGTGGCGAGCGGCGAGCCGTTGGCGGTGGGGTTCAGCGACCTGCGGGGGTTCTCGAGCTTCACGGCGCAACGAGGCGACGAGGCGGCGCTCGAAGTTGCGCGTGTCTTGCAGAGGCTCGTGGAGGAGCAGGTCGCGCGGAACGGCGGTCGACTCCTCAAGACCTACGGCGACGGCGTGATGACCTCGTTCGACGACGCCGAGAGCGCCATCGCGTGTTCTGCAGGAACCCAGCAGGCGTTGTCCGTCTACAACGAATCACGCGGCGACGACGCCGCCTGCGCCGGGATCGGGCTCACGTGGGGACCTGCGATTCGGACGGGCGACGACCTGTTCGGTAACTCGGTGAACCTCGCGAAGCGTCTGGCCGACGCCGCGAAGGGGTGTCAAATCGTCGTCGACGGGTCGATTGTCGAGCAGACCCACCATCGTGCAGACCTGCACTTCCGGGACCTCGGGGAGAGAGACCTCAAGGGCCTCGGCCCGTATCGTCTCTACGAGTTCGTGTGGCGGGACGAGGTCGAGAAGCTGTCGCTTGCGGACGACAGCCTCGATCTGGTCCTGACCGAAGACCACAAGCTGGTCCTGGAGTTCGCGAAGCCGCTCGAAGATACGCTCGAGGTGATCCGCGCACGGCTCGAGCCGGCGGAGGGAGAGAGGGGCGCGGTCGCGGCTCTCAAGCGTAGGCTCGCGAACCGCCTTACGAAGGACTTGCCGAAGTGGATCTCGACCCTACAACGGTACGGAGGAGGACTGGAGCAGCGGCTGGATGGAGTTGAGGCGGAGTTCCGAGACGGAGAGCTCCGCATTCAGCTGCCCGACGGGCGCGCTCTGGCGTTCGGCCGGGGTCAGATCCGCACCGCGGACGCCCGCAGGTTCCTCGAACGGCTCGCGAGTCTGCGTGGGAAGAAGCCTGCGTAGGCTAGCGGGCGTGCCGCATCCTCCCCCACTTCCATAGCTCCCGAACGCTCGGCGCCTTCCCGTACATCAGGAGCCCGATCTCGAAGATGCGAGCCGCGAACCGCATGGTGAGAAGGACTCCCACCGTGAGGGAGACGAGGCTCAGTGCGATCTCCCACGTCGCGGCGGCGCCCACGCCGACGCGGAGCAGCATCACCGACGGAGTGAAGGGCGGGATGAACCCGGCGATGCGCACAAGCACGTGGTTCGGGTTCTCGATGATGAAGGCCGAGAACATGATGGGAACGTAGGGAATGAGTCCAACGAGTCCCGAGGCGCCGCCGGACTGAACGTCCTTCATCACGGCACCCGTGGCGGCGTAAATCGAGGCGATGAGCATGAACCCGAGGACGAAGTAGAGCGGGTACGTGATCCAATGAACAGGGCCCAGCGCGGCGAGGGAGATCGGCGTGAACCGGCTCGCCACGAAGTAGGCGGCGGCGGCCCACACTGCAACCTGGATCAGGCCCGCGATGCCGAGGCCGATGACCTTGCCCGCCATCATCTCCTGCGCCGAAATGCTCGACAGAACAAGCTCGACGACGCGGCCCTGCTTCTCCTTGACCACGCTGTAGAGCGTCATGACGCCGGAAAGGAATGCGCCCATGAACAGGATCATCGCGAGGATCAGGGCGACGACGGACGGCGGTGGCGGTTCGTGCAGGCTCTGCTGCGCGCCCTTGCCGGCCGAGGTGGCGGCGAAGATGGCGATGGCCACCATGGCGGGGATGAGGAGGGAGATGATGAGGAACTGCTTGCTCTGGATCGTGCGGAGGAACTCCCAGCGGATGACGCTACGCAGCCTCATGGTTCTCCTTCTCGATGGCGCGCACGAAGATGTCGTGTAGCGGAGGCCTCGTTACGGAGAGCTCGCGCACGGTGAGTGCCGCGGGCAAGGAGCGCACGAACGCGTCGGGGGACGCTCCCCGCCCGAGGCGGAGGGACGCGCGGTCGCCGCGAACCGCGAGGCTCTCGACCCCGGGAAGCGCGGCGAGCGACTCGGCCGATCCCTCGAATCGAAGGCGAACGACGTGCTCGCCATCCCGGGACTTGATCTCGTCGAGGGTTCCGTAGAAGACCTGGCGTCCTCGGTGGATGAGGAAGACCCGGTCGCACAGCTCCTCGACCTGGTTCATCTGGTGCGCCGAGAGCAAGACGGCGGTGCCCGCATCCCGCAGCTCGCGGATGACGTCCTTCAGAAGATCCTGGTGGAGCGGGTCGAGGCCGGAGAAGGGCTCATCGAGGACGAGCAGGTCGGGCTCATGGGCCACGGCGGCGATGAACTGTACCTTCTGCTGCATGCCCTTCGAGAGCTTCTCGACCTTCTTGTGGGCCCACGGAACCAGGTCGAACCGTCCGAGCCAGCGGAGCACGCGCTCGCGGGCATCGGCGCGGCGTAGGCCCTTTAGTTCCGCGAAGTAGACGAGCGCGTCGAGCACCGTAGCGTCCGAGTAGAGGCCCCGCTCTTCGGGCAAGTAGCCGGTCCGCTCCTTCAGAAGGCGGCCGGTGAGCCCGCCGATGCGGATCGAGACCTCTCCCTCGTCGGGCTCGAAGATCCCGAGGATGATGCGGATGGATGTCGTCTTCCCCGCGCCGTTCGGGCCGAGGAAGCCGAGGATCTCGCCCCGGCTGGCCTCAAGGCTGATCCCGTCGACGGCGCGCAGTCCGTCGAAGTCCTTGACGATTTCGTGCACGCGAAGCGCGGTGCGGTCCACAGCGGAGTTGATTCCCCCTTGTCCGAAGAAGCGGGAGTTTACCCCGCCACGCGCGATGCGTGCCAGGCCGTGGCGGCGGCCTCGTCGACGAGGTCGGACGCCGGACGGTCGCGCCACTCTCGTAGAGCGCTGCGCATTCGCTCCAATCCCTCGATGAGCATCGCCCGCGGGCAGGCAAAGTTCAGCCGAACAAACCCGTCGCCCTGGGGCCCAAAGATCGCTCCGGGGATGGTCGCGACGTGGGCCTCGCGGAGGAAGAACTCGTAAGGGTCGCCCGGGATCCCCGCGTTCCTGCAATCGAGCCACGCCAAATACGTGGCCTCAATCGGAGTGACCCCGATGCCCGGCATCTCGGACCGAACGTAGTTGATCACGAAGTCGCGATTGGCGCGAACATATGAGAGGAGCTGGGCGAACCACGCGTCGCCGTCGCGGTAGGCGGCGAGCGCCCCGGCATAGCCGAGCGCACTGACAGACGGAACGAGGCCTCGCTTGGCCTGTACGTACTGCTCGCGCAGGTCCTTGTTCGGGATCACGGCGACGGCGAAGTGAAGCCCGGCTGTGTTGAACGCCTTCGAGGGAGACGTCAGGGTGATGGTTCGCGCCGCGATTTCCGGTCCAAGGGACGCGATTGGCGTGTGTCGCCGTCCGTCGTACACGAACGCTGCGTGGATCTCATCGGAGCAGATGAGAAGGTTGTGCTCCACGGCGATGTCCGCAACCCGGCGGAGCTCCTGCTCCGAGAACTCCCGTCCCACAGGGTTGTGTGGATTGCATTGCATGTAGAGGCGCGTGCGGTCCGTGAGGGTTCCCTCGAGGCGGTCGAAGTCGATCTCGTAGTGGCCGCTGGATGAACGGAACAGTGGGCAGTGCAGGGCCTCGGCGCGCGCGTTCTTCGGCGCCGCAAGGATCGGGTAGTAGACGGGAGGTTGGACGATGACGCCGTCGCCCGGTCGCGTCACCGCCTGGCACGCGAGGTTGAAGCCGACGACGACGCTCGGAAGGAACACGAACGCATCGGGGGCTACTCTCCACGAGTAGTGGCGCTCCAAGTATTCGACGAGGCGAGGGCGCAGCTCTTTGGGTTCGACCGTGTAGCCGAAGACCCCGTGCTCGACGCGACTCCTGAGCGCCTCGATGATGGAGGGAGGACAGAGGAAGTCCATGTCCGCAATCCACATCGGAAGAATGTCTTCATCGAAGGAGCTCCACTTGGTGCTGTCGGTGCCTCGTCGATCGATGATCTCGTCGAACAGGCCTGCAGGCATCTGGTTTGCCATAACCCCCTCACTCACCCGCCGTTGGTCTCAGCATTCTTGTTGGGTGGGGCGCTACGTGCAAGGGCGTCTGTCCATCCCAACCCAGGTGCGGAGTGGGCTCGGGAAAGAGGACGGGTTCCATCGACGGCTGTAGGTGAGTCCAGGAGGCAAAGAGAACGCGGCCGACTAACCATCGGCCGCGCGTCGGGTGGAGGTGGCGGGAGTCGAACCCGCGTCCGAAGCAACCGCCGGTCGGCGTCTACAGGCTTAGTCTCGCGGTTTGTCTCGACACGAGTCCTCCCACGAGCGGGATGGCGCGTGCCCAGCCTCCTTAGTGTTCATCGCGTCAGAGGAAGCGGCTGAACGCGGTATACCCGCTAAGCGACGCCTACATAGGGCCCGCGGGAAACCCTACAAGACGGCCTTCTCTAGTTGAGAGAAGGAGCAGCGAATGCGTATGTCGCAGTCGTTGTGTTCGCAGTTGTTGTTTGGTTCGCCAGTTTAAGGAGATTGCGATGCTCCGCCTGCAGCCTTCGTTTGGTGGCTCCGTCGAAGCCAGTCACCCCCATGTCAAAGACCACACAACGATGATAGTCCGAACCGCCTCGGCGAGCAAGATTGCGATGGGGTTCAGGCCGTGGGCGCATCGCGCCGAGCTGCGCCATGGATGACAATCGTATGGTCGAAGGAGGTTGACCGAACGAGCCGCGCGCTCTAGGCTTCTGCGCCATGAACCGAACCGACAAGGAATGCCTCATCGGGCTGAACTTGATCCCGCAGCTGACTCCGAAACGGGCCAAGCGCCTGTTCGCGCACTTTGAGTCATTCTCGGCGATTTGGGACGCGCCAGCGGGCCGGTTCAGCGAGCTGTTCGGGTCGGCCGTGCTCGGAGAAGCCATCGCGTCGGGGCGGAGCGACTCCGCCGTCGACGAGGAGATGGAGAAGGCCGAGAAGGCGGGAGTGCGGATCGTGACGCTTGTCGATTCGGAGTACCCGGCGCTGCTCCGGGAGATCGACGATCCGCCGCTCGTTCTCTACGCTCGCGGTCGTCTTCCGGTCGACACGTCGACGGCGATCGCGGTGGTCGGCACCCGTCGCGGGACGCAGTACGGGAAGATGGTTGCGGCCAAACTGGCGAGTCAGCTTGCGCTTCGCGGGATCAGCGTCGTGAGCGGACTCGCGGCCGGAATCGACGCCGCTGCGCACCAAGGCGCGCTCGACGTTGGCGGTCAGACCGTCGCGGTTCTCGGCTGCGGAGTGGATGTCCCGTACCCGAAGCGGAATCAAGCGCTGTATGAGCGGATCGCTGTCGAAGGGACCGTGCTCTCCGAGTACCCGCTCGGGATGAGGCCGGCGAAGTGGACGTTCCCGCAGCGGAACCGGATTCTGTCCGGCTTGTCACGCGGCGTGGTGGTCGTGCAGGCTCCGGAGCGGAGCGGCTCGCTGATCACGGCGCGTCTTGCCCTCGAGCAGGGCCGCGAAGTGTTCTCGGTTCCGGGGAACATCTCGACGACGACGTCGGCAGGAACGAACCGCCTGATCAAGCAGGGAGCGAAGCTCGTCGAGTCGGTGGACGACATCCTCGAGGAGTTCACCGACCTACGGCGGATCGTCCGGGGCGCGGCGCCCGCCGAGGAGGCCGAGGTGACCCTGACCGATCGGGAACGCCGTGTGTATGAGCTGATCAATCTTGAACCGGTTCACGTTGACGATATCATTGCCCGTGCGGATCTCTCGCCCACCGAAGCGTCGCATGTCTTGCTCCTTCTTCAGTTGGAGGATCTCGTCGTGGAGGTGGAGGGAGGGTGCTACGTGCGCAAGCCGTAGGAGGAAGAACAGGGATGGCCATACAACGAACGCTCGTCTTGTGCAAGCCTGACGCCGTGCAGCGCGGTTTCGTCGGGCGGATCATCTCTCGCTTCGAAGAGAAGGGGCTGAAGATCGCCGGGCTGAAGATGCTTCAGGTGGACGAAGAGTTGGCCGGGCAACACTACGCGGAGCACCTCGAGAAGCCGTTCTACCCCGAGCTTCTCGCGTTCATCACGGCGTCTCCGGTCGTGGCCCTGGCCGTCGAGGGGGAAAACGCCGTCGAGGTGGTGCGGAACCT
>JBDKUT010000019.1:0-1940 GCA_039679545.1 Thermotogota bacterium
CGGAGGCGCTCGGAGCGGCGTTCGCGCAGTTCTTCGCCGACAACCAGGCGTACCTTGCCGGAGTCTCGGCCTCGCTCGGCATGTCGCTTCAGGACTCGCTGATGCCGATCATCATGTCGGCGCCGGCGGAGGGAATCCAGAACTTCTTCAACACCATCGTGGGGATGCTTGGTGTGACCTCGATTGGGGATCTTCTCCAGGGAGCCGTCGACTTCTCCGCGCTCTTGAACGCGCTCGGCTTGTAAACCCGCAGTAGCACCTTACGACGATCGTGGCGGGAGGCCCAAGCGGCCTCCCGTCTTTCTTTCCCGGTTACGCGGAAGGTTCGTGCGAGTGCCGGTGATGCGCATCCGGGGTATGCGGGTGGGAGTGCTCGAGCGGGGCGTGCGTGTGGGCGTGCGTATGGCGAGTGGACTCCGCGACCTCCGGTGTGTGCATGTGGGCGTGGTGCTCGTCGTGCATGTGGGTGTGCGTGTGAACGATCGTTTGATGGGTGTGCCAGTGCACGTGCCGCTCCTGTAGAAGAAGCACGAGGGCGGAGGCCATCAAGAAGGCGCCCCCATAGAAGAAGGCGCGCGGCGCCTCGGGGAACAGAGCGAACGACGCGACGGCGCCAGCGAACGGGGCGGCCGCGAAGACGGCACCGGTCCGCGCCGTGCCCAGGCGGCGTAGCGAGTGAACGAAGAGGGTGATGCTTGCCCCGTAACATGCGGCGCCGACCGCCAAGGCTTCGAGGACGGTTGCGTACGACGGGAGCGAACGGCCCAGACTCACGGCCAGGCCGAGCGAGAAACCGCCCGCGACGAGTCCCTTGACGGTCGTGATCAGCTTGGGGTCGTGGAGCGAGATCTGACGAGTGAGGTTGTTGTCGAGTCCCCAGAAGACGCACGCGCCGAGGATGAGCAGCCCCCCCGGTGTGAAGCCCCATCCTGCCGATGGATCGACCGAGAGAAGAACACCGCCGGCCGCGACCACGGCGACCGCGGCCCACGTCCTCCATCCGACCGCCTCGTGGAAGACGGCGCGGGCCATCAGCGCCGTGGAAACGACTTCGAAGTTCAGCAGAAGCGACGCCGTCGCCGCCGGTGTCGTCGATAACCCGAAAAGAAGGAGGATCGGCCCGACTACTCCACCCGCGACGACGGCCCCGGCGAGCCACGGAAGGTCCCGTCGTTCCAGTCCTGCTTCTCGATGCGAAGGGGCGCGGCCCCTCGGCGCCGGAGTGAAAGCGTGCGACACGAGGGCAAGGATCCCAAGGAAAATGCCCGCGCCGAGGTAGAGGAGCCCTGCGAGGGCGATCGGATCGACCTTCGCGAGGAGGAGCTTGGACAGCGGAGCCGAGACGCCGAACAGAAGAGCCGCGACTACCGCGTACGCCATCGTACCTCTTTTCCCCGTGATCCGGACTCCGCTTTCAGACTGAGGTGCTCAGCAGCTCGCGCACGTAGGGGGGATCGAGCGGGTAGCGAGCCGGATGGCGCCCCATCGCGTGGGCCACGGCTCGGGCGACCGCGGCGTGGGCCGCCATCAGCGGCACCTCACCAATCCCCTTCATTCCGAACGGCCCGGCGGGAAACGCCGCCTCGACGAAGTCGACGCGTACTCCGAGTGGAACGTCACGAACCGTCGGCAGGCGGTACGTCGTCAGGCCGTTGACGACGAGGCGACCGTCCTTCTCTTGGATCGACTCCGACAGCGCGAACCCGAGACCCTGGACGATTCCGCCCTCGACCTGCCCCGCGGCCAGGGCGCGGTTGAGGATCGTGCCGGAATCGTGAACTGCGACGAAGTCGGCGACGTGGGCCTCTCCCGTAGCGAGATCGACCTCGACTTCGGCGACGTGCGTCGCGAAGGAGTAGACCGGGTAGGCATCCCCAAGTCCGGTCTTGGGGTCCCAGCTCACGGGCTCGGTTTTCGCCCAACCCTCGACGGCAGGATCG
>JBDKUT010000020.1:0-17308 GCA_039679545.1 Thermotogota bacterium
CCCTCGAGACGTTCCAGAAGCTGGAGGGCCGTGCCCCGTTCGTCGTCGCGACGTCGGCCCGGCCGTCGCCGAAGAACCGCATCGGCTTTGACGAACTGCGCTCGCGATTGAGAACCGATGCCCAACCGGTGTATATTCTGTTCGGCACGGGGTGGGGGATGGCGGATGAGTTGATCGACGCGTGTGATGCCATCCTTCCCTCGATCATGCCGGACGCTGATTTCAATCATCTGTCCGTCCGCGCCGCGGCGGCGATCGTGCTCGATCGCATCGCGGGGGACGGTGTCCCTCCCGACGGAGGGTGTCCCTCCAGACGGGGGACGCCCCTGAACGGGGAATGAGGAGACTCAAGGAGAACGCGATGGACGACATCCTGCGAGCCGTAGAGCAAGGACACCTGAAGGAGCGGGACGCCTTCCGCCCAGGGGACATCATCCGGGTCCACGAGCGGATCTCGGAAGGGGCGAAGGAGCGAACCCAGGTCTTCGAGGGCCTCGTGCTCAAGCGCAGCGGCGGCGGCACGAAGGAAATGATCACGGTGCGGAAGATCTCGTCCGGGATCGGCGTCGAGAAGACGTACCCGCTTCACTCCCCGAAGATCGAGAAGATCGAACTCGTGAAGGAGCGCGGCGCCCGCCAGAGCCGCCCCTACTACCTGCGCGACCTGCGGAAGATCCACTAGGCCCGGACCGAGACCGGTCGCCGATGCCCCGCGGCGCGCGCCCGTCGATCCAAGACCGCTGTCGAGAGCTCTTGGCGTTCGACCGCGCCCTCGCGGTGCCCTCGCTCCCGCCCACTTCGGACCGTTTCGCACCGCCGCGCCTCGTCGGGTTCGACGAGGCCGGACGCGGTGCGTGGGCCGGGCCCGTGGCCGTCGGCTGCGTCCACCTCCCGGTCTCTTCTTCAGACGACGAACTCGTTGCGCTTCTCGCCGGCGTCGACGACTCGAAGCGCCTCACGCCCGCAACCCGCGAGCGGCTGTTCGCTCGGATCGCCGAGTGCGCGCAGTCCGCCGTCGGCTTCGCTTCGGCGGCCGAGATCGATCGGATCGGCATCGTCCCCGCGTGCCGACGCGCCGCCGCGCGGGCCTACAAGCGACTTGCGATCGACGCCGACGTCGTCCTCTGCGACCGAGGACTCTCCCTGGAGACTCCCGGGGCGCCGCCTTCCACGGAGTTCACCAGCGGCGACGCGCGCTCGCTCCACATCGCCGCCGCGTCGATCGTCGCCAAGGTCTCGCGCGACACGTGCATGGTTCACCTCGACCGGGTGTGGCCCGGCTACGGCCTCGCACAGCACAAGGGGTACGGCACGAAGGCCCATCGGGACGCGCTTCTCGATCGGGGCGCCTCCCGACTTCACCGCCGTACCTACCTTCGCGGGCTCCGTGAAGCGAATCTCTAGTTCCGTTGACACTTTTCGCAGCGAACACTATACTGCTTGCCAATCGCGTAGCAGGAGGGGGTTCCAAGTGAAGCGAACGACGTTCATTCTGCTTGGGAGTGCATTGCTAGCCGTGCTGTGCGGGGCGTGCGCGCTCGCACAGACGGGGAACGGCCACGCGGAGCCGGTCAACACGGGTGGGCTCTTTACCGACGTACCGAAGGACCACTGGGCATACGCCGACCTCGAGTACCTCGCCCAGCGGGGGATCATCACGGGACTTCCGGGCGGGAAGTTCAACGGCGACCAGCCGATGGACCGCTACACCGTCGCCGTCTACATCGCCCGAGCAATGAAGTACATGCAGAACAACCCGGAGAGCGTCACGCCGGACGACCTGGCCGCGTTGAAGGACCTGATCTTCCAGATCTCCGATGACGTCGCCGCACTGGAGGCGAAGGTCCAAGGAGGGACCCCGACGGCTCCGTCGAACCTCGAGGCCCGCCTGCAGAGGGCGGAGCAGGACATTGCGCAGCTCAAGGCGCAGATCCAACCTACGGCCGGGGGAGCGACGACCAACATCGCGGCGCTCGAGAAGCGGGTCCAGGCGAACTTCATCCTCTCGCTGACCGCTCTTCTCGTGGCGATCATTGCCGTGGCGCTCGCTACGATCGGCCTGTAGGAGAAGGCAGCCCGGCGACCGTCACGCCGCAGGGGCGGCGGTCGGGAGGAGCGCCGCCGCAGAGCCTATGCCTGCGGTGGTGAAGAAAGAGTGAGTTGGCCCGTCTCGCCGCGGTGGCCATCCGCCGCGGCGGACTCCTTGAAAGTAGCTTCCTATGAAGCTTCGACGACGTCGGTCGCCGACGTTCGTTCCGTGCGGCCGTCGACAAGGATTGGGCGCAGGCGACGTAGCGGGAAGGCCGGCAGGCTCAGTGTAATGGCCATCACTTGACATGGATGGCGAGCCTGGCCTATGATGCTCTCAACATCTAGTGGAGAGGCGAAACCAGACCAGCGAGGAGGTGGTCGTCAGCCTTCAGTGAGTTCCCTAGAGAATCACGCTTCTTGTCACAAGCATCGTTTCGCGAAAGTTGCGTAAGGAGGTTAGTCAGCAATGAAGAAGGCTCTCGTACTTAGCCTGTTCGTAATGCTCGGAGTCGGTATCGCCTGCTCCGCGCAGCTTCAGGGCGAGTGGGACACGTGGTTGAAGCTGAACATTCACCCCACGTTTGGCCTCGGCTCGTTCTATTCGTTCCTTGATGTTCAGTACCTCGTCGGTGGCTGGACGCTCGAGGCCGCTACGGTCATTAATGACGCGGGCCTGAGCAACCTGTGGTTCGAGGCGTATGGATCGCTCGGCGCCTTCAGCATGTGGTCGTTGGCGGCCTTCGATCCGGTCACCCCGGCGTTCACGACGTTTGAGAACGGCGCCGAGGTTTCCATCGCCGGCGTCGACCTCTACGCGTTGTTCGCCATCCAGAACTTCGTCCCCGGCTACGGCTCCGGGTTCGCGGTTGGTGGAATCGGCACGGCCGGCGACATCCGGATCGGCGCTGAAATCACCTGGAACCTGAGCCCCAACCTCTGGGGAATCTTCCTGTATGGCCTGAACGGCTGGGTCACCGACTGGACGTATCTGACCTGTTCAGCCGTCGGTTCCGACGATCTGTGGAACCCGGTCTGGAGTGTCGGCGGCCTGAGCGTGATTCAGAGCAACTGCGCCGTTGTGTTCAGCTACATCACCGCCGTCGCGCAGTTCCCGATTTGCTGCGCTGACGTCTACGTGATGGCTCGGTTCAGCTGCACCGGTTTCGACTGCCTGGGCTTCCTGGCCAAGAACGTCGACATCGGCCTTGACTGGCTGAAGCTCTATCAGCTTGGTGTGACCTACACGCTGACCGACAAGGACATCGGCCTCTTCTTCCAGGTCGTCACCGGCGACGTCGTCTGCTTCAAGCCGTACTTCTCGGTCCAGTTCGACGAGGCCTCCGCGGCCATCCAGGGGATCACCCTGAACGCGTTGACCCTGACCTGCACGGTCGGCGGCTGCGAGTTCTACTGGGGCCACATCTTCAACAACCTCATGAACAAGGTCTCCGGCTCGTACTGGGAGAGCGGCCCGTGCGGCACGACCCAGCCGGGCTTCGCCAACTTCTACTTCATCCCGCTCGGCCTCGGCCTGACGCGATACGGCTTGGGCGCGGCCGGCGACTGCTACTGGTACGTCATGGCTAGCGGTACCAAGTACATGCCGAACGAAGTGTTCGGCGTGCAGTGCGATGAGGATAGCTGCTGCGGCGGCCTGTTCAGCTTCGGCGTGAACAACTTCTTCAACACCACCGACTCGGTCGCGACCGGGATCTTCGGCTGGATGGGCACCTACGCCGAGTTGACGGTCGGCGTCGGCTCGAACATCAGCCTCATCGGCGCCATGAACGTGACTGCGGCCAACGGCGTCGAGTACATCATCCTTGGAGTCAACGTCGCCTGGTAGTATCGGCGAACTGAGACAACCAAGACGTAGGTAGTCATGCGGCCTCGGCAGATGCCGAGGCCGCTCTTTTTCGTGGGAATCAGAGGCGGGTCGCTCTTTTCGTGAGAATCAGAGGCAAGCCGCTTCTTTTCTGAGAACCGAAAGGAGCCGGTCTTCCGCTAGCCCCGGGGAGTGACGGTGTTCTTCTCCCTTCTTTCCTGGCGGGCAGCGGGGCGGCTCTATTCTGGGAACAACGCAGGCCGTCTCTCTTCGGGCAAACGGGAAGGCGGACGCATCCTGCTGAAGTGCGCCGCCCGGCACGAGAACTGACACTGGGCGGCGGTCAATGCCTGCGGCGCGGCCGTCAGGCTCGATGCCCCGCGGGCCCGCCAGCCGCGCCCCGCTCTCCTCACCCTACGGGCCAACGCTTGGACGTTCGTACGGCGCAGGCTCTTGAGGGGGATCGGGCAAGCCCTCCGACCCAATGCCGGCCAGCGCAACGGGCGGCCCCCGCAGGCGACGCAGATGGCCTGGCAGATTGGCGCTCCAAGGCAGGGCGGTGGGGAAAAAAACACAGCGCACCACGACCGAAAGCGGCCCACGTCAGGATCAGCTCCCAACCACCGGGCCCGGATCGATCGGTCTTGGTGTGTGGTCGCGGAGTCGGATCGGAGCTAGTGGCAGCCGCAGCCCGGCGCCGTGGGGCGATCGATCGATGGCGTCACGTCAGATCCGACGGCTAAAGTCCACGTGGCGACGTTGCTTCGCCCGCCGTTGTCGATCACGGTCAACGTGAGCGTGTAGTTGCCGGACGCGGCGAACGTGTGAACCGCCCTTGTGTCGGAGAAGACGGCCGACGTACCGTCGCCGAAGTCCCATCGGTAGACGACGATGTATCCGTCAGGGTCCGCCGATCCCAGGGCGAGAAGTTCGCTCGGCTGATTCGGATTCGGTCGCGTAGACGGAGGGCGGATCCTCGCGGTCGGGGCGACGTTCGGCGGCAACGAGACGGTGCCGGCGTACGTCAGGTAGTTGGACGCGAACGCGTTGCCGTTCATCGGAATGCGACCGAGGACGGTTTGAGGAAGCCCCGCCCCGGGAGCGGCCTCGACGGGCACCCACGCGACCGTCCCGGGGAGCAGGATTCCTACGAGGAGCCACGTGCGGGCGTTCGAGGAGTTGTCCGCTCGGACGATCGTCACGGAGTAGCCGCGCTCGCCGAGCGCGCCGGCCGTATAGAGCGAGAATTCGCGCGATCCCCATCCACCGTAACCCAGCGCCTTCCCGGATCCCCAATTTGGCGCGCTGAGGACGGCCTCGAGGGCCGCCAGCCCCTTCGTGAGAGCCGCTCGAGCCTCGGAGGAGAACGACGGGTCACCCGGCTGTCGCACCTGCGGCGCCGTTTGTGCCGCCGCGACGGGCGAAGCGGCCAGAAGCGCCGCCAGCCCTACAAGGAGCGCTGTTCCAAGACGCGTCCGTCGTCGAGCGCCGTTCGTAGTTCGCGAATCCCTTCCCACGGTCTCTAACCTCCTCTAAGAGGGTCGGACTCGACCCTCTCGCTTGGTCTTGGACCGGGGCGGCCTCGCCCCGACCCTTGAGATCCATCCTCCCCAGCAAGAATCAGCTCCGGCCCACGAACTGGGTCGCGGCGGGCGGTTCACTTGTGGCACCCGCAATCGTTGACCGACACGATCTCGGCCGTCGCGCTGGCCATGGCTCCGCGCTGGTCGACGACTGTCAGAACCACAGTGTACGTCCCGGTCGGCGCGAACCGGTGGCTCGCGTACTTGGACTCGGTCACTGTCGGCGGTTCCCCGTCGCCGAAGTCCCACACGTAGAGGATGATCGATCCGTCCGGGTCGTGCGATCCATTGGCCGTGATCATCGTGTAGTCCGTCATCGAGACCCGCGTGTCCGGTGCAGAGATCCTCGCGACCGGCGCACGGTTGGCGGGGATTTCGACCCGGTCCGTGAAGGAGACATACGACGAGGGGAACCAGATCACGCCGTCCGCCCCTACGTCCTCCGGAAGACGTCCGAGAACGACCTGTTTCTCGCCCATCTCCGGCGACGCCTCGACCGGAATCCACGCGGTGCGCTCGCCGAGAGGGATCCCTGCGAGGACCCACGTGTGGACGCCGTCCGACCAACCCGCCGCGCTCACAAGCCGCACCTCGTACCCATCGCCGCCCAGGACCCCGGCGGTGTAGAGGGCGAACTGTTCGCTCGTCCACTTGCCCCACCCGCCAAGGCCGAACGTCTTCTGACACGCGAACGGCGACGAGGACAGCGTGACACGGAGCCCGTCGAGTGCGCCGCGGAGGAGAGCAACCTCATCCGCGCTGTACGCGCTTTCGTTGGGCTGAAGCACCTGAGGAAGGTCCGCCGCGCAGACGGCGCCCGCGACGAGTCCTACGAAGAACGCAACAACGCAGACGCATGCACAAGCGCGAGTTCCACGGAGGTTCATGCCGCTATTGTACCCCCCACCCCCTCGCCGACAAGCCCCCCCCGGCGCCCGTTTTTCGGACTCCGTATACCTTCCCGCTCTTCAACGCCCCCCGTCCCGGCCACGTCCTCTCCTTTGCTCGTGTATTGAAGGACAAGATAGGCTAAGATCATGATCGATGACGCATCGATCCTCTGCGCCGAGGTCCTGCCGGATTGCTCTGTTCCTGTTCGCTCTTTGCACCTTGGGGCGACTTGCGTACGCCGTCCACGGAGAGAGCGAGCTTGAGGCCGGCATCGAATGGGGTACGGAAGCTGTCGCCCGATCTTCTGCACCCGAGATCGAGGGAACGCTGGAATGGAGCACCTCCTTCGGGAGTACGGGGGCGGTGACGGTGACCGCGGGGTGGGCCGACGCGGCGGGCGTCGTGGCGCTCCCCTCGGAGGCGGAACTCTCCGAGCGGCTCGAGTCGCTCGCCCTATCCGAGGAGAGCCGAGCGCGGTTGCGCGCTACGTGGACGACCGTCGTGGCCGCCCTCAACGCGATCCGCAGTCTCCCTGTGCCCACCTCAGTCCGTACCATCGAAACGTGTCTCGAGACGCTCGAAACGTCCCTCGACGCGTTCCTCGCGGACGTCGAGGCAACGGCAAGCGATCACGCCGGCACGGCGCCCCTTCTCGCCGGCGCGAGCGAGCTCGAGCGGCATGCGGACCGACTCGAGTCGATCGCAAGCCGGATCCGTCTCTACGCCAAGGGAGCGTGTGCGACAGCCCTCACGGCGGACCTCGAGAACGCGGCCCGGACGCTGGCCAACGCCGATCGAGACAGCTACCGCAGCCGCTTGGGTCGACTCGCGGACGGAGCGGAGGCCGCACGGGGCGCCGACCTGCGCCGCGATGCGGCGGACTCCATCCGCGCGGCGTGCGACGCTCTCCTACGACGCCTGGGCGTTCGCACCCTCGAGCGGTCACTCGACGTCGCCGGGTCCACCGAGATCCTCGGACTCGATCTTGACGTGGAGTTCGCCGCAGCCCGAACCGCGTCCGTAGCGCCGAGCGGAGGGACACGATCCCTGTCGGCGGCCGGAGCCGCCACCCACGAGTCCGGAGATACGGAGGTCGCGCTCTCCTTCAGCACGAATGCCGTTCAGGTCGACGACCGCCTTCGAGAAACCGCGGCCAAGACGACGTCCGAGATCGAAGCGTCGGCCGCATGCCGGCTCGGGGAGATCGACCTCGAAGCGCGGATCACCACCGAGTTGGAGCGTCGTCCTCTTCAGATCGACGCGGAGATCGAGGACGCGGGCATTCCGAGCGCTCAGAGCGTCGTCGCAACGCTGGCGCAGCAAGTGACCGCCGAAGTCCTCGCCAGTACGACCAAGCGCCTCTTGCTGGCCGATCTCGCCGACGCTGAAGCCGCCCTGGGAGAAGCCCGTCGAGGGGACGCAGCGGACGCGGTCGAGGATTTCATCGATCACGTCGAGTCCGAGCGGTGGAAGGGAAAGGTCCCGGCGGAGACCGCCGCGCGGTGGATTGACCGAGCGATGGAGATCCAGCCCCGACGCAGCGTGCGGAGGCTCGAGATTCCCATCGCCATCGAAGTCCCGATCGCCGACGACTCGGTTGACGTCGAACTCGAGTGGTCGAGGGTCGCCTACCCCGCGAACGCCGCGTTGGGCTCGACGAAGTCGGCGGCCGCGGCAACGTGGTCGACGGAGCGGAACGAATGGTCGATTGACACGAGCGCCGAGCGGACGAGGACCCGATACCCCGCAGCACCCACGAAGGACACATCGACGTCCGAGCTTGCCCTCGAGCTGGAAAGGCCCCTCGCCGTGGGTGACCTCGCGCTCGCGGCCAAGATCGCACACCGAGTCCGTCACGCTGCGCCGGAGAACGACCGCGACGACGTCGCGCTCTCGGGTTCGTGGTCCGGAACCTGGAACGGAATCTCCCTTTCGCTTGAAGCAAGCGAGAAGGCGAGACGGTACCCGAACGCCCCCTCTCCCCTCGGGACGAGGACGCGAGCGAGCACACTCGACGCCGCGTTCCCTCTCGGCGGAGGAACGCTCGGCGTCACGTGGGAGACCGAGAACGCTCGAACCTCGGAGGGCGATCCGGATCTAGACACCACCGCGCTCTCGGTCGACTGGGAGTACGAGGCGGACGACGTGAACGTTTCCCTTTCAGTCGACTGGGAAGAGCGCACGGACTGGACTTCGCCTGCCAAGGATCGCCGAGGCTTGACGCTCGCCGCAGAGCTGACGATCCCGTTCTAGACTTCACGCTCGCGCTCACCACGGACCACGGAGAACGCCGAGAGGCGCCAGGCGGCCACCACGGCACGACGAGAGGGCCCTCGGCGCGTCTCCGGGGGGCGTCGGCGACTTGCCCGACCGGGGGGATCGAGCCGGTTGCCCGAAGGCTGACCTGCTCGTACACTCCCGCGCCGGAGGTATGGAATGGTGTACAGAGGCTCGCTCGTCGCCTTCGCCCTCGTCGCGGCGTTGGTCGGCACGGCGGAGGCTCGAGAGATCCGTCTGCCGGACGAGGCACCGGTCCGAGGGAATGTGCTCGTCGCCGAGGCGTTCACGAAGACGGTGGACGGCGAGTCCGTGCCGACCGAGTTCCCGGCCTGGCCCGGCAGCCAAGGAGTGAAATCGTCGATGTGGTTCTCCGTCCGCATCGAAGCCCACCCGGGCGACGTTCTCGTCCTCGCTCCGGGCGAGTACGACGCGGAGATCTGGATCTTCACCCCCGACGTCACGGTCTGCACCGATCCCGCCGCGTCCGGGCTTGCCGTCATCCGTGGCACGATCGAGGTCGACGCCGATCGCGTCCTCCTGGAACGCTTGTCCGTCACGGCCTCCAAAGACCCGACGACGAGCGGACATGGGATCGAGGTGAACCGCGTGTACGTCCGGTCGATCACGATTCGCGATTGCTCCTCATCGGAGAACCCATGGACCGGCATCCACATCATCGGAGCGAAGGGCGCCATCGAGGAGCTGCGCGTTGAACGATGCGTCCTTCAAAACAACGGGATGGACGGGATGGACTCGATCTCGGTGCGCCGTCTCGTCGTGATGGGCTGCACCATCACCGGGAACGGTTGGAGCCTCTCCACGGGGGTCGGCATCCGCGTCGGCCGCTTCGTCGAGAGCCTCGAGCTCGTCGACAATGTCGTCGCCGACAACCGGTATGCGGATGTGTACCGGGGAGGAGACTAGGCTTCAGTTCATGGCGACTCGACGATCTTCGCAGTCAAGTCGCCGTCGGCTTCGTGCTCGCCGTGCGCTGAGTTCGTTGAGAGAAGGCGACCGTGTCCGAAACGAACGCGCCGGGGCTACGGCCCGGCCAACCCTTTCATCCGAAGGACAGCACCGCGACGGATTCCTGGCGGCGCCGTTCCCGCCCAGTCGGGGAAGCTGAACCCGGACGTTCCCCACGCGAATCGTGCCGGCTGTACATTCGTCCCACCTCGCCTGAGGCGGTCGAGCTCACGAGGGACGCCGCGCCGGGCCCGCTACAATGGAGGTGTGAAGAGGAGCGAAGCTGGGCGAGAACGGTACGAGCTCGTGATTTGCGACGCGCGGGTCCTGACCCCCTACGGTCTTCTGACGACCTCGATCGGCGTCGCCAACGGACGCATCGCGGCGTTGGGCCGCGGCGGCGACCTGGTCGGAGACGAGACGATCGACGCGCACGGCCTGTGGGTCTTGCCGGGAGCCATCGACGGCCACACGCACATGGAGGCCCCAGCGTTCGGAATCCAGTCGCGAGACACGTTGGAGTCGGGAACGAAGGCGGCGGCCGCGGGCGGCGTCACGACGATCGTCGACTTCACCGTCGCCTCCGGGGCGACGCTCGGCCACGAGATCGAGTCCCGAATCACGGCGGCTCGCCGAGTCACCGTCGATGTCGCTCTCCACGCCGAGGTTGTCGGCTGGCGCTCCGGTCGCGCCGACGAGGTCGCAGACGCCGTTCGGCTCGGAGTCCGCAGTTTCAAGTTCTACACCGTCTACGCCGAACGATCCGACCCGGAAGAGCTTGCGGACGCGTTCCGGGCGATTGCGGCCGTCGACGGAGTGGCCATGGTCCACGCGGAAGACGCCGAGATCGTCCGGGCGGCATCGGACCGCCTCTCCCGCGAGGAGCGCCGACACGCCGACGCGCTACCGAAGAGCCGTCCGACGGTCGCCGAGTCGACGGCCATCTCTCTCGTCGCCGCCCTCGCTGAGCGCGCCGGCGCCCGCCTCCACATCGCTCACGTCAGCAGCGGAGATGGGTGCGAGGCGGTGAGGCGGGCCAAGGCACGCGGTGTCCGGATCACCGCGGAGACTTGTCCTCACTACCTCGTTCTCGACGAAGGCATGTACGAGCGCGCCGACGGCCGCACGTGGAGTGTCATCCCGCCGCTGCGGACCGCCGCGGACCGAGAGGCGCTCTGGTCCGCCCTTCGCGATGGGACGATCGATGCGGTGGTGACGGATCACTGTCCGTTCTTCCGCGCTGACAAGGAGGTCGGGGACGACGTCCTCGAGATTCCGTGCGGCCTTCCGGGAGTCGAGACCTTCCTCCCGATCCTCTACTCCGAAGGCCGGGCGCGAGGCTTCGCACCGGAGCGGCTCGCCCGTCTCTCGGCCGAGGCTTCATCTCGGATCTTCGGGCTCTCTCCGCGCAAGGGACGGATCGTCGTTGGAGCCGACGCGGACTTGGTCCTCTACGACCCGGAACGCACGTGGGCTGTCTCTGCAGCAAGGCTCCACATGCAGAGCGACGTCTCCCCCTACGAAGGGCTCGCCGTTCGTGGCGCCGTCGTCCGCACCCTCGTCCGCGGACGCAGCGTCTGGGCGGACGAGGAATCCGCCGGCGTGCCGGGGTGGGGGCGGTTCGTTCCGGCCGTCTAGGAGGTCCCAAGAAGCAGCAACCGCAGAGGGGAAAGCACCGACCTGCGGCCCGCAAGAGGACGCGGGACGGACACGGCCGGTCCCGGAACGGATGACGCTGTTCGCGCCGTGGCTTGCTCTGCGTCCTCTGAGGTGGGATCAGCCTCTGCTCTGCGGTGAGCCGACCGGCCTCGAGGGCACCGCGGCCAAGAGCCGATCGACCTCGCTTCGCCGCGGCAGGGAGGGTTGTGCTCCGCGTTTCGTCGCGGCGAGCGCCCCGGCAGCGTTCGCGAAGCGAATCGCCTCGAGAATCGGCCGCTCGGTGACGGCACACCCGAGGGCGCCGTTGAATGCGTCCCCGGCGGCGGTGCTGTCGACGACCTCAACCGGGATTGTGGGCACGTGCGTCGTGGTCTCTCCGATCCAGTACGCGCCCTGATCGCCCGCCTTGCAGACTACGCCGCGCACGCCGAGCGAGAGGAGCCGCCGCGCCGCCGACTCGAGGCCGTCGATTCCCGTCAGAGTCGAAAGCTCCGTCCGGTTCGGCGTGAGGATGTCGACCCGGTCGAGAGGAAGTCCCGACAGGTTCTGCGCGGGAGCGGGATCCAGGATCACGATCGGCCGGTCCTTCGGAAGCCGCTCAAGGACGAAGGCGATCGTCGCAAGCGGGATTTCAAACTGAAGCAGAAGAACGTCGGCTGCCGCAATGCGATCGAAGACACGCGCCGCGTACGCGGCGTCGACCGCTCCGTTCGCACCGGGAACGCAGGCGATCGCGTTCTCTCCCGTTCGCTCCACCCAGATGGATGCCGTGCCCGTCGGGGGCTCCACCACGCGTGCCACGGCGGACACGTCGATCCCATCCGCTCGCAGCCCTTCGATGAGCCGGTCTCCGAACGGGTCGCGGCCGACCTTCCCAAAGAAGGCCACCGCCGCCCCAAGCCGCGCGGCGGCAACCGCCTGGTTCGCCCCCTTGCCTCCCGGGTAGTAGCGGAGGCTCTCTCCGGCGACCGTTTCCCCGGGGCGCGGAATCCGCGCCACTTCCGTGACGAGATCCATGTTGGCGCTTCCGAGAACGGCAATCACGCTCGTCCCACTCCCTTCGTTTGACTCGTTTTCGCCGCACCGGAGCGCGTTGTCCCGGTTGTGGCAAGGCGCTTTCCCCACCCCGCCGTCCACTCCACGAGGCGATCGAACCCGATCTCCTCGAACCCGTCCACGTACGTGCGCAGCCCGTTCCCGATCGGCGCGCTCCATCGCTCGGGAATTCCCGCGGTTCCCACGAGGCAGCCGACGAGCGCCGCCGCCTGCCCGGTCGAGCAGTCCGTGTCGTACCCGCAGCGAAGCGTCGTCAGGATCGAGCGCTCGAAGTCGCCCTCGCCAAGCATAAGCCCCGTGACGACGCAGGCGACGTTCGGCAGCGTGTGGATCCAGTGGTACCGGTCGATCGACGGCGCCAGCGCATCCATCACGCGGGCGGCGGCACCATAGCGGCGGCACGCGTCGATCGCCTCTTCCACCGTAGCGGCGAAGTTTCCTCCGGCCGGGACGAGCCGCAACGCGCCGCGCAAGAGAGATTCGATCTCGGGCTCGTCGAGCGCAAGCGCCATCAGGGCCGCCGCGTAGACCGCGCCGTCCATTCCTTCGCGGTAGTGGGAGATGACGGCGTCGCGGAACGCCAGTTCCGCCGCCCGCTCCGGATCACCCAACGCGAGGAGCCCGTGGATCTCGGTTCGCATTTGGCCACCGACCCACGCCCCGCAGGGGTTCCGCTCCCAACGGCTCTCCGGAGGAAGCACGCCGGCCTTCACGTTCTCGAGCGCCGCCCACTCCGCCGTGAAGGCAAACGGGAGGTGCGCGACCCACTCGAGGGCGAGGTCGGCGCTCGTGAAGCCGGCCCCGTGCTCGTCCAGAGTGTGCAGGACGAGGATCGGATAGGCGGTGTCGTCGTTCTCGACCTTCGGAGAGACGAGGTAGCTCTGAACCGCCCCGTGCTTGGCGGCGATTCGCTCGCGCGTCCACCCCTCGACCGGGTCGCCGAGCGCCGTCCCGATGCACTTCCCGATCCACGCCGCGCGCACGCGGTCCTCGTAGTCTGTGGCCTGGGTTCGGTCGATCGGCGGCGTAGCCGCCCCGCGAAGGCGGGACCGGTACTCGGCCCACGTCGCCGGTTCCCCCTCACGAATCGCCGCGAGCCGTCGCACCATCACCGCGTTCACACCGGCGACGATCTGGGCAAGCGATCCCCAAGACTTCGCGGCGAATGCCCTCTCGGCTTCCTTAAGAAGCGGGAGCGCGTCGCTCATGTCGCACCCCAAGTTGGTCAAAGCGTCGACGGCGGCCCGGGTCGGGTAGACCGTGACGCCCGACGCCGTCTCGGTGCTCCACAAGGCCTCGATCTCACCCCGTCGCTTCTCGTCCATCGTCCTCTCCCGATTCCTAGAGCGCTGACGCCAGCCATTCGACGACGTCTTCGACCTCGATCGGCGACTTGGCGCGGCGTTTCGCGTCGAGGAGCGCGATCTGGCAAGCCGGACACGCCGACACGACAAGGTCGGCACCGGTGGTTGCTGCCTCCGCCCAACGCGCTTCCTCGTTCTCGATCGACATCGGCTCGAAGCCGAGTCGGACGAAGGCTCCGCTGCCGCAGCAGAACGAGGCCTCGCGCGTCCGCCGCAGCTCCACACGCTTTGCGCCGGGAACAGCATCGATTGTCCGCCGCGGCGCGTCGTACACGCCGAGGCCGCGCCCGAGGGTGCACGGGTCGTGGTAGGCGACGATCCGCGACTGCTTCTTCCATCGAAACGCACCGGCTTCGATCCGGTCGGCGAGGAACTCCGTCACGTGAAGCGTCCGGAAGTGGAGCGGACGCCCGAGGAGGCGAGGGTAGTCCTCGCGGAACGTCTTCAGACACCCGGGGCATGGGAAAATGACTACCTCTGCGCCGCTCGCCTCGACGGCGGCAACAAGCGACTCGGCCGCCGCGCGCGCCTCCTCGAGCCTTCCGGCACTCACAAACGGATGACCGCAGCACGTCTCGTCTCGCAAGAGGCCGAAGTCGGCGCCCGCCGCCTCGAGGAGCGCGTAACCGGAGCGGGCGATTCCGCGCCTCACGTACGACGGCGTGCAGCCCACGTAGTAGAGAACGGGAGCGCGCTTTCCGACCCGCGACGTTCCGGGAGCCCAGTCAAGGCGCGCCTTCCGCGGCTTCCCGTACGGGTTCCCCTCCGCCTTGACGGCCTGCGTCGCCTGCTCCAGCTCCGGCGGAACGAGGTCACGCTCGGCCAAGTCGCCCTTCATCGCCGCGTACAGGTCGAGGAGCGGGAGGTACTTGAAGCACTGTTCCTCGCAGGCGCCGCACTCCGTGCACGCGAAGATCCGGCCCGCGACGTCGGCGTCGTAATCGAGAACGCCGTCGACGAGGGCACGCGCTATCGCGAGCTTCCCGCGCGCCCCGTACGACTCCATCCCGTACGTGACGTACGACGGGCAGATCTTTGCTTGGCTTCCCTCGATGTGGTCGAAGCAGAAGCCGCAGCGAAGGCAGCTGTAGATCTGGTCCTTGTACTCCTTGACTCTCATCGCGCCCTCTCTTCCTCGATCAAGAGCCCCGGGTTCAGGATCCCGTTCGGATCGAGCGTCCGCTTCATCGAGCGGAGCAACTCGCCGGCCGGCCCGAGCTTCGGCATGATGTGAGGCGCGATCCCAGCTCCAAGTCCGCCCGGGCTCATCCTTCCCTCAGTGAACATCCGCTCGGCCATCTCGGCCCGGAGCTTCAGGCCGTACGTCCAGGCGTCGTCGCGCCGCTCGTCGTACAGGGTGTCGATCCAGAGGTACGCGCCGTTCCGCGCGAAGTAGGCGTCCACGCCCTTGACGCGGATCCCGTACGTCTCGAAGTCGGACTCCCTATCTTTCTTCATCGTCCGGAAGAGCTCCACGGCTGTCTTCAGTCCGTCGGTCGAGACGAACCCGGCCACCTCGGGACAGAAGAACGGCCGGTCGCTGTAGTACGAGCTTGGTCCGGTGTTCCGCAGCCACGAGTACATGTGATCCTGCCAGTAGTGGCGCGTTCCCTCGGCCGGCCGCGGACGACCGCGGTGCGACTCGCAGATTGCCTCCGCCTCGCGGACCCGCGCCTCCGCGGCGGACACCCGATCGCGGACGACGACGTGCAGGAAGGCGTCTCCCTCCTCCCCCGTCGGCTTCGGACCGCCGAACAACCCGACGACGAACGTCGCCGCCCCTCGAGCTTGGATTCCTCCTGCCGCGTCGATCGCGTCGCGGTGGTCGTCGAACGCGTAGAACCGGAAGGCCTCCACCTCCGGCACCCGGCGAACGCGGTAGACAACGCGGGTGATGATCCCGAAGATCCCGTACGACCCGATGAACAGGCCTGCCAGGTCGGCGGCGTTCGCGTTTCGCTCAATCGGCTCCGACGCCGGGTTCGACCACGATCCGGTGCGGACGACGTCGCCCTTCGGAAGCACGACCTCGAGCGCGAGGACGTGGTCGCCCGTCATTCCGTACTCGGTCGCGCCGTGCGGGATGGCATTGACCGCCACAGTCCCTCCGATCGTGCACGAGAAGAGACCTCCGCCGCCCGGCACCGCAAGCTCGTATCCGCGGCGCTTGAGGTCGGCATCGATGCCGTGCCAGATCGCCCCGCACTGCGCGACGACGTAGCCGGCCTGGAGGTCCACGGTCTCGACGTGGTTCATGCGCGTCGTCTCGAGAAGGATCACCCCGTCCTTCACGCCGCTGCCGAGGAACGTCGTCGCTCGCCCGCGCGTGAAGATACGGTGTCGGTTCGCGTTCGCGAACTTGACGACTTCGACGACCTCTTCGGTCGACGCGGGGCGCACCACGACGGCCGGCACGCCGGCCTTGTCGGGGCCGCAGTCGCGCGAGTAGCAGAGCCGGTCGACGAACCGATCGGAGACGTGCTCCCTGCCGACGATCGCGGCGAGCGCGCTCGCCAACGTCTCACCCATACCGCTCACCCACTTTCTTCGCTTCGGCGAGGACGGCGCGCTCGTCGAGCGTCGTCACCTCGCGGTCCCGCAGGACGACCCGCCCATTGATCACGACGGATTCGACGTCGCTGGCCCGCGCACAGTAAACGAGGGCTGGGAGGATCTCGTCCGTCGTGCGGAACAGGTGTGCCCCCGAGAGGTCGACGAGGACGACGTCGGCCAGCCTTCCCGGATCGAGAACACCGGCGTCGATTCGACACACCTGCGCCCCCGTCTCCGTCGCGAAGCGAAAGACGTCGTGCGCACCGAGGACGGTCGGGTCCTCGGCTGCAACCTTCTGCAGCATCGCGGCGGCCCGCATCTCCTCGAACGGATCGAGGAGGTCGTTCGACGCGGCCCCGTCCGTGCCGAGGGCGATCGGCGCCCCGGCGCGCCGCAGGGCCACGATCGGAGCAATCCCGCTGCCGAGCTTCATGTTGCTCTTCGGGTTGTAGATCACGCCGACCCGCCGCCTTCCCGCGAGGTCGATCTCCTCCGGTGTCAGGTGGACGCAGTGCGCGGCCGTGATTGGACTCGTGAGAAACCCGATCGATTCAAGGTAGGAAAGCGGCGTCTTGCCGACGAGGCGGATCGACTGCTCGACCTCCCACGCCGTCTCCGAGATGTGCGTCTGGATGCCGAGGTCGTGCCGGTCGGCGGTTTCCCGGATCCACCGAAGGAGCCCCTCGCTCGACGTGAACGGCGCCGACGGGCCGAGGAAGACGGTGACGAGCGGGCTCTCCTTCGGCACGCAATGCCAGGTCTCGATGAGCTTCTGCGCGTCCTCGCGCGTCGCCTCGGGGGAGAGCATCAGGTCGTCAGGCACCCACTGGTCGACGAGGGTCATCGCGGCGACGCCGCGGATCCCTGCCTCGATCCAGGTTCGGATCACGCCGTCGAGGTTCATGTCCATGTCGACGAACGTCGTAATCCCGCTTCGGATCATCTCGATCGTCGCGACCGCCGACCAGAGCCGCCCGACCGTCGTCTCGCCGCGCGTCCACGCGTCGGCGAGAACGCCGCGCACGAACGGGAACGTGACCTTGTCGCACCACTCGACGAGCGGCAGGTCGTCGCGCCGCCCCTTCAGCATCACCTGGTAG
>JBDKUT010000021.1:0-59270 GCA_039679545.1 Thermotogota bacterium
GGCAGGCGCACTCGATGACCGAGCTCATCATCTTCCGCACGTTCCAGGGCATCGGGGGCGGAGCGATGTTGAGCATGCCGCGCGCGACGATCGGCGACATCTTCAATCCACGGGAGCGGGGCCGCTGGATGGGGCTGATCGCGATGACGTTCGGGGTTGCGAGCATTATCGGCCCCCTCGTCGGAGGCTGGATCACCGATCACTGGGGTTGGCGATGGATCTTCTACATCAACCTCCCTGTGGCGGCGATCGCGCTCCTTGCCATCCTCTACGCCTTGCCGCGCGTTCGTGCCGAGCGTCGCGTCCGCGTCGACTGGGCCGGGAGCGCGGTTCTCGTCACGGGTCTCGTGCCGCTCCTGTTGGCGTTCACGTGGGGCGGCAGCCGCTATCCGTGGGGAAGCCCGGTCGTGGTCGGCCTTCTCGCGTTCGCGGTCTGCGCGCTCGGTGCGTTCGGTCTGATCGAGCGGCGCGTCGAGGAGCCCATCGTGCCGATGCACTTCTTCCGCGTCCGGCTGTTCGCGACAGCGAACGTCATTGGGTTGCTTCTGAGCATGGGGATGTTCTCGCTCCTCATGTTCCTGCCCGTCCTGATCCAGGGAGTCCTCGGCCTCTCGGCCTCGAACTCCGGCGCGGTCATGACGCCGATGATGCTGAGCTACATCGTGGGCTCGGTCACCGCGGGGCTGATCGTCACGCGCACCGGCAAGTACAAGGTCGTCGCGCTGGTCGCCGCCGTCATCATGTGCATCGGGACGTTCCTCACGGCGCGCCTCGGCGCCGACTCGACGTGGGACCTCGTCGTGCGAGACATGCTCGTGGTGGGCATCGGCATCGGCGCGCTGATGCCCACGCTCAACGTCGCGATCCAAAACGCGTTCTCGTACCGCGTGCTCGGCGTCGTCAACGCGTCGCAGCAGTTCGTGACCTCGCTCGGCGGAATCCTCGCCGCGCCGATCCTCGGAACCATTCTCTCCAACACGTTCGCGGCAAAGCTGCGCGTCAACGTCCCACCGCCGCTCGCGGAGATGGCATCGAAGCTCGATCCCCAGAACCTGATCAACGCGCAGGTCCAGGCGGGGATCGAGTCGAAGTTCACCGAGCTTGGGCCGCAGGGCCCGGCGCTCTATCAGCAGTTCATCACCGCGGTCCATCACTCGCTCGCGAGCGGGATGCAGACGGTATTCATGATTGCCGTGGGCTTCTCCGTCGCCGCCCTCGCGGTGTGCTTCCTGCTCCCGCAGATCCCGCTCAAGCACGACGACTTCTACGACGCCGAAGCGCTGGCGGGGGAGGAAGGAGACGGAACGGCAAGCGCGGCTCCAGGTGGCCGCAGCGACGGGTGAGTCTGCCGGGGTTCCGGTTGCCCTCTCGTGCCCGGCGCGGTCCGATGGTCGCTACGCTCCGCTCTGCCGGCGAATGGCCTCGCGAAGAGCCTTGCGGTCGAGAGACTGTCGGATCGTGTCCATGAGGATGCGAGGCAAGAGCGGCCAGAGGTAGACGTTGTCCTTAGCCTCAGGAGCAGTGGTCTGAAGGTCCGCGGCCATGCTCTGGAGCGCTCGGCGGAGCCGGAGGTCGATCGGCGCGAGCATGAGAACCGCGGGGCCACAGCCAATCTCGATGGCGAACCGCCACTCGAGGCCGAGGCGCGCGCAGAAGTTGCGGACGACGTGGATCGCTTCGTCGTTGACCTTGGGGTCCGCGTAGCCGCAGTTCACGAGGACGTAGACCCTCGTGTGCTTTGCCGCCGGGTGCGCGTCAGCGTAGTGTGCCCATTCCTCGAGGAGCCGGATCGTCGCGCCGGGCAGGCAGTACGAGAAGAGCGGGAACGCCAGGACCACGGCGTCGGCGGCGGAGAGACGAGCGAGCGTCTCCTCCGGGTAGCCGTTCGGCAGCTTGGCGCGAACGGCGAGATGGGCGACCTCGATCTTGGCAGGGTCGAGGAAGCGCTCGAGGCAGGCGAGGAAGTGGTTGGACGATGCCTTCGGACCGCGTAGGCTGCCGTTGACGAGACAGACTCGAAGCAAACCCGCAGGTCCGCCGGTCACAGGACCCTCCCGAGCTCTGCGCAGACCGCGTCGTTGTCGGCGAGCGAGTGCGAGGCGAAAGCCTCGAAACGTTCCTGCACGAGGGTGTGGACGGTGTCTGCCACCCCGCGGTGCTTGCGGTAGACGTCGAGGAATGTCGCCGTCTCCTCGTCGCGCACGTCGTTCCCGTAGCCGATGGCGATGAGAGACCGCGACCGCAGCATGCGAATCGTCTTTGCCTTGTCCGTGACGTTCTTGATCGTCGAAGAGAACTGGCCGAAGGCGATCGGACCTAAGAAGCAGACGAGGTCGAAGTCGCCAATACGACGGTTGAGTTTCGCAACAGCGTCGTCGATTACGCAGTCGCCGTGGCGCCGACGGTCCGTCATGCAGAGAAGGCAACCGAGACAGGGCACGACGTCGTTCGATCCCACCTCGAGGATCTCGAGGGAATGACCCTTGCCTTCGACCAGCGCCGTGACCTTGGACTGGAGGTCTTGCGACAGCGACGACCTCGCGTCTCTGTCGACAATGAGCAGAGCATGCATCTGGACTCCCCTTGCGGTCGCTCGTCCCGAGCGCTCGCCGCATGCCATTCTAGCGGTTGGCGTATGCGTCCGCCGCCTGCCTGGCCGTTCGCTCCTTCCCTGTCCTCGGGACGAGACTACGGAGGAGGCCTCGTGATCTGTTCGGCTCGAGGGTGAAGAGGTGACGCGGGAACCGCGAAAGGGCGGGTCTGCGTCGGTGCGGCGGACAGGGTGGACGGACTTCCCGGTCGACGAGCTTCTGAGACAGGTGAAGGAGTGCTGCTTCAGCTTCTGCTTTGGAGCCTGGGGACCGATCAGAGAACTTGCGTTGCCATCGCGGAGTGCCTCCCGTCCGTGACCAACGAGAGTGGAGCTCTACGAATAGGGATGCGACCCGCCGCCCTGGTCCGGACCTACGACCGATCCGGGCATTCGCCGCGGGAATAGGCTTAGCCAAGACATGACACGAGCAGGAATACCTCGAACCGCTCCGCGATGACGCTCGAATTGTAGCGTGCTCGTGCAAGCTGTGACAACGGGAACCCTTCGCTCTAGATTTGGCACGTCACGCGGCGACAACGCCTTGACGTGAGGAGGGTTGGGATGCGACGGGAGTATCCGGAGGCAAGGAGATCGGATCAACAGGACGCCATCCACGGGGTTATCGTCCGCGATCCGTACCGATGGCTCGAGGACCTGACGTCCGCCGAAACACGCGAGTGGGTGCACGAACAGGGAATCCTCTCAAGGAGCTTCCTCGACGCCCTGCCGCTGCGGCCGGCGATCGTAGAGCGGTACAGCCGCCTTCTCCGGTTTCCGGAGCAGGGTTTGCCGCAGATTGGAGGCCAGCGGGCGTTCCTCGTTGAGTCAGATGGTGTGCGGCCGCGGCCCGTGCTGTGCTGGCGATCGCTCCCCGGATTGGGCGATCCGCACGTCTTGATTGACCAGGAAAAGCTCGAGGACGGACGAGAGGCATCCGTCGTGTGGTTCGCGCCGAGCCCGTCCAGTGCCCTCGTGGCCTACGGGATCTCCGAAGCTGGCTCGGACTGGCACACGATTCGCGTCCGTGGGGTGGAGACGGGGAGGGATCTCGAGGACCGAATTCCGCGCACCCGCTTCCCGGCCCTGGCGTGGCTGCCGGACGAGACGGGATTCGCCTATGTCCGGTTCGAGGTCTCCGACGGTGACAAGGCCGCTGAAGCGCGCCTCGAGCGCCGCACGATCTGCGTGCACCGCCTTGGCGACTCGCCTGCCGAGGACACCGTCCTCCGTGCGGCAGAGGTCCCGCACCTTCGGTACGAGCTCCGGATGACCGACGACAAGGGGGCGCTCGCCGTCACGGAGATCGAGCCCCGAAACCGCCACACGAACGTTCGATGGCTCGACCTTGCGAGCGGGCAGGAGCGGATCCTCATCGACGGGTTCACGGGCGTGCACCGTGTCCTCGGAAACGATAGCGGCGCGTTCTATGTGCTCACGACGCTTGGTGCGCCGAACGGGCGGATCGTCCGGACGAGCGCGGGGCAAGGCCAGAACGATTGGGTCGTCGTCGTGCCGGAGTCGGCCGGCGCGATCGAGTCGGCGGCGCTCGTGCAGGACGTGCTCGTCGTGAGCTACACCGAGGACGTAGTGAGCCACCTCATTCTGTTTAGCACGAGTGGCCGCGAACTGGCGCGTCCTGCGCTTCCTGCCCCGGGGACAGTGCTCGCGGTCCGGGGAAACCGGCGGGACGAGCAGTACTTCGTCCTGTTCACGAGCGTCTCGCAGCCGCCGACCGTGCTCTCGGGATCGGTGTCGGGCGACGACCTCTCCTGCCCTTGGCAGCGGCGCCTTCCGTTCGAACCCCTGGAGTTCGAGACGGCGATTGACTTCTGCTCATCCAAAGACGGGACGCGCGTGCCCGTCATCCGCTCCTGGAAGAAGGGAACCTGGATCTCCCCGCAGACGCCGACCCTCCTCCACGGCTACGGCGGGTTTGGGATCTCCCAAACGCCGCGGTTCCGAGCGGAGCACTTGTTGTGGATGGATATGGGCGGGCAGGTTGCCACTGCCTGTGTTCGCGGAGGCACGGAGTATGGGCGAGCCTGGCATCAAGCAGGAGTCCGTGAGAGGCGTCAGAACGTCTTCGATGACTTCATCGCGGCCGCCGAGTGGCTGGTCGAGCAACGCCTGGCCTCAACTCGCACGCTCGTCGCGGAAGGCCGCAGCGCAGGCGGCCACCTCGTTGGCACGTGCGTCGTCCAGCGCCCGGACCTCTTCGCCGCAGTCTTCGCTGCGAGCGGCGTCTATGACATGCTCCGCTTCCACCGCTTTGGCGCCGGAGGGCTGTGGGCCTCCGAGCATGGATCGCCGGATGACCCGGCCATGGTGCCGATCCTGCACGGCTACTCGCCCTACCACAACGCCGGTGAGCACGTCGAGTATCCGGCCGTACTCCTCTCCGTCGGCGCCGGCGACGACCGCGTTCACCCCTCGCACAGCTACAAGTTCGGCGCGGCCCTGCAGCGGGCGCAGGACGGGGACGCGCCGATCCTTGTCCGTATCGACCAAGGCGTCGGCCATGGGCCCGGCACGCCGCGGGACAAGAGGATCCGTGAGACGGCCGATGAGATCGCTTTCCTGGCTTCTGCAATCAGGTGGACTCCGCAGCTGGATTGACCGACGCCCTGTCGAGCCGGGTGCCACCAGAATGTAGCAGCGCTGTTCGTGTCACGAGCGAGGATTCAGGGATATGGGAAATGGAGGATAGGAACACGTGGGACACCCGAACCCGACAACTCGGTGTAGGCCAACCGAACTGGCGCTTTGGAGCCTAGGGGACTCGAACCCCTGGCCTCTTGCATGCCATGCAAGCGCTCTCCCAGCTGAGCTAAGGCCCCAGTGTGGCTTCCATTCTAACCGGTCGATGTGAATCGTCGCAACGCTGTCCGGAGTCCGTGGTCCGATGTCCGTAGTCCGGAGTTCATGGTCCGTGGTCCGGGGTCGAAGACCTGTTCGCTGGGTTCGTTGAGTTCATTGGGTTCGTTGGGTTGGACGGCGTCCGTGGTCCGTGGCGACTCGGCGATCTTCGTTGCCGAGTCGCTCGGGAGTTGCGAGGCGCTAGGTGGCGTGCCGCGATGCAGGGCGCAACTCCTGGTCCGGGGTACTACACGAGCAGTTCGGCGAGGATGAGATCTACGGCCGCCGCTAGATCATCGACGACCGTGATTGGCTGCTTCTGCGTTAGGAGCAAGCAGCTAGGGTCGAAGGCCGGCTAGCTTGCCTTCGACTGACCGCTGCATGTGGCTGCAGGGATGAACTCATCGAGGATGATGCTGACGGCCTCGCTGAGATCGGCGGCCACGCGGTCAGGTTGGGCGACGGCTTTGCCGTCTGTGCCGGCGTAGCCGGTGCGGACGAGGATGGTGCGACACCCGGCACGGATGCCGGCGAGGATGTCGGTGGTGGCGTCACCGACGAGGACGGACTGGCGCAGGTCGAGGCCGAGGTCGTCGCGTGCCCTTTCTAGCATCCCGGTCGCAGGCTTGCGGTCTGGGCATTCCTTCAAGTACCTGGTGACCGTTGCATTCGGCATATGGGGACACCAATAGACTGCGTCCACATGCGCGCCCTCGGCAGCTAGGAGTTCGACCATGCGCTCGTGGATGGCGGCGAGGTCGTCTTCGGTGAGGTACCCGAGGGCGATGCCGCCTTGGTTGGTGACGACGACGACGGGAATGCCGGCGCGGTTGAGCCGCGCAACGGCGGCCGCGGCGCCGGGGAGGAGGTTGAAGTCTTCGGGCTTGTTGACGAACCCGGTCTGGTCGTTCAGCACGCCGTCTCTGTCGAGGAGCACGCCGGCCACTCCCTTGCTCGGCCGGCGCGCTCCCTCGATCTCAGCCATGGCTACTTGACGACAAGCGTGACGATCTTGTTGGGGACGCCGATGGCCTTCAGGACCTTTTGCTCGCCGATGCGGGCGCGGACGTCGTCGTCGTCGAGGGCGGCCTTGGCGAGTCTGTCGGCGTCGGCGGCGACGGCGGCGGGGACGAGGATCCGGGCGCGGAGCTTTCCGTTGATCTGCACGGGGATCTCGACCGACTCCTCGGCCAGGGCGGCTTGTACGTACTCGGGCCAGCGAACTTCGAGCGGCGAGCCGTCGTGGCCGATCTTCCGCCAGAGCTCCTCCCCGAGGAACGGGGCGAGCGGAGACAGGAGCAGCACAAGGCCGTCGACCGTCTGGCGTAGGAGCGCCGGGTCGGGCTTCGCGCCGTCGGCGTACGGGACGAGGTCGTTGACGAGCTCCATGATTGCCGCGACGGCGGTGTTGAAGCTGAACCGCTCTTCGAGGTCTTCGGTGACCTTCTTCACGGTCTGGTGGTAGCGGCGCCAGAGGGCTCGGCCGGCTTCGTCAAGCGCGTCGGCGTTCGGCGCTGAGTCGACCGGCGCGAGGTCGTCTTTGTGGCCGACGATGAGGGTCCAGACGCGGTTCAGGAACCGGTACGAGCCGCGGATGCCCTCCTCAGACCAGTCGATGTCGCGATCCGGCGGACCCATGAACAGGGTGTAGACGCGCTCGGCGTCGGCACCGTAGCGCGCGATGATGTCGGCGGGGTCGACCGTGTTCCGCTTCGACTTCGACATCTTGAGGCTCGACACGGTGAGCAACTCGCCGCACTTGGGACAGGTGTCGCCTTCGGCGACTTCGCTCGGGTGGACCCAGCCGTGCTTGGCGCAGCGGTACGCGGGGTGGCAGATCATGCCCTGCGTGAACAGGCGCGCGAACGGTTCCTGGAACCCGACGTGGCCCATGTCGTAGAGCGCCTTCGTGATGAACCGCGAGTAGAGCAGGTGCAGGATCGCGTGCTCGACGCCGCCGACGTACTGGTTGACGGGGAGCCACCGATCGACGTGCTCGCGAACGAACGCGTGCTTCGCGTCCTTGGGGTCGATGTAGCGCAGGTAGTACCACGACGAGTCGACGAACGTGTCCATTGTGTCGCCGTCGCGCTTGGCCTTCCCGCCGCACTTTGGGCACTTCGTGTCGGCGAAGCCGGGGATGTCGTTGAGCCCCATCTTGCCGATCGTCTTTGCCTCAGGAAGCAGCACGGGGAGGTCCTTCTCCGGCACGGGAACCTCGCCGCACTTCGGGCAGTGAACGATCGGAATCGGCGCGCCCCAGTACCGCTGGCGCGAGATGAGCCAGTCGTGGAGACGGTAGTTGACGGCCTCCTTGCCGGTGCCCTTCTTCTCGAGGAAGCGGGCGACTTCGGCCTGGGCGCGGTCGCCGGGGGTGCCGGTGAACTTGCCGGAACCCATCATCGCCCCACGCTCGGCGTGGAAGAGGACGTCGCGATAGAACTTGCACCCCCAGAGCATCTCAAGGACCGAGCGGTGCCTCCCGCAGCCGTGGTAGAGGGCCTTGCAGCGGCGGAGGATCTCGGCGTCGGCGGCGACGGAATCGAGGGCGATCTGCGCGTCCTCGAACGTGAACAGGAACCGGTGGCCGACGATTTCGTTCGAGTGGCCGTGGGCGATGCACTCGCGCACGAGGCGGGCGAAGGCGTCGATCTGCTTTTCGCCCTTGAGCGTGACGAACAGTCCCTCGCCGCCTTCGACCTTCTCTGTCTCGTAGTCGATGTTGAGCGCTTCGAGCCGGCGTGGGAAGGCCTCATCGACCGAGCGCGGCCAAACGAGGCTCTTCGCGACTTCGTCAGTGCGCGCGATGACGGGGATGATCGGGAGCCCGTACTTCACGGCGAACGCGAAGTCACGCTCGTCGTGCGCGGGGACGGCCATGATCGCGCCCGTGCCGTACGTCATCAGGACGTAGTCGGCGATCCAAACGGGGATCTTCTCGCCGTTCGCCGGGTTTACGGCGTAGCCGCCGGTGAAGACGCCCGTCTTCTCGCGCTCGGTCGAGAGGCGGTCGATCTCGGTCGCGCGGATGGCGCGGTCACGGTACGCGGCCACGGCCTCCTTCTGCTCTTTCGTCGTCAGCCGGTCGACGAGCGGATGCTCGGGGGCGAGGACCATGAACGTCGCCCCCCACAGGGTGTCGGGGCGCGTCGTGAAGACGACGAGGTCGTCGCCCGTCTCGGCCTTGAAGGTGACTTCAGCGCCGACGCTCTTCCCGATCCAGTTCTCCTGCATCTTGACGACGTTCTCCGGCCAGTGTCCGAGCTGGTCGAGGTCCTTCAAGAGCCGGTCGGCGTAGTCGGTGATCTTGAAGAACCACTGGGTCAGCTCGCGCGGCTCGGGCACCGCCCCGCACCGCTCGCACGCCCCGCCGACGACCTGCTCGTTGGCGAGCACGGTCTTGCAGTTCGGACAGAAGTTGACGACCGCCTTCTTGCGGTAGGCGAGACCGCGGCTGTAGAGCTGGAGGAAGAGCCACTGCGTCCAGCGGTAGTACTCGGGAAGGCAGGTGGTGACTTCGCGCTCCCAGTCGAACTGGACGCCCCACGCCCGGAACTGCTCGCGCGACTTGGCGATGTTCCTGAGCGTCCACTCGCGTGGGTGCGTGTTGTTGTCGATCGCCGCGTTCTCGGCGGGGAGGCCGAAGGCGTCCCACCCCATGGGGTTCAGGACGCGGTAGCCGCGCATGATCTTCGTGCGGGTGAAGACGTCGCCGATGATGTAGTTCCGGCCGTGGCCGACGTGCAAGTAGCCCGAGGGGTACGGGAACATGTTCAGGTAGTAGAACCTGTTCTCTTTCGCCTGGGTGTTGACGCGGAAGAAGCCCCGCTCTGACCAGGTGTCGCTCCATCGCTCTTCAATGGCGTGGAAGTCGTACGCCTCGATGTTCTTGCCTGCCATGGTGTCTAGACTCCTCGTGCGAACGTTTCCGCTTGATCCAACATCCTCGCGACCTCTTTCGAGGTCCTCATTTCACAGTACATGCGCAGGATCGGCTCCGTTCCCGACGCGCGGAAGAGGAGCCAGCCGTCGGCGAACCGCAGCTTGAGTCCGTCGAGGGTCTCGACGGCGCGGACGGGCTCGCCGCCGAACCGATCGGGCGGGTTCGCCTTCAGGGTTTCGACGACCTCGACGCGGCGCTCGACGTCGATGTCGCGTCGGTGGTAGACCTGCGGGCCGAACGTCTTGTGGAGCGACGTAACCAAGTCGCTCGCCTTCTTGCCCGACGTGGCGAGAATCTCGCAGAGGATCATCGACCACAGGACACCGTCCCGCTCGGGGAGGTGTCCGCGCATCCCGATGCTCCCGCTCTCCTCACCGGCGATGAGCGCGTCGTGCGTCAAGAGGTGTTCGGCGGCGAACTTGAAACCGACCGGCGTCTCGATCGTCTCGAGCCCGTACGTGGCGGCCATGCGGCGGACGATGTCGGAGAGGTTGAACGAGACGACGACGGGGCCGCGCAGTCCGCGCTCCTCGACCAAGTAGCGGAGGATGAGCGCGTAGGTGCGGTGCGCGTCGATGAACCCGCCCGTCTCGTCCATCGCTGAGATGCGGTCTCCGTCGCCGTCGGTGACGACGCCGATCATGCGCTTGCGGTGCCCGGACATCGACGCAATCACAGCGCGCAGCGGAATCAGGTTCTCCTCGAGCGGTTCGGGCTTGCGGCCGCCGAACAGGACGTCGCGCGAGCCGCGGACCTGCGTGTACGCCACACCGGCCTCACGCAGGAGCTCACCCACGTAGCCGAACGCCGAGCCGTACATCGAGTCGACGACGGCGTGGATCTTCGACGCCGTGAGCCGGTCGTAGTCGACGAGCTCGCGGACCCGTTTCAGGTACGGGGTGCGAAGGTCGACGCGCTCGACGGCGAGGTCGTCGCGAACGTCGGGTGCGACGTCAGGGAGCCGATCCTCGACGCCCTTCGTGACCTCGTCGGTCGCCGACCCGCCGTACTCGGATTTGATCTTCAGTCCGTTGTACTCCGGCGGGTTGTGGCTGCTCGTGATCATGATCCCCGCGGCGGCTCGGCGGTTGACGACGGCGTAGGAGACGGCGGGCGTCGCGACGAACGTGTCCGAGACGACGACGGGAACGCCGCGGTCGCGCAGGACACGGGCGACGTGAAGGGCGAACTCCTCCGACAGGAAGCGAGTGTCGTAGCCGACGACCACGCCGCGCTCGGCGGGGCGAAACTCGACCTTCCAGTCGCGGTAGATCTTGGCCGAAGCACGATCCGGGGAACGGAGGTAGTCGGCGATGGCGACGGCGGCGCGACCTACGTTGGCGAACGTGAAGTCGCGGGCGATGACGCCGCGCCATCCGTCAGTTCCGAACTTCACGCCGTTTGCGTCCCCGTGGGACGGCATTGGTTTCTCCTTGCGACGCTCGCGACTTCAGGTGGATTCTCTCGACGTTCGGGGGGATCGTGAGGTCTTCGCGCCGTAGGATCGACTCGAGGATGTCGAACGGAATGGAGGTCTCGACCCAGATGGAGTCAATGTCGACGACGCCGTTCTTCACGGGGACGCGCGGAAGCGCCCGTTCCACCGCAACCTTGTACGAGGCAAGCATGGCGTCATCCGCGGTGCGATCCTGTTCTTTCTCATCGTTCATGTGCGACCTCGAGGAGGAAGGGCACGCCATCCTCCCAAGCCTTCTCCTGCGTGATCCCAGGGAAGTCGGAGACGCAGATCCCGAGCGGGCTTGCGCCTGGGATGATAGCACACGGCGATCGAGGTTGTAAAGGTCGCAAGCGCGTACGAAGGGCGGGGCTGCTGCGCGGTCTGCAATGCGCAGCAGCTCGGGAGATGCTGGACGCCGCTGCGCCAGGCGGCTACCGCGAAAGGTGGCAACTCCTGGTCCATGGCGACTCGGCGGTCTGTGTGGCCGAGTCGCTCGGGAGTTCGGCAGCGTGGGCGCGCATGCGCACGCGACGTCGCCAAACTCCTGGTCCGCGGCGACTCGGCGTTCTTCGTTGCCGAGTTGCTCGGGAGTTGCGTACCACCAGGTCGCGGAGCGCGATGCAGGGCGCAACTCCTGGTCCATGGCGACTCGGCGGTCTTCGTTGCCGAGCCGCTCGAGAGTAGGGTGTTCATGCGGCGCGTGGTACAATGCCTTCTCATCTTGAGGGGGATGATTGTGACCAGACCGCTCCGGTGGCCCGTCGCGTTGGCCATCGCTTTTCTAGGAGTTGCCTTTGCGGTTTCGGGTGCGGAGGACCTGTCGCGCCTCGCCCCGCCACTGCGGGCGCTCTTGGCGAGCGAGACGGACGTCGCCGTGAAGGGCCTCGTGACGCTGTCCGATGTCGCCGAGGTCAAGGTGTGGCCGACCGGGGAGGCGCGGCTGCGCGTCCTGGTTCGAACGACGGAGCCGATTGCCGCGAAGTCGTTCCTCGGCGCGCCCGTCGGTTTCTCGGGGAACGAGGTGTCCACCCTGTCGGTCACCGTCGCCGAACTCGAGCAACTTGCGAGCGATGAGCGAGTCGTCTACGTCGAGCCGTCGTGGAAGACCCGGCCGACCCTCGACACAAGCGTCGCGGCGACCGGCGGGAGCGCGGTCCATGCCCTGACACCGGCCGTGCTCGGCGAAGGAGTGGTCGTCGGCTTCGTCGACACGGGGATCGACTACGAGCACCTCGACTTCCGCTTCGACTCGGACGGGGACGGCGTCGAAGAGTCGACGCGGATCCTCGCGATCTGGGATCAGACGTACGGCTTGGTCGGCGCGGAGTATGACCAGGACGACATCGAGTTCGACCTCGCGTTCGGGTACGGGCCGAGCGAGGGGACGGTGCGGGAGAAGGACGTTGACGGCCACGGCACGCACGTCGCGAGCATCGCGGCCGGTGACGGATCCTCGTCGTCGTATGGTTTTGTCGGAATGGCGCCCGAGGCTTGGATCGTCGCGGTGAAGTCGAGTTTCTACACGGCCGACATTCTCGAAGGGGTCCAGTACATCCTTGAAAAAGCGGACGCGCTTGGGGTGCCGGCGGTCGTCAACCTGAGCCTGGGCGGCCACGACGGGCCGCACGACGGAACGTCGCTCTTCGAGCAGGCGTTGACTGAGCTGGCGAGCGGTGTGGGACGCGTGATCGTCGTCTCGGCGGGGAATGAAGGAGACGACGCGATCCACATTTCGGGAACGCTCCAGAGCGGGGCGAAGACGTTTCAGATCACGCCGGACGATTGGCAGATGGAGCTTGCGCTTTGGTATCCCGGTGACGCGCGGTTCGCGGTCACGGTGACCGCCCCGTCGGGGGAGACGGCGACCGCGGCGGCTGGGGCATCGAGCGGGTACATCATCACGGCCGACGGCGTGGCGTACGTCGACAACGCTGCGGAAGGGGTGAACGCGAACAACGGCGACCGTGAGGCCTACGTGCGGTTGACCGGCTTGACCGCGGGCGAGGTCTGGAGCGTCACGGTTCGCCAGGTCTCCGGCAGCGGAACGTTCGACGCGTGGGTCACGTCGTCGGGGTCGATCGTCAACGGAGACTCGGTCTCGACGGTCGACGAACCGGGGAACGCGGAGGGCGTCATCACCGTGGGAGCGTGGACCACGAAGTCGACGTGGCCGTCGCTGGCGGGGACGCAGGACTACTCGGCGTCCTACGAGCTCTCCGTTCTGGCGGACTTCTCGAGCCAGGGGCCAACGCGCGATGGAAGGACGAAGCCCGATCTCACAGCGCCGGGCGCCTGGATCTGCGCGGCGATGTCCACGAGCGCCACGGAGCTTGAGTACCTGGTCCACACCGATGGGGTGCACGTCATGAACCTCGGAACCAGCATGGCGGCCCCCCACGTTGCCGGGGCCGCAGCCCTGCTCCTGTCGATCGACGAGACGCTGACGGGAGACGAGGTTCTCGCGGCGTTGACGTCGACGGCGACGCGTGACGTGTACACGGGGACGACGCCCAACGTCCGGTGGGGCTACGGGAAACTCGACGTTGAGGCGGCGGTCGAGGCCCTCGGATCGGAGGAGCCGCCCGTTGCCGTCGAGACTCCCCAGATCGCACTGGAAGATAACCCCGTTCGAATCGCCGCGCTGTTCGCGTATGCGGTTCCCGGGGGGACAACGACGGCCGCCCTGCGCGTCTACACCGTCTCCGGGATCCTCGTCTTCGAGGAAGCCCTCGACGTGGAGGACGATGCTTACTCGTGGGACCTTGTGTCACGGCACGGCGAGCGCCTCGCCGCCGGACTGTATCTTTACGTTCTCGTAACCGATCAGGGCGTGTCGGAGGTCGGGAGGCTGGTGATCCGACCGTGAAGACGCTCGGCCGCACTCTCGTGTTCCTCGGGGTGTGCCTCGCCTGCGTCGGCCTTGGGGCGGCCGCGGCGGAGGGGATCGGCGACCTGTTCAACGTGGGGGTTTCGTCGCGGGCCCTCGGACTGGGCGGGGCGTTCACGGCGATGGCCGACGACGAGGCCGGGGTTCTCTACAACCCGGCGTGTCTCTCGGGGTACCGCGGGATCGGGCTTTCGTCTCTCTACGTGTCCGGGTTCGGGGGCGTAGGGCAAGGGGCGGTCGTCGTGGCGGCACCGTGCGCGGCGTTCGGCGTCCTCTTCCTTGACTCCGGGTTGATCGACGACGGTGGGGAAGGCTTCCGCTACGCCAGTCAGGGTGTGATCCTGGGCGTGGGCGTACCGGTGGGGCCGGTGTCGGTCGGGGTTCGCTGGCGGTTCCTGCGCGTCTCGGCGCCGTTCGTGGGAAGCGGATGGTCGCTCGACCCGGCGGTTGCCGTGGACGTGGACTTCTTGCACGTCGGGCTTCTGTGGGAGGGAGCAACGTCGGCGCCGGTTGCTTACGACGATGGGAGTGAAGAGGATTGGGAGACCGGGTTGCGTCTCGGCGTCGCGACGACGCTGTCGCCGATGGAAGGCGTCGCGTGGACGGCGACGTTCGACGCGATCGGTCTGCTCGGGTTGTCCCCGAGGATCGCGGCTTGGATCGAGGCCTGGGTTGGCGGAGTCGGCGCACGCGTGGGATACGATGGGACAGGACTCACGTGCGGTCTGTCGGCGCGGTTCGCCGGGCTCGAGGTGGATTGGGCGTATGCGACGAGGGACGATCTCGGCGACAGTCACCGGATCACTCTTGCGTTGCGTTTCTAGTTGCGTGGTAACCATGACGAAACGATGGATCGGCGTGCTTGCGATGGCTGTGGCGGCTCTGCTCGGCATGGTGGTTCTCGCGCAGAGCGCGGGGTCGGCCGTCTTGGGTACCGAGAAGGAGTCGAGCTTCGCGGGGAGTTACAGCGGCCGTAAGACGTGGACGATCGGCTACGGGTTCGGCGACGCCCTCGCGCTCGCTCTCGCGGGGCTCTCGCCGGGCTCGATCTCGCTCGAGCAGACCCTGGCCGTGGACGTCGAGGCGACCGCCCTCGGGGTCCTCCGCGTTGAGGCCCACTTCAACGATCAAGAAGACGACAGCCTGCAATCTCTCTCCATCTACCTCGATACGGCGAGGCTCGACGGCGTGGCTGGCGACTTCATCGTGCCGGACATGGGGAGTTTCTCGACGTACTCCCGGAAGCTGAAGGGGGCGCGTCTCGACTACCACTGGGGGATCGCGACGATTACGGCGATCGCTTCGAAGCTGGAGGGCGAGACAAAAACGAAGACGTTCACCGGGGAGACGGCCGAGGTGACGGCGGTGTTCGCCTACACCGACGCCGACACCGGCGAGGCGTCGTCGTACGCCGTGAACCTGAACGGCCTGGCATCCTTCACGCTCGTCTCGCTCTACGTGGAGGAGCTCGAGACGCCGAAGATGGTCCTCGACCTGTCGAGCGGGTTGTCGAGCGTCTTGGCGCGATTCGGAGTGACCGAGCTCGCCGACGCGCTCCATGGGTACGAGGGAAAGGAGCTCTTGTCGTCGGAGTTCTCCGTCATCGGCGACAAGCCGCAGTACCTCGTCTTGCGCGTGGCGCCGGGGACGATCCTTCGCCGGACGATCAAGGACGCGATCGACGTCTACAACGACGCAACAGACGGGGACATGGCATACCCGTTCTCGTCGGGCAGCGACGCCGAGGCGCAGTTCCTTGCGGCGGCCATGGCGTACGCATCGATCTCCGTCGGTGAGGATCTGTACGGCGTCCCCGACGCCGAAATGCATCTCCACTACGACCTCGGGGAAGAGGACGTCGTGGAGGACTCCCTCGAGATCGAGCTGAATGCGGACGGCTCGGGGTACCAGTGGATTCCCGAAGCGTCCTGGTCCGACTACGCCGTCGACCTGTACGCAGAGATGGGGATCCTCGAGATCCGGCTCCCGGAAGCGGTCACGTCGAACCCGGATGCCGTCCTGCGTGTGACGTATTCGTATACGGTCGCAGGCGGAGCGTACAGCTTGGGACTGTCCGTCGTCCCGGGAACCGAAAAGATCACGTTGAACGGCGTCCTTCTCGTCCGGGACATCGACTACTCGATCGATTACGAGATCGGGTACGTGACGCTCTTCACCGAGATCGGAGCGAGCGACGTACTCGAGATCGAGTACGAGGTCTACGGAAGCGGGTCGAGCGACTACGCGCGCTACTTCACCGGCCTCACGGCGGACATCCCCCTGCCGGGCTTCGCCCTTGATGTGTACGTGCTGGAGGCTGCGGACGACGCGGGATCCGCCGACAATGAGAACACGGTGAGCACGATGCCGAACCGGCAGATCGTGGCCGGTGTCTCCGGAACCGTTGAGCTTTCCGACACCACAGCGAGCTTCGACGTGGGGTACGTCGACGATCGGTTCCCGTACGACGACAACGACCGCACGCCCCGCCGGAACCGCGTGAACGCGTTCGGCTTCGGATCGGACTACGTGCTTGTTGGAGACGAGGCCGGGTTCTCGGTCCTCTCCGATGGGTCGTGGCGGGGGTACGACACCTCCGACGGCCTTGCGGGGCGTTCGGTCCGGGCGATCGTGATGACCGAGGAGTACGCATTCCTCGGGACGAGTGCCGGGCTGACCGTCGTTGAGCTCGACGGGGTCTCTCCGTTCGATCGTCGGACGCAGTGGTCGAGCTACCAGGACGACGACGGGCTTCCCGACTCCTCCGTGCACGCGGTGCTCTTGGATGGAACGACGCTCTACGTCGGCACGGACAGCGGGATTGCGTACGTCGCGGTGGCCAACCTCGAGGACGAGAGCGCGTGGACGACGATCGCCGCGGTCGGCGCCGTCGGCGTCACGGCGCTGGCGCTCGACGGAGACCTGCTCTACGTAGGAACGACCGACGGACTGGGCATGTACAACCTCGAAAGCGGGGCGTACGCGCCGATCGGGGGAACGTCCGGTACAACGTACGCCTTGTATGCGGACGAAGGAGGCACCGTCTACGCGGCATCGGATCTCGGCCTCCACGCGTACGCCGACGGAGTCGAAGTCGCGCAGATCGCCTCGGAGAAGCCCGTCTACGCCGTCGGTATGTGCGACGGCGAGCTTCACTACGGAACCGGCGACGGCCTTGTCCGCGCGGTGGATGGGGCAGTGCTTCACGCAGGTTGGGTCGTAACGGCTCTCGCGAGCGACGACGAGGCGTTGTGGATCGGGACCGAGGCGGACGCGAACTATGCGTTGTGGGTCTGGTCCATGGGCGCTGAAGAGGTGGCGTACGACGGGGAGACGACGGAGATCGCAGGGGCCAACCCGTACCTCTATGACGACCCGGAGAGCAAGGAACACACGTCGACCGGCTGGGTGGTGAGCGGGTCGTTCGACCACTCCACGGACGCGTTCTCGCTGTCAGGAACCGTCGATCGAGTGCAAGAAGGCTATCGGGCGATCGGGAGTTCATCGCGCAGCGACGACGGCGGGTGGGCACTCGACGGCTCGATCGCCCTGGGGCCGAACGCGGACATCGACATTTCCCACAGCTACGAGATCAACGATCTGACGGCGACCGATCGCAGTTCGACGCTGGAGAACGACTTGTCGTTCTCCAGCGACTTCGGGCCGACGATCGGGTTCAGGCTTCACCAGGAGAGCGAGGACACAAACCGGGCCGCGCGTGGAGCAGAGACGGATCGCGTGTCGTATACACTTTCCGTCGACGACAAGCTCTTCGGGGACGTCGTGAAGGCGTCGATCCACTGGAACGAGGCGTTCCTGTGGAACGAGGCGAACGACCTGAGCCGCAGCGCGGTCTTGGGTGCGAGCGCCGTCATCAACGTCCTTGAGAACTGGACATCGACCGTCTCATGGCACCGCCCGGTGTACATCTCTGGCGACGACTGGTCGGGAAGCCAGCGACTCACGTGGGGCGTCGACGGGTCGGCGACGTTCGCTGGGGTTGAGATGCTGACGGAGTATGACTTCGGGCGATCCCAGTCGCTGCCCGACGGTGACGCGACGTATGAGCACGCCGGGCGTGTTCGCTTGGCGCTCGAAGCCTTCACCTGGGAGGGGTGCAAGGTGACCCCTAACCTCGACCTGTCCGGGGACTGGGAGGACGAGGAACTGGCGCTGACCGCGAAGTTGACTCTACGCACGGCATGGACGGCCCTGTCGGGCCGGACGACGCTCACGGCGGACGTCGAGGGCTTCGGGGCGGATGTGGAACGCTGGACGGAGAAGGTGTCCTCGACGTGGAACTACACCGGGATCGCCTCAATGCGTCCGATGCTGACGTACTCGGCCACTCGGAACGTCGTGAATCGCAGAAGCGAAGGGGGGAGGATCGTCGAGTCCGAGGAGTCGGTGGCCCACTCGCTTACCGGACGCACGACGTGGAGCTCCCCGGCGGGGGACTCGGACACGCTGTCGGCTACGTTCCGTTGGGAGTACGGAGACGCAACCGATGTCTCGGCCACGCTCGACAACTCGTATCAGCGAGACATCACGAGCTGGGTCGCCGCTCTCGCCGCGCCTCAATCGGCGAGCGAGGTCGCCGCGCCGAGCCCCTACCCGACCATCACCGTGGGGACGGACCTGTCAGCGGACTGGAACTACGAAGGCGGGACGTCCGATGCCAGCTGGACGGTGTCCGGGGACACAACGGTTCTCCTCTCGAAGATGTGGAGTGCATCCCTGTCCGTGTCGTACTGCGGCGGGTTCACTGAATCCGGGACGTGGTATCACGGCGCTTGGTTCGCGCTGACCGTGGCGATCGATTTCTAGAGGGTGTTAGCCGCCACCGATCGGCGGGAGGAACGCGACGGCGTCCCCGTCGGTGAGCACAGTCGCCCCACCTGTCAGGAAGCGCGCGTTGCGGCCGTTGACGAGCACGTTCAGGTAACCCTCGGAAAGTCCATGCCGCAACGCGCCCGCGAGAGTAGGCTGCATCGCATCGAGCAGCGACAGAAGGCCATCGACCGTCGTCCCTGCCCGAATGGGCACGCGGAGGCTCGAGCGATCGGCGCTGTCGCGCAACCCCCCGAACACCTTCACCGTGACGGTTGGGCCGATGCCTTGGGGCGAGGTCTCTTCCGGATGGACGTTCATGATCGTCCCGGTATACCCGCTGTGTACGGGAGATGCAACCGCCCTCTCTGCCAGCCCCGGCAAGTATTGCCGGGCCGAGGTGTGCCGCTATAATCCGCAACATCCTCTGGAAGCGTGGAAGCAGGCGATGGTGGACAAGTCAAGAGTCTTGGTCTGTAGCGCATGGCCGTATGCCTCGGGGATTCCGCACCTCGGGAACCTCGTGAGCTCGCTCCTTTCGGGGGACGTGTTCACCCGCTACTACCGACTGCGCGGCAAAGACGTTGTCTACGTGTCGGGGACCGACGCGCACGGCACGAAGATCGAGTTTGAGGCCCGGAAGCTCGGAATCACGCCGCTCGAACTCGCGACGCAGACCCACGGGAAGATCTGCGAGATTCTGAAGGCGTTCGGCATCGCCTTCGACAACTACACGACCACGGAGTGCGAGACGCACAAGCGGTTTGTCCACGACATCTACCTCGACATCGAGAAAAACGGGTACATCAAGACGCAACTCGAATCCCGCGCATACTGCAAGCGTTGCCAGCGGTTCCTCGCCGACCGATTCATCAGCGGGACGTGCCCGCGCTGCGGTTTCCCGAGCGCCCTCGGTGACCAGTGCGACTCGTGCGGATCGATCCTCGAGCCGGAGGAGCTGGTCTCTCCGACGTGCAGCTTCTGCGGCCAGAGCGACATCGAGTTCCGCGAAACGAAGCACTGGTACCTCGACCTTCCCAAGTTGTCGCGTGCGCTCACGGCGTACGTCACATCGCGCGGGTTCCAAGGCAACGTGCGCCTCTTCACCCAGCAGATGATCGACGACGGCCTCAAGCCGCGGGCGATGACCCGCGACATCGACTGGGGAATCCCGGCGCCGTTTGAGGGCGCCGAGGGGAAGGTCATCTACGTCTGGGGCGAAGCGGCCCTTGGCTACGTGTCCGCGGTGATCGAGCACTTCCGCGGCGACGAACGGTGGAAGGACTTCTGGTTCGGCGACGACGTCTTCCAGATCTACACGATCGGGAAGGACAACATCCCGTTCCACTCGCTCATCTTCCCCGGGCAGCTCGTCGCGTCGGGCCGGGGATACCACTTGCCGGACCAGATTGCGGCCACGGAATACCTGAACTGGATCGGCGGCGACAGCTTCTCCAAAACGCGCGGCGTGGGCCTCTACTGCGACGAAGCGCTCCGCGTGATGAACCCTGAGTTCTGGCGCTTCTACCTCCTCTACAACCGGCCGGAGGCGCGGGACGTCAACTTCTCGTGGGAGGAGCTCGAGAAAGCCGTCAACGGGATCCTGATCTCGAACGTCGCGAACCTGATCAACCGCGTGCTGTCGTTCATCCAGACGCATCAAGGCGGCGTGGTTCCTGACGTGCCGGCGGACGACGAAGTGAAGGAGCAGCTGGCGAAGACCGTCCTCGCCTACGAGAAGGCGATCGACGCGGGGTTTCTCGGGACCGCGCTCCGGAGCGCCTGCGACTTGGCCGTGTTCGGGAACGAGTACTTCCAGCGGAAGCGCCCGTGGGCGACGAAGGACGCGTCGGCGGTGACGAGCGCGGCACACCTCGTGAAAGGGATGGCAATTCTGCTTCTTCCCTACGTGCCGGAGTTCGCGTCGTCCGTGCTGCGCGTTCTGCGGATCGACGCTCCCGCGTGGGGCGACCTCGACCGGCCGCTCGGAGGAACGAGCGTGACGGCGGACCGCGTTCTCCTTGAGCGGATCGACGTCGAAGCGATCCGCGGGCAGGTGACCGCGAAGGGGGCAACGCCTTCCAAAACGGCTCCCGCGACGGTGTCGTTCGAAGAGTTTTCGAAGCTCGACTTCCGAGTGGGGGTGGTCCGCGAGGCCGCCGCGGTCGCGGGAGCGAGCCGACTGTACAAGCTGACGGTGGACCTCGGCACGGAGACGCGCACGTGCGTGGCGGGAATCCGTGAGAGCTATGAGCCTGCGGAGCTCGTTGGGAAGTCCGTGGTCGTCGTCACGAACCTCGAGAAGAGGACGATTCGCGGGATCGAGTCGGAAGCAATGCTGCTCGCGGCTCAGGGTTCGCCGCTCGTCCTGATCGGCCCCGAGCGGCCCGTCGAAGCCGGGACGCCTGTTGGGTAGCCTGTTGCAAACGCAGATCGCGACAGCTAGAATCAGACCCAGATTGGGGTGAACCATCGATGTATGCAGTGATTGAGACCGGAGGAAAGCAGTACCGAGTGGAGCAGGGGATGCTGCTCGCGCACGAACTCCTGCCCGGCGTTGGGGTCGGGGAGACGGTGGAGTTCGACAAGGTGCTTCTTCTTGCCACGGAGGATGGCGTGCAGATCGGCACGCCGTACGTCGACGGTGCGAAGGTCGTGGGAGAGGTCAAGGAGACCGGCCGCGGCGACAAGATCATCGTCTACAAGTACAAGGCCAAGAAGGGGTATCGGAAGAAGCAGGGACATCGCCAGGACTACATGGCGACCTCGATCACGTCGATCGAGGGATAGGGAGGACGGTTGGGCGAGGTTCTGGTCCAGCGGGATGAGACGAACCGCATCGTGGGGTTCGTGGCTCGGGGGCTCTCCCCCGAGGCGCTGCCCGGAATCGGCGTCTTTCAGCTCCTGCGGGCGGGGTCCGCGGCGCTGACGGACTACCTGCACGTCCAGACCGAGAACTCCCTTTCGGAGGAGATGTACCTCTTCGTCGACCGGAGCGACCCGCACCTGGCACGGGAGCTGGATGCGGTGCTCGAAACGCTCGCAATCGGATTCCGCCTGTTGGAGCGGGATTGCCCGGACGACCTCGTTGTCCACGACGCGGCGGTCGGCGTTGAGGTGGTGTAAGGAGAAACGATGGCGCACAAGACGAGTACTGGATCCACGCAGAACGTGCACGACAGTCCGGGTCAACGGCTCGGGGTCAAGCGTTTCGGCGGGGAATGGGTGGAGGCGGGAACCATCATCGTTCGCCAGCGGGGCACGAAGTTCGCACTCGGGACGAACGTCGGGATTGGACGCGATTTCACGATCTTCGCTACCGCTCCGGGATACGTCCACTTCGAGGGGCGGGGCAAGAAGTACATCAGTGTACTGCCCACCGCGCCGACCGCTTGATCTTCGCACAACCGGGATCATCCCTATGACGACCGATGTTTCTTGACGAAGCGACCATCCGCGTGCGCGGCGGACGGGGCGGCAGTGGGGTGATTCACTTCATGTCCAGCCGTCACAACCCTCGGGGGGGGCCCGACGGGGGAAACGGCGGACCGGGCGGAGACGTCGTCCTGCGGGCGACGCCGAGCATGTCCACGCTGTACTCGTTCCGAAACCGGCCTCTCTTTGAGGGGCAAGACGGGACGAGCGGCTCTCGGAACAAGCAGAACGGCGCCGCCGGCGAGGAACTGATCGTGCATGTGCCGGTCGGCACGGTCGTGCGGGAACCCGGCGGCGAGATCTTCGCCGACCTCGCTCTCGCGAACGACGAGGTGCTCGTGGCGCGGGGGGGAGAAGGCGGGCGCGGGAACAACGCCTTCGCCTGCTCCACGCGGACGACGCCGCGGCTGCGCGAGCGCGGCCTTCCTGGGGACTCGAAGACCCTGCGGCTCGAACTGAAGCTGATCGCCGACGTCGGCATCATCGGGTTCCCGAACGTCGGCAAGTCCAGCCTGATCTCGTCCATCTCGGGGAAGAAGGCCAAGGTGGCCGACTACCCGTTCACGACCCTCGTGCCGAACCTCGGGGTCGTTGACGTGGACGGGCGAAACCAGTTCGTCGCTGTCGACGTCCCGGGATTGGTCGAGGGTGCCCACGAGGGGCGCGGGCTTGGCGATCGATTCCTCCGTCACGTGGAGCGAACCCGCGTTCTCTTGCACATGGTCGACCTCGCGCGGCTCGACGGCCGCGACCCGCTCGATGACTACCGCCAGATCAACTACGAACTTGCTTCGTTCGCTCCGGCGCTCGGCGCGCGTCCCCAGGTCGTTGCCGGGAACAAGATCGATCTCATTTCTCCCGAGGAGGTCGCGGCGCTTCGAGAGCGTTTTGCGGCCATCGGCGTCGACCTGATCCCAATCTCCGTGGCGACGATGGTTGGGGTTCGGAACGTTGTCGATCGCGTGTACGGGCTCCTGGTCGCGGAGCGGGAGAAGGAGTTGTTTGCACCCTCGCCGGTCCGACGGCGCGTGTACCAGTTCCACGGGGAGACGGGGTTTCGGGTGGAGAAGGACGGGGACGGGTTCCGCGTTACCGGCCAAGAGGTCGAGACGCTGGCTCGAAAGCTCGTGCTCACCTCTCGGGATGCGGAGGAGTATTTGGTCGATCGGCTGGGCAAAATGGGCGTGACGAAGGAGCTTCGGCGGCTCGGGTACGAGCCGGGTGCCGCCGTGCGAATCGGCGAGGTGAAGCTTGAGTGCGAGCTTGAAGGGTAGAGTCGGGCTCCTCGGAGGGACGTTCGATCCGCCGCACAACGCGCATCTTGCGGTCGCGAAGGTGGCACTTCGGCAGTTCGAGCTGTCGCGGATCGTCTTCGTGCCGAATGGGATTCCTCCGCAGAAGAGCGTCTCCGACGGCGTGACGAGCGAGGACCGATATCGGATGGCCTGCCAAGCGATCACAGGTTGCCGCCAGTTCTCCGTCTCGCGGGTCGAGATCGATCGGGACGGACCCTCGTACACCATTGACACCATCCGCGCAATGAAGGAAGATTGCCCCGAAGGGGTCTGCTTCATCCTCGGAGCGGACCAGATGTCGGAGATCGAAACGTGGAGGGAGCCGCGCGCCCTGTTGGACAGTGTGTCATTTGTGGTTGCGCCGCGCGCTGGGATTTCACTCTCCTTTCTCGCGAGACCGCCGTTTGATGTTGCGTCGGTCCACGTCCTCGACATGGGCGAGGTTGATCTGTCGTCAACGGCCGTCCGCGATCGCGTGGCGCGCGGCGAGTCGATCGAGGCATGGGTTCCTCGGAGCGTGGCGCGGTACATCGAGGAACACGGGTTGTATCGGGTAGGAGCTGTAGTGAGATCCCACGGAACAGGAGGTCAGGATCGATAGCAAGACGTTGCGGGTGAACGAGCGAATTCGCGTGCCCGAGGTTCGCGTCGTCGACGACACGGGAGGAAACCTCGGTGTGATGCCGACGCAGCAGGCCATCGCGTTGGCAAAAGAGAAGGGGCTCGACCTGGTCGAAGTGGCGCCGCAGGCGACGCCGCCCGTGTGCCGGTTGGTGGACTTCGGGAAGTTCCATTACCAGCAGGAGAAGAAGGAGCGCAAGCAGAAGCACCGCTCCAAGCTCAAGGAGATCAAGTTCACGATCAAAATCGGCGAACACGATTTCCAGACGAAGCTTGCCAGGGTTCGCGAGTTCCTGTCTCACGGGGACATGGTCCGCATTAGCATCTTCTTCCGCGGGCGAGAGATCGTTCACGCCTCACGGGGCCACGACCTCCTCAAGCGGGTGGAGGAAGAGGTCAAGGATATCGCCCGGGTGGAAGGACAGCCGATGGCCAAGGGCAAGATCCTTCAGATCATGATCGTTCCTGCGCAACATACCTGACCGCCCCTCGGGGAGGAGGACGTACGGTGCCGAAGCAGAAAACGCACTCTGCATCGAAGAAACGCTTCACACGGACGAAGAGCGGCAAGATCCGGCACATGATGTCGAACTATTGGCACAAGAGCGTGAAGAAGAGCCCGAAGGCGAAGCGGCACGCTCGCATGCCGAAAGAAGTGACCGGCGGGCTGAAGAAGATGCTCGACAAGATGCTCTCCAAGTAGCCCCCGGGAAGACGAAGGAGAAGACCATGCCACGAGCGCGTGGAGGTAGCAAGAGACTCGACAGCCGCAAGAAGATCCTGAGTCTCGCCAAGGGGTTCAAGGGCAAGCGGGGGACGTCGCACAAGATTGCGAAGCAGGCGGTCATGAAAGCCTTGCGCAACAGCTACATCGACCGCAGGCTACGAAAGCGCGACTTCCGACGGCTGTGGATCACCCGCATCGGAGCGGCCGCGAAGCTGAACGGGCTTTCGTACTCGGCGTTCCTCGGCGGAATCCAGCGCCGCGGCGTTCTGTTGAACCGAAAGATGTTGGCGGACATCGCGGTCCGCGACGAGCGGGCATTCGCTGCGCTCGCCGACCTGGCGAAGGAAGAGGCCGTCAAGGGGTAGCGGTGGACGCTGCCGCGCGGTCCAAGCAGGGGTTCGGCGGGACGAAACCTGGCCGTGCGTTGCCCCGGTCGGGGGACGTCGTCTTGGCGGTTCGAGGGATTGAGCTTGAAGGCCCGCACGGCGTCTACCCGCAGGAGCAGGAAGCGGGGAACCGTTTCTCCGTGGACGTTGAAATGCGCGGACTCTTCGCGCAGGCCGTGGAGACGGACGAGCTTTCGGACACGGTTGACTACGATGCGGTTGTGCAGCGCGTTTGCGAAGTGAACCGGAGGCGTACGTTTCACCTCATCGAGTCCTTTGCCGGTGCAATTGCTGACGAGCTGCTCGATCGCTTCGAGCGCATTTCCGAAGTCCGTATCCAAGTTCGCAAGCTCTCCGTGGCCCACCTGGGGCCGAATGTATGGACGATGGTCGAACTGAGCCGGCGGCGGGCCTAGATCCTGCGGATGTGTACATTCTCTTCGGATCGAACCTGGGGGACCGGCGTGGGAGGATCGAGCGTGGCCTCTCGCGAATGGCGCGGAGCGACGTTCGATGGACCGCCCGGTCGTCGATCTACGAGACCGAGCCGGTCGGGCTCGCAGACCAGCCGTGGTTCCTGAACCTCGTGGCACGCGGCACGACGACGCTCTCTCCGCGGGCTCTCCTTGCGGCATGCAAGGACGCCGAGGCGGCTGAAGGGCGTGTCCCTACGATGCGTTTCGGACCGCGCACGCTCGACGTGGACATTCTCCTCTACGGGGCATTGCGGATCGACGAGCCGGATCTCTCGATCCCCCATCCGCGAATGAACGAGCGACGGTTCGCCCTCACTCCGCTTGTGGAGATCGCCCCCGACCTGAAGGATCCAAGGGATGGACGACGATTCGCCGAGGTCTTGGCGGGACTCGATGAGGGAAAGAAGGTGCTGAAATCGACGACAAGAGAATCCTGATCTCGGTCGACCTCACCGAGGAAGGTGACAAGAGAACACGCGTCGCTCTTCTCGAAGAGGGTCGCCTGATGGAGATCTACTACGGACACCCGTCGCACGAGAAGCTGGTCGGGAACATCTATCGGGGGCGCGTCGAGGACGTGCTTCCGGGCCTCGGATCGGCGTTCGTTGATGTCGGCGAGCGGAAGAGTCTCTTCCTCTCCCAGAGTGAGATCAACGACCAGTACTTGAGCGAGAAGGGCTACAAGCCGTGGCAGTCTGGGGTCCCGATCAACAAGCTCCTGCGGCCGGGGCAGTTCGTCACGCTGCAGGTTCGTCGCGATGGGATCGGGAGCAAGAACCCGCAGGGGACGATGAAGATCAGCCTCCCGGGCCGTTTCTGGGTGTACCTCCCGACCGAGGATCGCCTAGGGGTCTCGCGCCGAGTTGAGTCGGTGCGGGACCAGCGGCGAATCCGCCGAGTGGCGCGAACCCTCAAGCGCGACGGTGAGGGAATGATCGCGCGTACGGCGGCCCAATGGGCGAACGACGAGGAGTTGGAGCGTGACTACCACCTGCTCGTGGAGACGTGGGAGCGCGTCCTTGACGCCTCGAAGACGACGAACGGGGCGCGGCTTCTGTACAAGGCCATGGGGCTGGTTCAGACGGTGCTGCGTGACCGGCTCGGGCCGGAGATCAGCGAGGTGATTGTCGACTCCCCATTCTTTTGCGAGAAGATCCTGTCGTTCCTCGACTTCATGCAGCTCTCGGAGTTCAAGGATCGGATTCAGCTTCACAAGGGATCGGACCCCCTGTTTGCGAAGCACAACGTGGAGCAACAAATCCAGGACAGCCTCTCGCGACGGGTTCCGCTCGCCGGGGGAGGGTCGCTCGTGATCGACGAGACGGAGGCTCTCATCGCCATCGACGTCAACACCGGCGGAGACGTCCGTCACCGCAACCAGGAGGCGGCGATCCTGAACACGAACTTGGAGGCGGCGACGGAAATCGCACGGCAGCTGCGACTTCGCCAGATGAGTGGGATCATCGTCGTCGACTTTGTTGACATGGAGGACCCGGCGCACATCGAGCAGGTGACCGAGCGCGTGAAGGAAGAGCTGAAGAAGGATCGGGTTTCGGCGGACTTCGTCGACATGACGGCTCTCGGCCTCGTGGAGATTACGCGAAAGCGGCGGGGCGAGAGCCTCGCTGACATGTTGGAGAACGCGAAGTTCGATGCCTGAGGCCCCGCTTGGCGACAAGCACCGAGCGGTCAGCGAGGCTCTCCCTTTCGGTCGAGACTCGGGGTACAATAGGGATGCAGACGAGCGCGGAGTCCAGGCGGTCTCGGCCGTGCGGGGGCGAATGGCTCCGCCGCCGGAAAAGCATGCGGCTACGCTGTTCGCTTCGAGAATAGAGAGCGAATGACTCGTGTCGTTCGCTTTGAGGTAGTGACGGGCGAATGACTCGCCGCGTGGGGTCTGAGGCGCGGCTCGTTGATCGCCTTGAGATGGAAGAGGGCGAATGGCTCTGCCACTCGGGAAGCGGGCGGCTTCGCCGATCGCCTTGAGATAGAAGAGGGCGAATGACTCGCCGCGTGGGGATCTGAGGCGCGGCTCGTCGATCGCCTTGAGGCAGAAGAGGGCGAATAGCTCCGCCGCCGGGGGAAGTGGCGGCTACGCTGTTCGCTTCGAGAATAGAGGGCGAATAGCTCAGCTGGGAGAGCATTCGGGTCACATCCGAAAGGCCGCAGGTTCGAGCCCTGCTTCGCCCACAGAACAGGAAGGCGAGCGACGCTCGCCTTCTTTGCTTCGTAGGGAGGATGGACGTGGGATGACGTCGCTGGTTACCGGTGGGAGCGGATTCATCGGAGCGAACGTGGTTCGCGCACTCCTTCGCGCCGGTGATGAGGTTCGCGTGCTGGTCCGCCCGGACTCCGACCTCTCGAACATCGCGGGACTACCCGTCCATGTCGTGGAAGGTGACCTGCGGGACCGAGATTCGCTCCGCGTCGCGGCGCGGTCGTGCGAGCGAGTCTTTCACGTCGGCGCGCTCTACTCGTTTTGGGTTCGCGACCCGGACTTGGTCTACGAAGTGAACGTCGAGGGAACGCGAAACCTGCTCGACGCGGTGGAGGAGGCGGGGGCAAAGCGGATCGTCGTCACGAGCTCCGTTGCCGCGCTCGCGGTGCCGCGGAAGGGTGAGGTCGTCACCGAGGGAACGCCCGCGAATCCGAGCCGCATCGTCGGCGCGTACAAGCGCAGCAAGTACCTTTCCGAACAGGTGGCCCTCGAGGCCGCAGGACGTGGACTTCCCGTGGTCGTCGTGAACCCGTCCTTCCCCGTGGGACCGTGGGACGTAAAGCCAACGCCGACAGGCCGGGTGATCGTCGACTTCCTGAACCGGCGCATGCCGGCGTACATTGAGACCGGGATGAACGTGGTCGCCGTCGAGGACGTCGCCGAAGGTCATCTTCTCGCCGCGGAGCGGGGACGAATCGGCGAGCGGTACATCCTCGGCGGCGAGAACGTGACGATGAGACGACTGCTTGAACTCCTGGCGCAGCTGACCGGACTCCCGGCGCCGACGGTTCGCGTTCCGTACCGGCCGATCCTCGCCCTCTCCTACGTGAATGCGCTCGCGTGCCGCGTGACGGGGACGACGCCGCGGATGACGCCGGACACGATCCGGATGTCGCACCACGCCATGTACTACGACCCGGCGAAGGCGCGCCGTGAGTTGGGGCTTCCCTCGACCCCCATCGAGGAAGCCCTACGCCGCGCCGTCGATTGGTTCGCCGCGCACGGCTACGTCAAGAGTCGGATGAAACCTCAGCAGGGCCCACGGCCGCAACCCTCCCCGAGATGAGGAGGTCGCCGTCGATCTGCTCCGTCGTCACATCGACGAGCCGCACGGCGTCCGCAACATGATCGACGCCGAGACCTCCGATTGCTGGCACGGCATTTCGACCTCCGATCAGGAGGGGCGCAACGAAGAACGAGACGCGGTCGACGAGGCCGGCGGCGAGGAACGAGGCGGCCGTCTCGCTCCCTCCCTCGACCAGAATCGAGTCGAGACCAGCCTCACCGACGCGGCGGACGAGAAGCGGAAGGTCTACGCCGCCCTCCACGGAGGGGATCTCCCATACGCGGCACCCGGCTTGTTCGAGGGCCGATCGCCGCTCGGGCGGCACCGCGGCCGCGGCGACGATCGGCGAGAGCCCGGTCCCGAGGAGACGCGCAGCGAGCGGGAGACGGCCGTAGGCGTCAAGGACGATGGGCGTGGGGCTTCGCCCGAAGACGTGGCGTACATCAAGGCGGGGGTCATCGGAGAGCACCGTGCCGATGCCGACGAGAATCGCCGCGTTGCGACGACGGAGTCGGTGGGCGCGGACGCGGGACGCCTCGCCGCTGATCCAACGGGCGTCGCCGGTCTTCGTCGCGATGCGCCCGTCGAGGCTTGTGGCGAGCTTCAGGTGGACGAACGGGAGCCCCGTCGTGATGTACTTCCGGAAGATCTCGGTCTGCCGGAGCGCCGCCTCGGCGAGAACTCCCTCCGTGACCTCGATCCCCGCCTCGCGCAGCGTCGCGAGACCGCGCCCGGAGATGATCGGGTTCGGGTCAGGGGTCGCCGCAACAACGCGGCGGATGCCGGACGCGAGGATTCGGTCCGTGCATGGCGGGGTTTTTCCGTAGTGGCAGCACGGTTCGAGTGTGACGTAGAGGGTGGCGCCGCGGGCCGAATTCCCGGCCTCGTCGAGCGCGTGGATCTCGGCGTGGGGGCCGCCGAAGCAACGATGATAGCCGCGGCCGACGACGTGGCCGTTGTGGACGACGACTGCTCCAACGAGGGGGTTTGGGTTGACGTCCCCTTCTCCGAGCTCCGCCAGGTCAAGGGCGAGCTGCATCCACTCCTGATCGGTCACTGTGCCGCCTCAAGCAGTTGTCGCATGGCGGCGAGCCGGTCCGAAGCGCCGAACACCGCGGAGCCGGCGATGATGACGTCCGCGCCGGCGCGAACGACGTCGCGGACGTTTCCGGCATGGATTCCGCCGTCGACGGCGATCTCGATCGGCCGCTTGCCGATTCGCTTGGCGAGGCCGCGGATGCGGGCAAGGGAATCAGGGAGAAAGGACTGGCCGCCGAACCCGGGTTCTACGCTCATGACGAGGACCATCGAGACACGGTCGAGGTACGGTTCCAGCCGAGCGATGGGGGTCACCGGGCGGAGTGAGATGCCGGCGTGCGCCGGCGTGGAACGGACCGCGTCGAGGGCGCGGTCGGCGCCGCCCGGCGACTCGACGTGGACGATGATCGTATCGTCGGGCCTCACGTTGAACTGCGGTGCGTACTCATCGGGATGGTCGATCATCAGGTGGATGACGAACGGGAAGTCAACCCTCTTCCGGAGCGCGTTGACGACTGGGGGGCCAAACGTGAGATTTGAGACGAAGTGGCCGTCCATGACGTCCCAGTGAAGGCTCGACGCGAGCGGCGCAACGGACATCGCTTCGCGGTAGAGGTCCGCGAAATCGGAGGCGAGCAGAGAAGGAGAGAGCTTCATCGACGGCGGTTCGCGATCAAGATGAACCTGAGGAGCTGGAGTGCGGCCATCGCCGCGGCCGCGACGTACGTCAGAGCCGCTGCGGAGAGAACCTGCTTTACGGCGCCCAGTTCCTCGGTTGTGACGACCCCCGACTCTTCGAGGGCATGAACGGCGCGGCGGCTGGCGTTGAACTCGACCGGCAGCGTAACGAACGTGAAGAGGACGCTGGCCGAGAAGAGGATGATGCCGATCGTGATGAGCATCGGAACCTGCGTGAAGAGGCCGAGGAGGAAGATCGGGAAGGCAAGGAAGGAGCCGAAGTTGGCGACCGGGACGAGCGTCGACCGAAGCGCGAGCGGCGCGTACTTCTTGGCGTGCTGGATGGCGTGTCCGGCCTCGTGAGCAGCGACGCCGATCGCGGCGACGGAGCTCGACTGAGGAGCGGACAGGCGCAGCACCTTCTTCCGCGGGTCGTAGTGATCGCCGAGCTTCCGGTCGATGGACTCGATACTGACATCCTGGATGTACTCGGCGTTGAGAATGCGACGCGCGACCTCCTCGGCCGTCGTACGTCGCGCGACGTCGACCGTCGCATAGCGGCTGTAGGTCGACTGGACCTTCCACTGAGCGTACACCGCGAGGGCCATCGCTGGGACCAGCATGAGCCACGTCGCATCGAAGTACATCCGAACCGCCTCCTCGTCCTTTCGAGAGCGAAGTATAAGGGTGCCCTGAGCGAGCAGCAAGCGCGGCGGCGACGGCGTCTCAGCCTTGGAGTCGAGGTCGACCCGTGAAGGAGAGAGGGTCGATAAGCCGGATTCTGTCGCGGGGAGACATTCATCTAGGCGGCCTACCCGAAGGCTTGAGCGGGCAGCTCTCGAGCGCCTTCTTACTTGGCCTTGCTCCGACCAGGGTTTACCGAGCCGGTCCGGTCGCCCGGGCCGCTGGTGGTCTCTTACACCACCGTTTCACCCTTGCCTGTGCCCGCGCGAGGCGGGCCATCGGCGGTCTGCTCTCTGTTGCACTTTCCCAAGGTCGCCCCTGCTGAGATCTCCTCAGTGGTCTGCCCTGTGGAGTCCGGACTTTCCTCCAGGCGCCGGGGAACCCGACGCCCGGCGTCTCCCTGACCCTCTCTCCTAATGCTGGCGACGGAAGCCGCAACGACTGCAGGAGTATACCTTGCCCCGCGTGCGGGAGAAGCCCCGCGGACGAGCGGCGCGCAGGATGCGGCCGCAGCGCGGACACACGCGGCGGTGGATGAGAACGACGAGGACCGCCGTCCCGGCGGCGACCAGGAGAATCGACACCACGGGGGACAAGCCGTGCGCCCGCACGGAGGCGGGCTTCTTCGCTGGGGCGATCTTCACCGGGCGCTTGATTTCGTCCAAGCCGTCGAACAGGGCAAGCATCGCCTCCTCGACGCGCTTGTGCAGGATGAAGTCTGCCATGCGTCGCTCGAGGCTGTCGGCAATCGCACCATATTGTGTCCGAACCGCCGCGCTTGCGACGACGCTCGCCGACCATTCGCTGCCGGTCCGCAGAAAGACGGCGAGGATGGATCGGCCAGACCCGAGGCCCCAGGCCGAGAACACGGCGCTTGCGAAGCTGTCGACATCAGGTTGGGAGCTCTCCCAGCTCGCGAGGATGTAGACCTTCACTCCAAGAGTCCTGTCGGTTTGCGCGATGCGGGCGTTGATCTCCTCGCGTCCGCTGCTGTTCAGAACCGCGCCGTAGTCCGAGAGCTGTCCGATCGGGCGCGGCAGTCCGCTCTGGGCAACGGAAGACATGGAGAGCGCGGCCAGGATCAGTCCGAGGAGAGATAGAGTACGCGTGAGCAGTGTTCGCACGTGACGATCCCCATGCCTCCGCGCACCCGCTCTGCGGTGTTGCCGCTCACACGGAGCTTGCAGCCGCCGCAGGTTCCGTGATCCAGGACGGCGATGGGGTTCGGGAACTTGGCGCGCAGGGCCTCGTACTGAGCGAAGAGGTAGGGGGGCGCCGCGGCAACGAGCCCCGCCCGCTCGGCCGTGATGGCGGCGACCTGTGCGACGGCCGCCTCGATCTGGCGGTCGGCGTCTTGGATCTGAGCCCGCAGGACGTCTTCCTTTCCGCCGAGTTCGGACCGCGTGACGACGAGAGCGCCGCGGGCACCCTCGAGCGAATCCATCCGTTCGAGCGCCTCGTCCTCAAGCTGGTTGATGCGCCCCTTCTCGATCTCGATTTTCGTCCGCAGGTCTTCCATCTCCTTGAACGAGATGATCCCCTCGTCCAGGCGCTTCTGGTACCCGCGGATGTTCATGTCGAGGTCGTCGACCTCGAGGTTCTTGGCGTGGCTTTCGACCTCCAGCTGTCGAAGGCGATCGGCGAGGGACGAGACGTGGGCGCGTTCCTGTTCGATTCGACTTTCCAGCTGCTGGCGGTGGGCGCGGAGGCGGTCGACGTGCGAGGAGGCTTCGTGGAGCGCTTGGTCGATGCGCTGGACGTTGAGTAGCTGCTGGATTTCGTTGAGCACGGTCCCCCTCGCGATGCGATCGGTCTCTTGCCGACTATACGGGGCGGCGGGGGGGCGCGCAAGAGACGCTTGTCCCCTAGAGACCGAGCATTCCCGGCATTCCCCCCATGCCCTGGGTGAGGGGGCCGAGCTTCTCCTGGGTGACTTCTTGGGCCTTTCGTTGCGCCTCTTGGACGGCGGCCACGACGAGATCGACGAGCATCTCGATGTCGTCGGGGTTGACGATCTCCTTCTCGAGCTTGAGCTTCTGCAGCTCCCCGCGGCCGTTCACCGTGGCGGTCACCATTCCGCCCCCCGCGGTTGCCTCCACCTTCAACTGAGCGATCTCAGCCTGAGCGCGCTCGAGGTCCTCCTGCAGCTTCTTCGCCTGCTTCATCAGGTTCCCGAGGTTGGCCAGGTTGCCCATTCCTTTCACAGTGCCTCCTTCACGATCTTCCCGTCGAACACCTCGCACACGAGCCGGGCCTTCTCGAGGAGAACGTCCCGAGGAAGAGGTTTGCGAATGACGTTTTCATCGTACTGAACCTCCACGTGGAACGCGTCTCCGAAGATCCTGCGCACCGTCCCGGCAAGGTACTGGAGGTTCTCGTGCTTCTCGAGGCTCTCCTTGTGGAAGGTGTGGTCGGGGTGAAATGACAGAACGAGGCGGGAGCCGTCGATGGACGGGGTCGCCTCCGTCAAGTACGCCGCAATGGCGATGCGATCCTTCTCGACCTCACTAAGCATGGCAGTCCAGCGGGCCTCCAATTCCGGAGGAAGCACGGGGGCGCTCTTGGGTTTCTCAATCGGAGCGGCAGACGCTGCCCGAGAGGCGGGTCGTGCGTTGGGTTTGGCCTCGGGTGAGGGTTGGGAAGGTGTCTCCGCTTCGGTCGGCAATGCGCTTCGTGAAGGCTTTTGCGAGACTTCCCCCACGATGGTCTGCGGCGCTCTGGGGGATGTCTTTGCCTCGTGGGCCGACCGGGCGTGAGGGGCCGGAGCTTGTTTGGAAACTGGTTCGGACGGCGCCATCGACACGAGCAACTCGGCGAGTCCGAGGGCGCCGATCTCCAGTCGGACCTGGCGATCGAGGGCCCGGAAGAGATCGGTCTTGATGTCCAGCAGGCCTTGCGCGACGCGAACAGCCCGCGGCGCTTCGGTGCCTCCGAGAAGGACCCGGTCGCGGAGGAGTTGGATGACGTCGGCCAGGAAGAGGTCGAGGTCCTTGCCGCGCTCGACGAGGGCCTCGATCGTGGCAAGGATCGCGCTGCGGTCGCCGCCCTCGAGCGCCCGGATGAACGCCTCCTGCGTGTCCTGGCCTGCAAGGCCGAGCATGTCGAGGACGGCGGCCTCCGTAACCGGTCCGACTTCGTGACTCGCCGCCTGTTCGAGCATGACCAGCGCGTCTCGCATCCCGCCGTTGGCACGGCGTGCGATCAGGTCGCACGCACCGTCCTCGAGGCCGATCTTCTCGGACTCGGCGACGCGGCGAACGTGGTCGCGGATCCTCTCGACCGGCAAACGCCGAAATTCGAACGCCTGGCACCGCGAGACGATCGTTCGGGGTAGCTTGTGGGGTTCTGTGGTGGCGAAAATGAACACCGCGTGGGCCGGTGGTTCCTCGAGCGTCTTCAGCAGGGCGTTGAAGGCTTCGTTCGTCAGCATGTGGACTTCGTCGATGATGTAGACCTTCATCTGCAGGTCGGATGGGACGAAGTTGACCTCCTCGCGCAGCTTGCGAATGTGGTCGATGCCGCGGTTGGAGGCACCGTCAATCTCGACGATGTCGAGGGACCGGCCTGAAAGGATCGTGCGGCAGTTGGCACAAACGTTGCACGGCTCGCCCGACTTGGGTGCGAGGCAGTTGATCGCTCGTGCGAGGATGCGAGCGACCGACGTCTTCCCGACGCCCCGCTCCCCGGCGAAGAGGTAGGCATGCGCCGTCTCGTGAGCGGCAACAGCGTTGCGCAGAGTGCGGACCACATCCTCCTGTCCGACGACCTCGGCGAAAGTCTGCGACCGCCATCGACGGTACAAGGAGAGGTGGGGCGACGATTCCGTCACGGCAGAACCCCCTTCGATCAACTCGGGGAGACTGGATTTGAACCAGCGACTTCCTGCTCCCAAAGCAGGCGCGCTACCAGGCTGCGCCACTCCCCGTACCCGGTGCGATTATAGGGAGCCGGTTTGGGACGTTCAATCGGCGCTCTCCGAAGAGCCGCTGGCGCGCGGTTCGCGCGACGCGGCTCGTCGACGAAGGCCGAGGTCGACGAGGAAGAGCGCCAAGGCGGCTCCCAGCAGCATAGGAAAGAGAGGTTTCTCTTGCTCCGCGCCGGGCGACCGAACCGGCTTCAGGTGACGTTCCTCGTCGAGGAGAGCGCCCCCGGTGGCTTGGGTCAATCGGGCGAGCGCGTCGCGGTCAACGCCGAACGCCTCGTACTCCGATGAGTAGGGGACGGTCAACGGCACCGAGAGCGAGCGGGTTCCTCCGCTTTCCTGGACCAGGAAAGCGTAGGCACCCTCCGCGGGCGTCGAGAAGCGCGCTCGGTACAAGCCGGGAGCGACCTGCGGCGCGTCGATGGTCCCTTGTGTCGGCACGAGCGTGCCCGCAAATGTGAGGAAGTCGTCGAAGCTGCCGGTGGGGGTTCGGACATCGAAGAAGACCGACGTCGTCGATGAACCGACGTCGACCCGAGACGTAACGCCGGCAGTGGTCGTCACGACCGGCGACGTGGTGCGGAGGATCTCCTCGAAGAGGCGTGGCATCCCGCTCCATGAGAGCCAGTCGCGCGACCACGCCCCGGAGAGGTCGACGTTGAGCACCGTCACACTGCCGAGTCCGATTCTCCACGTGGAGAGAAGCGGATCCGGGCCGGCCCACAGCATCGTGGACGCGGAACTGCGAGGGTAGGTGAGAACGTATCCCTGAACGGCGGGAATTGTGCCGAGCCCCACGAGCGACTCCGTCGAGGCCTCGACGGCGGTGTCTGTGTTGATAAATCGGCTGCGGCTCAGTCGTTGCGTGACCTCGATGGTCACCTGGGGGAGAGTCACGAAGTCTGCGGCGTAGTAGAGAACTCCGCGCCCATGATCGACCAGCTTGCGCAAGAACGGGACGTTCGGGTCGCGGTTCACGGCAATGACGGAGAGGGTGATGTCCGTGTGTTGGTCGAGTTTTTGCAGCAGTTGCGGGTAGTCACGACCGACTTCGGTCGTCTGGCCGTCGGAGACGAGGAGGATGTGCTTCACGCGGACGTCGGCCGCGATGAGTTGGTCGATCGCGTCGTTGAGCGGGTAGTAGATATCCGTCCCACCAAACGCGTTAAGTGCAGCAACGGCGCGGTAGGCTCCCGTACCGTCACCGAGTTGCTGGAGGGGGAAAACCCAATCGTAGTTGTCGTAGAAGCCGACGATGCCGACCAGGGTGTCTCCGGGAAGGAGAAGAAGGCTGGCGACCGCGGCCTCTCGAAGGACACGGATCTTGGCGCGGTCGCCGGCCAGCTCGTTCATGCTTGAGGAGCGGTCGAGGAGGTAGACAATGGCCATGCTCGGCGACCGACCCTTCTCCGGCACGGAGAAGGACACGGGAAGGAGCGATTCGATCGGGCCAGCTTCGAATCCACGGACCTCACGGTCACCCTGCACGACAAGCAATCCGCCGCCGAGGTTCTTGACGTAGTGGGTGAGGTCGTTGACTTGCGGGCCTGTGAGGTCTTGGAGCGCCTGGCCGGCGTAGATCACTTGGCGGTAGTCAGAGAGCGTCGCGAGGGACGGAACGGCCTGCGCTTGAACGAAGTCGACGCCGAGGGATTGGAGAAGGCTGGGAAGGGCCGAGTCTCCGCGGACGTCGACCAGAAGGACAGACGGGTGGTCCACCGTCCGGACGACCAGCGAGCGGGCGTCGTTCTCGGGAACCGCGTCCCCCTCCTGCTTTACAACAACGCGATACTCGTAGAACCCCGGCTCGGTCGTGGCGTCGGAGAAGGTGAACGTATCCAGCGAGCCTGACAGTGCCACGTTGCGGGCCTCGACGAGTTGCCCTCCACGGTAGAGAGCGATCGTCGCGCGACCAGGTACGTTGCTCGATACGCTGGCGAAGAACGCGGCAGGGCGGCCGACAGAGACCTCTCGTGGACCGTCGAACGCGGACAGTCGGACGTCGTCCGGTCGGGATTCGCCGACCGGAATGGCGCTGACGCGCACGGACGCCAATTGTGCCTCGGTGGCGGCCGTGATGGCGTCCGACGAGAAGCGGCCGTCACTCAGGACGACAATTTGGTTTGCTCCTCCCGTCGGCAACAGGGAGAGTGCGAGGCGGGCACCTTCGACGAGGTCGGACCCGGTGGGGTCTGGATGGACGGAAGACGGCACGGGGATTGCGCCAAGCGGCGCGTCGACCTCGGAGGTTCGGGCGAAGCTGACGACTCCGTAGCTCCAGCCAGGATGGTCGGCGACGACGGCGCCGATTGCGTTGCGTAGGTTGCGATCGCTCGTCGTGCGGGCCACGCTCGCTGACCGGTCGACGAGGAAGACGACGTTGTTCCTCGCGTCGCGCACGGAGAGCCGAGGATCGGCGAGGGCGAGCGCCACGAGGGCGAGCGTCGCGTATCGGAGTAGGTCGTGGTGTGCCTTCCCTCGCCGCAGAACGATCAGGATGAGGGCGAGCGCTGGAAGAGCGGCGAGCGCCGCGGGGAGACCGAAGCGGATCAAGTGGATCTCCTAGACCTGGCTGCCCAGCGGCGGGCAAGGGCAAGCTCAAGGACGAGCAGAGTGCAGACGGCGCCGGTGAGGACGGGCCACAAAACTGCGGTCTGCGGCGCCGCGACCGACGATGAGGTCCAGGTCGACGCTGTGAGGGGGGGCTCCGGAGACCCTGAGGTCACGGAGAGTGACTCGCTTGGATCAACGTTGACGGAGAGGGGGTAGCGATCGTCGCCGACCACCAACGTGTACTCTCCGGGTCCATCGGGAAGGAAGACGCGTTGCCCGTCGGCCAAGGGCACCGACAACCCGTTGGGAGTGATGACGGCGGCCGTCGCTCCGGAACGATCCAGGGGCACGGGATCACCAACGTGGGTCCACTCGGGAACCAGACCAGGCTCGGTGCGGACGAGGGACGAGACGAACGCGCGGACGAGCAAAGGGAAGTCCACGGTGATCGGGAGATTCGTGGCGAGCAGGTCAGCGGTGAGGATGAGGATTGTGCGGTCTGGATCCGGAACCTCGAGAAGGAGCGGCGTGGTTCCGACGCCGAGAAGGGTCTTCGATGGGACCGAGACGGTGACGGCGGGCATGCGCTGGACGAAGATGTCCGCGGCCCGGACGCCGACGAGAAACGGGTGATCGGGGATCCACGCAACCGCCGTGCCGCGGGACGGTTCCGCCTCGTTGATCAGTACGACGTCCTCGACGCTTGAGTGAACAAGGAGCGTGTGGCCGGACGGAAGGGCGGAGAGGGCGGTGTCACAGGCGACGGTGAGATCCGCCGGTTCGTTGTCTTGGACCCGCACGACCGGCAGCACCGACTCGAGAGCCGCTGACAGGAATCGGTTCTCGGTTCCAATCCATCGGACTCGGAGGACCATCGAGCGTTCAAGCGAGAAGTACCGTACGTTGTCGCCGGCGTAGTCGTCGGTGACGTCGATCGCAGCCGTGAACCGGGTTCCCCGCGAGCCGGGGAAGGGAATGATGTGCGAAGCCGTCTCGCCGGGTTCGAGAAACGCATCGAGGGTTGTTCGGTGAAACTCGTCGCCGACCTGAAGCCGCGCAGTCTGGAACTCGCGTGTATCATTCCGGAGCTCGATGAACGCGCTTACTCCGGCTCCGTCGACGTTTGGACGCACGGTGAACGCGGTAATGGCGACGTTCTGTCCCCCGGACACGAAGGCTGTCTCCACCGGAAAGGGCGTCGGTCCGGCCGGGCGGTCGGTGAAGAGGACGATCCGCTCGAACGGGACGGGCCCACCTACGGCGGAGACGGCGCGTGTGAGGTCGGCGTCGGTCCCGTCCGCGCGCCAGGTGGGGGATGACGCGAGCAGCGCGGACCGCGCTTCAGCAAGGCTTGACCCAGCGGCCGCGAGGACGACGGGCTCGTTCGACCACTGGACGACGGCCACCGACGCGGCGGAGGCACGAGCCAGAAGCTCGAGCGCGCCGTCGATGGCGTCGTCGTATCGAGTTCGCTCGCCGTCCACGATCGTTCGCATGCTGGCGCTGCCGTCGATTAGGACGGCAAGGCTGCGTGGGCCGGGGCGATGAACCACCCACTCCGGCTCCGCGAGCGCGAAGGCGAAAGCGAGGACGCAAGCGAGCTGTAGCAGAAGAAGCGGATCGAGGAGGAAGCGGAGGTCCCGCGTTCGCGCGGCGGGGGAATCGTGGAGTTCTCGCCACAGGAACAGGGTTCCGACTTCGCGGCGACGCTGGCGGGTTCGGAGGACCGCAAAGAGGACGACGAGCAACCAAGCCGAGAGGAGCGCGAGAGCCGCCGGATGGGCCAAGGTCATTCGAGAATGCCTCCCGCGCGCAGGTCCTGGTGAATCAGCGCTTCGAGCGGCCTATCTGTGGGAGCGACGAACAGCGGGATCCCGCGTTGGAGGAAGGTATTCCGCAGGGAGGCCTGGAACTCCTCAAACCGCTTTCGGTAGGCATCCAGCGTGCTTGATCCGACAGCGAGGCTGATCCGATCCGCGGTCTCGACGTCGACGAAGTGGACCGGTCCGGTGATGGTGGGGTTGATATCTTCCCGATCGAGAACCTGAATGGCGATGGCCTCGTCACCGCGATGGTGGAGGCGGGCAAGCGAATCCCGGAGGTCGTCAGCCGAGAGGAAGTCGCTAACGAGGACGACGAGTCCGGTTTCGCGTGTGTGAGACAGGAATCCCGCGACTCCCTCCGAGATCGACGTGCGTCCGTCAGGATCGATGCTTGAGAGCAAGCGCAGGATCGCGCTGAACTGGGTCATTCCCTGTCGTGGAGGGGCGGAGTCGAGTGGGCGATCCGAGAACGGGAACACCCCGACGCGGTCAAGGCTACGGAGCGCCAAGTACGAAAGGGCCAGTACGAGCTGCGCCCCGTAGTGGGCCTTCTGCGGGGCCCCGAGGCGCATGGATCCGCTCACGTCGAGGAGAAAGTAGACGGGAACGTCGACCTCCTGGACAAAGGTCTTGACGAGGAGACGGTCGAGTCGGCCGTACAAGTTCCAGTCCACGTAGCGGAAGTCGTCGCCGGGGACGTACTCGCGGTAGTCGGCGAATTCGACGCTCATTCCCGCCCGTGGCGAGGCGTGCGATCCCGTAAAGCGGCCGGCTTGTCGGCGCCGCGAGGCAAACCGAAGGTTCGCCCACCGCTCGAGGAATCCGCCTTCGATCAGCTGCTGCATCAGGCCACCGGCACCTTCCGCCAGACCTCGGCGAGAATGCTCGACGGCGTGACCCCTTCCGCTTCCCCTCGGAAGTTGAGAATGATTCGATGCTGGAGCGCGGGGAGGAACATGGCTTCGAGGTCGGCGGGGCGGACGTGAACCTGGCCGGAGAGGAACGCGTGGGCTTTCGCGGCACGGATGAGGGCGATGGCGGCACGGGGACTCGCCCCGTACTCCACGTAGTTGCGAACCGTCTCGGGCGCGTCGGCGCTGTCGGGGTGCGTCGCGAGGACGAGGCGTCCCGCGAACTGTCTCAGCCCCTCCGCAACCGGGATCTGGTGGACTACGACCCGAGCGGCGAGAACGTCGGCCGCCGATGCGACGGCCGACGGGAAGGCGATCGCTGCCGATTCCGTGTTCAGCGTCGTGATGCGAACGAGCTCATCGAGCGATGGAAAGGGGACATTGACCTTGAGCAGGAATCGGTCGACCTGGGCCTCGGGGAGCGGGTACGTTCCCTGCATCTCGATGGGGTTCTGGGTCGCGAGGACGATGAACGGCTCGTCCAAGGGATAGGTGGTGCCTCCCACGGACACGGTCCGTTCCTCCATGGCCTCGAGAAGCGCGGACTGGGTCTTCGGCGTGGCACGATTGACCTCGTCCGCGAGGACGATGTGAGCGAAGATCGGCCCGCGGGAGAACTCGAAGTGCCTCGTCCCTTCACACTCCCCGATGATGTTCGTGCCGAGGATGTCGGCGGGCATCAAGTCGGGGGTGAACTGAATCCGCGAGAACCGCAGCCCGAGCGCGTGGGCGAGAGTGCGGACGAGGAGCGTCTTGCCCAACCCCGGAACTCCTTCCAAGAGCACGTTTCCGCGGCACAGGAGCCCGATGAGCGTCAACCGCACGACGGGCTCCTGTCCGACGATAACCTGCGCGACCGCTCGCTCGAGACGCTCGAACGTCTTCTGCGCCTCCTCGAGTCTCACTTCCGTCGTCATGGGTTCTCCTCCGTGATTCGTTCGAAGTACGTGCGAATGGTGTCGACGGCGCCATCCGGGATGTCGCGCCCCGAGATGGCGGTGTCGATCCGATCGAAGCTGAAAGCCACGTTCCCCGCTGTTGTCGCTCCTGCCTGCGGGGGCTCGACGGGCACGCCGGCCGTGAGGTACTCGGAGTACGCGCCGCTTGGACCAAGGGTGGAGGGCGGCGAAACTGGCAGGACCCCCACCTCGGAGCTCTCGAAGACCGGCGGGGGCTCCGAAAACGTCGAATCCGGTTGCGGGGTTGAGCCGTCTCCCAATGTTCCCCCTCCGGTTCGGTCGGAGCCGGGCGCGGCGGCGGTGGGCGGCGGCGCCGAGGACGGGGTTTCTTGAGCCGAGACCGGCGGGCTCGCGTCGGGCGCGAGCTGCGAAACTGCGGAGCCGCTCTTCATCTTTTCTATCGGCGCCGTCTCCGCGATGAGCTGGTGGATTGTCTGTCGAAGCGCGTCAAGGTCCGAGGCGGCCACGGCGTCGTCGACCTCCGATCGGCGATCGGGTGCCTGCGAGGCCACGTAGTCGCGCAGGGTCTTCTCCTCGGCCATGTTGAGGGGGTTGGTGCTGTGGTCGAGTCGCTCGCTCAACCGCTCGAGGTCGCGGCGCAGGTCGGACTCCTGGCCCTCACTTTCGGACCCGTTGGCTGACGGAGAGCTCGGTGTGTTACCCGACGGCCGCAGCTCGGCGAGAATGTCGCGGAGCGCGCCCGATCGGGCAGGTAGCTCCGTCGTGCGAGACGAATCTGTGGCCGTTTCGACGGCGGAAGCTTCTTGCGGTTCGGAGCCGCCCGTCGTCGAGGCGGCGTCGGCCGCTTTTTCTGTTCCTTCAGAAAACATGGGAGTTGCGGCGGGCGGGGCGGCGACAAGCGGGACGAGGGTGAATCCGGCCGCCAGGATCGCGGCGCCGACAAGCGCGGACACGAGTGACCGCCGGTCGATCGGGATCCCCTTTTGCCACTGCGGAGCCCGTCGGTCCACGTCCGCGGCGATGCGCGATGCGAAAGCCGCGGGGCCGGCGTGATGAGTCAGTTCGTACAGAGCGCTCAGACGGGCCTCGAGTCCCAGGCGCTCGTCGACGGCAAGCAGGAGCTCGGGGAGCGGCGGGCGGGCTCGACGGCCGAGGGAGTAGGCCAGGAGGGCCGCGCCTCCGGGCAGTACGCCGAGAACCGTCCGGACGCGCGAAACTGAAGCGGGCGTCCAGAGCGTCGCCGCAAGAAGTGCGACGACCGCCAGGATGGCCGCCGCGGCCCACGCCTTCGCGGCCCACGAGGCTCCGCGGACCCGGCGGGCGCGGCGCTCAAGCCGAGCAATCAGGTCAAGGGCGGAGAGCATGCTCCTCCTTCGAAACGCGCCGGCGCGTGGAGATGAAAAGGACGAGGCCGAGGAGGGCCGGGACCCCAAACGACCAGAGCAAAGCTCCCGACGACTCATCTCCCGCAAGCATGCTCCAAAGAGCGGCAGCGGGGCTCACAAGCGCTGCCGTTCGAAATGGCTCGGGGGCGAACTCGAACAAGAGAGGAAAGGCGTAGTACGCACACGCTACGCAGCAGAGAGGGAAGACGACAGAGCGGCCCCTGTGGAAGCAGCGGGCGCTGACACGGAATGAGACGATCGCCAACACGACGTTGACCAAGCCGACGTATCCCCACGTCATCCAGAGGAGGCCTGCGTGACGGGCGGGAAGCAGGATTGTGCAGATGGCCACGTGGGGAAGAACGAGAGCTTGAACGAACCCCACCTGCAGAGGCAGGGAGAGGAGTTGCCGTCGCTGGATTCGAGGAAGCGGCTCTACGGCGGCGCCTCGGTTCATCGCGTGGACGGCGCCCAGCGCTGCGAGGACGAAGAAGAAGGCGACCGGCGTGGGACTCCAAGGAAACATGAAGAAGTCGGCGACGCGGCCCGCCCAAGGCATAGACAGGACAAGAGCCAAGCCGGTTCCGATGAGGAGGGTGAGTGCCGTCGCGTATCCGCCGCGGCCGAAGACGAGATCGGAAGTCCTCACGTCCGTCCTCCTTCTGCGATGCACATCCGAACGAGGCTCACTTTCTCGGGCATCTCTGCGCCGGGGGAGACGCTGGACGATTCCTCGTACGTCAGAAGCCAGGTTCCAGCGGAACTCGCCAGCCAATCGCCGGAGATCGTGTACAGGGCGAATTCCGGTTCGGTCATCGACGACACGCTGACATGGCGCAGATCGTTGAAGACGAAGTCCTCGCGAGGCCGGCCGTTGACGAGGGGAATCTCGTAGAACAGGCCGTCGAGGAAGAGAAGAGCCGCCGCTGTCTGCCGCCCGTCCGGATTCGCGATCCGGAACGCGCGGGCGTCTTCAGACACGAGGAGTTCCCACTCGGCGCCTTCTGTTCCGCACGTGCGCACAAAACGGCGCGTGCGAGCCGGCAGCGCCAATGTGGTACGGCTCACGCTGCTGTTGAGCTCGTACAGGCTCCTTGTGGTGACCCACACATCGGCCTGGATCGGGAAGTGGCGTTTGTCGTGGTCGATCGTAACCGACGTAGAACCGAGTGAGAAGAAAGCATACGAATCCATCGTAGCAACGAACGATGTGCGGACAGATAGCGACGTGTTAATGCTATATTGATAAGCAATGCTCCCGACCCGGTTTACATAGAATCCGGACGCAACCGTCGCAGCCGTGATTCCCGCCAAGAGCAGAGCGCATGGTAATGCGAAGGTTCTACGTGCTGCGATGCGCCGGAAGCCGACAAAGCCCAGAATGACGGCCAGAACAACGGCCGGCGCAAATGCGTAGAGGGGGCGAACCACCCGGCTGTTGTTGAGCGCCTCCTGCGTGACAAGGTCGACGGACACGAGGCGGCGTGAAGAGGGGATGCGCGTGGCGATTCGTTGGAGGTCTGCGTCGCTGATGTCTCGTAGGCGCGTCGTGACGAGGGAGACGTGGCCCGCCCCGTGCTGAATCCGGAGGAGGAGCGGCTCGCCGTCCTTGCTGAGGAGGACTTGGGCGCCCGTTCGCGGCGTTCCCGTGAGGAGGAATGCCCCGGGAGCGGTCTCGCGTAGGGCGGGAGTGGAGAGCGGGAGTAGCGCACGTGCTGCCGGAGAATCCCACTGGTAGAAATCCGAGCCGGAGAAGAGAACAAGGGAGCCTCCAGAAGTGACCCACTCGCCCACAGCATTCCATACAGCTTGATCCAAGAGCGGTGCCGTGAGCCAGAGGCTTTCGACGGGGTCGTAGGCCCACCAGTCGGCGGGAAGCTCGGAGGTTGCCAGGATCGACTCCGTCCCGTCGAGCGGGCGCGCTTCCCCGGCGATGACGATGAAGGGGAGGCCGCGCGAAGCCTGTCGAACGTTCTCAGTCGTCGAGGCAATGACTTCCCCGTTGGGTCCAAGCAGTTGGATGACGGCGGGAAGGAGAAGATCGTAAGCAGGAAGCGCCGCTTGGTAGACTCCGTTGTCCAATTGACCTCGTGCGATCTCGTGCGTGAGCGGCGTCGGATTCGATGGGTCGGAGCCAACGTACTGTTTGACGACGATGCTGCCCTCAACGGGCGTCGCGAGGCCGGCCACCTCGACGCGCACGGGCGCGTACCGGAAGCGAATCAGCTGCCCGTCAAACCCGAACTGCGACTCGAGCGTAACCGTGGCAAGAGTGGAGACCGCAAAAGAAAAAAGAAGCGAAAGAAACACAGCTACCTGCGCCGTTCGCTTCAAGACACGAGAGAACCTCATACCTCTCACCGCTCCCATCATAGGTCATCCGGCGGCGAGAGGGGACCGACGCATTATCCGGCACGGGGGACGGCGATACAACAGGGGGGCGGGTGTGCCCTTCGCTACTGCGGAAGGTTCTCTACCGCGACGACGGCGTCCTCGTTCAGGACGTCGGCGTAGATCTGGGTAGTCTGGATGGATCGGTGTCCGAGCTGTTTCTGGACGAGGCGGAGGTTGAAGCTCGACGCCCGATAGAGCATGGATGCGTAGGTGTGGCGACAGGAATGGATCGAGAAGCGGTTCGGGATTTCGGCGGCATCGGCACAGCGGCGAAAGACCCGGTAGACGGCGGTGCGCGTCAGGGCGCCACCACGGGACGAGACGAAGAGCGGCGAGTGGTTCGAGACAGGTTCGCCCATCTCGGCCTTCCACGCCACGAACTGGGCGAGGTGATCGCGAAGCGCCGTTCCCATCTTGACGCCGCGCTTCTTCCCGCCCTTGCCGTCGCGGACGATGAGGGCCGCGTGGGCCGGGTCGAGGAGAATGTCGCGGAGTTGGAGGGCGCAGATCTCGGACACTCGCAGGCCGGAGTCGAGGGCCACGTGGAGGATGGCCCAGTCGCGAACCGGGTTCTCGCGCCCGTCGGTCGTGGTGCTCTCGGCCCGCACCCGGCAGTAGTCCTTGAGAGCGCGCACCTGCTCGGGGCTCATGAAGTCTTCGTAGGTGATCTCGAGCGGCATGGTTCGGCCTCCCTCCCGAGCGAACCTTGGTGGGAGAACCGTAGCTGGGACACGGCCCGGGAAGAGGGACAACTGTCGCAACAAAAGGGCTCTTTTGTTGCGACAACGGCCGGAACACAGACAGAAACAGGATGCTATGGACCCGAGGCGGGCAACCCGATCGACGACAGCGTCTCCCGAAGGCCGCCGAACCCCTTACCCGAGGTGGGCCGAGGGGTTCGAGGCGATTTGCGGGCCGTTCTACTCGATCGAGTAGCGCTGGACGATGCTCTTCTCTTCCCCAGCGACTTCCGCGACGACCTCGACGTACGGGGCGATGGTCGAATGCTTTAGCTTCTCGCCGAGGAGGTTGTCGACCTGGAAGATGCCGGCGGAGTTCGACATCTCGATCGCGATCTTGATCGGTCGCGTTTCGCCGGCCGAAAGCCGGACCTTGCGGATCGCCATGGCGGAGACGGAGTGAATCGTCGGGCCACCCGTTGAGAACGGAATCCGCGCCCGACCCGACTCCATATCGAGGGCATCGGCGACCTTGACGACGCCCGCCTCGATCGTCAGCGGTTCGATATCGCGCTGGTGCGTAAGAATGGCGTGCAGCACCTCTCCCTTGAGCGTCGTCGCCGTTCGAACATCGTAGAGGCCGGCGAGGAACTCGTCGATGAGGGGAGCGGCGAGGATGAGGGAGAGTTGCTCGTGGTCCAGGCGGTGGATCGCGTGGCCGACGTCGTGGAGCGCCGCGGCGAGCACGACGACGACCTCCGCGTCCTCGGGGCGCAGGCCGTGGTCCTTGACCGCACTCGGTGTGATCTCTGCGGCGACAAGGAGCCGAAGCAGCTTGAGCGCGATGTTGGTCATGATCTTGATGTGTACCGGGCCGTGATCGTTGATGCGCAGTCGGTCGATGGCCGTGATGTTGGAGGCAGCCCAGTACGCCTGAACCACATCCGAAGCGTCGATCCTCTCGAGGACACGGCCCAAGGTCTCGTTCCCCTGCAGCGGCACGTTAAGCGACATCGACGTCCTCCCCCAACCGAACCCACCAAGGCTCGCGCTTCTGATCGTCGGTTGATTCGGTTTCATGTGAAAGTCGATCTTCCAGAATAGCGACGCGATGGCGGAGAAACGCGATCTCATCCTGCAACGATCGGATGAGGCGCTGCGTGCCTTCCGGTGGTGTCGTTCGGCTTTGTACTGAACTAGACGAAACCGAAATATCGGAAACAGATGTAGTATAAGACTTAGCCTTTAGAACTTCGCTCGCCTCGGTCATCCTTAGCCCGCCATCGTACAACTCCTGAAGCTGGCGAAGGAGGGCGACCCCTTCGTCACTGATGAGGAGTTGGTTGTTCGGTCCCCGGCGGAGATGGGGAGCCAGGACGTCGCGAATCGAGTCGATGCGGTTTCGGACCTGATTTGTCGTCGCCAGACCGAGAGTCTTGCGGAGACTGGAGATCGTGTGCATGGTAGAAGAACGATAGCCCAACTCCGTGCGGCGAACCAAGCGAATTGTGAGGGGTCGCCGGATCGAGTAGCCTTCTCGTATGCCCATTGAGCGCCTTGCCGAAGAACTCACGCACAAGATCGCTGCGGGCGAAGTCATTGATCGTCCGGCCTCCGTGGTCAAGGAACTCATCGAGAACGCCATCGACGCCGGAAGCCACACAGTCGAGCTCGACGTAAGCGCAGGGGGACTCACGTCGATTGCCGTTCGGGACGACGGTTTCGGCATGAGCGAGGTGGACCTGCGCCTGTGCGGGGAGAGGCACGCGACGAGCAAGATCCGAACCGAGGATGATCTCCTTTCCATCGCCACCCTCGGCTTCCGCGGGGAAGCGATCGCGAGCATTGCGGCCGTCTCGCGGCTGCGGATTACGTCTCGCTCTTCATCCGGAGCGACCGCGCACGTGCTGTCGATTGAGGGAGGGACGTCGGCAGGGCTGGCTCCCGCGTCGCGCGCTCCGGGAACGACGGTGGAGGTCCGCGACCTGTTCTTCAATCTTCCGGCGCGCGCGAAGTTTCTCGGCACGCCGCGCACGGAGGCTCTCCACATCAACCGGGTCGTTCAGCGATTCGCCCTCGTCCTCCCGGACATGGGCTTCGTGCTTGCCCACGATGGGCGTGAGGTCTTCGCCGCACCGCGCGTCTCGTCATTCCTTGATCGGATCAGCCAGGTGTACGGAACCGAGGTTGCGCGGGGGATGATTCCCCTCGATGGTCGGCGGGGCGAGATCCGTATCTCCGGGTGCATCAGCCGGCCGGATCTCAAGCGGGGCAATCGGCGCGACCAGCTGTTCGTCGTCAACGGCCGCCTGATCAGCGACCGCGGCCTTGGATACGTGCTGGCGAGCGCATACCGAGGGATCCTGCGTCCCGGCAGCTTTCCGATTGCCGTCATCTGCGTGGACTTGCCTCGGGAGCGGGTCGACGTGAACGTCCACCCGCGGAAGGAAGAGGTTCGGTTCTCGAATGTCCGGGAGGTTCAGGATGCGCTTGGATCCGCCCTTCATCAAGCGCTCGCGTCGCCGCAGCGGGCAATCCCCGTCGGTGTTCGAACGGCAGAGCCGTCCGGGCGAACGGCGGAACCCACTTCGGGACCGATGAGCGGCATTCCACACCTTACGGCAAGTGGGTTACGCCCGCTTCCGCTCGACCTCCACGAGCAGTGGATCGGCTCGCGGCTCGCGCAAGAGGCCGGAAAAGTGAGGGTCCAGTCCGACCGACGCGTCGTCGGGCAGCTCCACGACATGTACCTCTTGGTCGAAGCTCCGGACGGATTGGAGATCGTGGACCAGCACATCGCGCACGAACGAATCCTGTACGAGCGGCTCAAGAGCGAAGCCGCCGACGCGGGAATCGTCCGCCAACTCTTCCTCCTTCCGGCTCGTGTCGAGCTGCCGTTCGAGGCGGCCGCGGTGCTGTCCGCAAACCTCGTCGTCCTGGAGCGGGTCGGCGTCGTGCTGGAGGCGTTCGGGGGCGGGACGTTCCTGCTGCGCGAATATCCGCAGCGGCTTGCTGATGAGCAGACGCCGCGGGGGTTTCAGGAAGTGGTCGAGGCGCTTGTCGAGCGGCTTCGCGAGGAGGCTGGCGTCGAGGAAATGCTGTACGACGGAATCCTGCGCGAACTCGCCTGCGGCGCCGCGATCAAGGCCGGCGAGCGGTTGGCATTGATCGAGGCGCAGGCTTTGGTAAATCAGCTTATGGAGTGCGTGGATCCGTACAGCTGCCCGCACGGGCGCCCGATCATCGTGAAGCTGGATCGGGACGAGCTGGACCGGAAGTTCGGGCGCGCCTAGCCGTTCGGGACGAGGACGCGAAGGGCACGGGGAATGGCGCGCACTCGGAAGGGTCCGGACGGCGGTTTGTAGGGCTCCCCATCCATGTGAGCGATGAGCTGTTCCTCGGACGTGATCGTCGCCTCGGCCGCCTGGTGATATCGGACCTGGGGCAGGTTGATATGCTTCCCGGCGCGTGCCTGTGGCAAACGGTACAGCCGTTCGAGCCTCGGAAAATCGCCGATGGCCGCGACGTCGATCAGTCCGTCATCGATGACGGCGCGGGGAGCGAGCATGAATCCGCCACCGCAATACTTACCGTTCGCAATGCCGAGCGAGAGACAGTCTACGCTCGCTTCCCAGCCCTCCGACTGAAGGCGGACGCCGAATGCCGGGAACCGGAAGACCTCCTTAACGGCGGCGTACAGGTACGCAGGAGCGCCGCGCAGCTTCTCCATGGCGAGGACATCGCGTGCGACCTGAGCGTCGATCCCAATCCCAAGGCCGTTGACGAAGTACCGGTCTTCGGCGACCCGTCCGATGTCGATTGTGCGTTCCGTCCCATGGATCAGGACGTCGAGCGCTGCGAGGGGATCCGAAGGAATTCCCATCATGCGGATGAAGTCATTGCCGGTCCCTGCGGGGATGACGCCGAGCGTAACGTTCGCCCCGAGCAGGCCGTTGGCCACTTCGTTCACCGTTCCATCGCCGCCCATTGCCGCGATTCGCGTGAACCCGGCCTCGACCCCCATCTTGGCGACGTCGACGGCCTCGAGGGGCTCGTTCGTATAGTGCAGGTCGTACTCGATGGGGAGTCGGTCCAGCGCCTGCTTCACCTTTGGGAAGATGGCTTTGCAGCGTCCCCGTCCGGCAATGAGGTTGACGATCAGGAAGTACTTCTCCGTTGGCATGGCGTCATGCTACGAACGTAGAGCGGGTTCTGTCAAGCTTCCTCTCAGGTAGGCCGCGATTCCGACGCGCGTCCGCGAACGACGACAAAGGAGCCGCGGTCGCAGCCTGGAGACGGAATCTCAACTTGGTCGTCGGCCGTCGCCGGGTCCCCTGTGAGCGTCTGCAACGTTCGGTCGACGTGGAACCCGGCTTCGGTGAGCGCCTCGATCACCTCGTTGGTCGACCGAAGCTGCGCGTGGGAAAAGAACGTGTCGCCGTCTGCGTTCTCGCGGTAGAGGCATCCGAACCGGCTGTCCCGGGGGATGAACGCGACGACCGCGACGCCGTCTTGCCGAAGAATCCGGCGAACCTCACGGAAAGCGCGGGGACGGTTGGAGAGGAAGCAGACCGTCGTGATCAGGAAGGAGGCCTGCACACTGGCCGCCTCGAGGGGAATCTCCTCGGCGCAGCCGGCGAGGACCTCGACGCCGCGGGCCCGCGCAAGGCGGGCCATCGCTTCCGAGGGTTCGATCCCGAGGTCGATACCGAGCCGGGACGCGAAGCGGCCGCTGCCGACACCGATCTCGATCCACCGCCCCTTTCTCGGAGGCAAGATGGCGCGCACCGCCAAGAGCTCCGACTCGTAGAGGCTCGGGAATCGATCGAACCAGGCGTCGTATTCGCTTGCGTGGGCGTCAAACGGGTTGTCCTGCAGCATGCTCGTCCCCCCTTTCGAGCAGAGAGAGAACTTGATCTCGGGCCGCGAGAACCCGGCGGCCGAGCCGATTGCTTCGTTCTGCGCGGGTGAGGGATACTGTCACCTCTCCGACGACGTGGGCCGGCCGGTGGGACAGGACGACCACTCGGCGCGAGAGGGAGACGGCTTCGTCGAGGTCGTGGGTCACGAAGAGAAGCGTTCGGTCGAGCTCTTCGAGGAGCGACGAGAGCCAGTCCTGGAGCCGATGGCGGGTCAGGGTGTCGAGGGCGCCGAACGGCTCGTCAAGCACGAGGGTGCGGCTTCCCGTCAGGACTGCTCGCAGGAGTGCGACCCGCTGCCGCATACCGCCCGACATCTCGTGCGGATAGGCGTCGGCGAACTCCTCGAGCCCGAAGCGCGGCAACTCTTGGCGAATGCGTGCCCGCCGAACGTCGCGGCGTACCCCGTGGAGCTCCAGCGGAAGCTCCGCGTTCTCCATCGTGGTCTTCCACGGGAAGAGGAGGACGTCTTGCGGAAGGTACCCGGCCCGCTCGAGCCGAGTGGCGACCACGCCGGCGTCGGCCGATTCCAAACCGAGCAGGACCCGCAGGAGTGTCGTCTTGCCGCACCCCGACGGGCCGAGAATTCCGACGATCTCTCCCTCGTCGACCCGGAACGAAACTCGCCCGAGGACACGGAGATCTCCGAACGACTTCTCGAGTCCGTCGACGTCGACGAGAGGGATCACGGCGACGTCGCCCCTCCGGGGAGAAACGCGTTCGTAAACGCGGCGTCGGGGTCGATGGCTTCGTCGATCAAACCGCCTTCGAGCGCCCACTGCGCGAAGCGGTGCCATACGGCGGGATCCTGATGCCCCCACACGCTAATGTCGGAGACGCTCTGGACGGCAAGCCATCGCTGCGATGCGATGACGAGGGCTCGATCCAACTCGGGGGCGTGCCGGAGGAGGGCCTCGGCGGCCTCGTCCGGGCGCGCGGCGGCGTCCACACATCCGCGTGCCAGCGCACGGAGGAAGCGCGAGACAAGGCTCGGATTCTCGGCCAGAAGGCGCTCCGACGTCACGATGACGGGGGTGTAGTAGTCGAGCTCGGGGGCGAGATCCGTGAGCGGGATGTACACGAAATCGATGCCCTCGAGTTGAGCGTGGATGCCGTCCCAGCCGTAGAAGATCCAGAAGAAGTCCGCCAGGTCCCGGCGGACGGCGGTGGCGAAGTCGAGGGTTCCCATGTTGACCAGTTCCACAGAGCTGGCGTCGGCGCCTGCCGTTGCCATCACTGTGCGAATCATCACGTTCTCCAGCTCGCTTCCCCATCCGCCGTAGCGCCGGCCGACGAAGTCCGCGGGCGTCTGGATTCCGCGGTCGCGAGCTGCGGCGAACCCCGACGTGTTGTGGGGGTAGAGGGCCGCGATCGAGACGGCCGGGAACCCCTGGGATCGCGCCATCGTGACCTCTTCCTGCATCGACACGGCAAACTCGGCGTGACCCGCCGCGACGAGTTGGAGCCCCACAGTCGGACCCGGTTCCATGACGACGGCCTCGAGCCCCTCCGCCGCGAAGTAGCCGGCATCCTGAGCGACGAAGATCCCCGTGTGGTTCGTGTTCGGTGTCCAGTCGAGGGCGATGCGCACTACGTCCGCCCCCGCTCCGCTCGCCGAGATGGCGAAAACGGCGACGGCAATTCCAGTCCACATTCTTCTACGCATGGCTTCTCCTTCCGAGCCACGGTGTGAGGCGGGCGCCGGCAAGGTCGACCAGCTTGAACAGTCCGTAGCTCAGCGCCATCACCACGAGGATCGCCCCGAAGAGGCGATCCGTCCGAAACGACTGCAGCGAGCGCGTCATGTAGACCCCCAAGCCTCTCGAGCCGCCAAGCCACTCCCCGACAACGGCGCCGAGAACGCTGTACGTCGCGGCGAGCTTCAGCCCCGCGACGATCCCCGGGAGTGTCGCAGGGAGGTAGAGGTGGCGGTAGCGGTCGGCGCGCGTCGCGCCGAGCGTATTGAGCAACTCGCGGTAGGCGGGGTCCACCACGCGGAATCCCTCGTACGCATTCACGGCGACGGGGAAGAAGCAGACGAACGCGACGATCAGGACCTTGGCAAGAATGCCCAGCCCGAACCAGATCAGGATCAGAGGTGCGATGGCCATCAAAGGGATGGCCTGCGACAGGACGAGGGGTGGGTAGAGGAGGTCGCGGGTCCAGCGCGATGCGCTCATGAGGATGGCGATGCTGATGCCTAGGGAGACTGCGAGGGCCAGCCCCGCGACCGTCTCCACGACGGTCATGGCCAGATGCGGGCCCAGGAGAGTGGCGTCCTCGGCGAGCGTGCGCACCGTCTCGACCGGGGAGGGCAGGAGGTAGGGAGGGAGCCGGAACCCCGAGACGACTCCTTGCCACAGCGCGACGAAGAGGACCAATCCAGCGACACCGCGCAGCCGGTATAGGCTTCGGACAAACGCTCGGGGCGACACCGCGGCGTTCGTAGGTCTCATGTGGTCCCCTCATCGTTCCCTCGCGTGTGGATGACGAGAAGGCGCCCGTCCGCGACGCAGATACGAACAGGCAAGGCGCGGACCACGTTCGAGACCCCTCGCGACGCAGCGCGCAGGAGCTGCTCCTCGTGAAGCTCGTAGAGAAGCCCCTCCGTCGACAGCCTCACGGACTCCGTGATCGGCACGAGAGACACCGTGTCCCTTTGGAGAGCCTCCGGAAGAACCAGGTCCTCATCGATCAGGCGGACGGTCTCGGAAGCTGTGACACACTCGATAGGGACCCGTGTCTCGAGACCCTTCTCAAGAAGGTGGACGTTCGTAAACGTGTGATCGATGCGGCCGCCCAGCGCACCGTAGATGACGATGCGCGAGGGATGCGCGCGGAGCGCGTGGTCGACGGCAAGCTCGAGGTCCGTCCAGTCCTTGGCCTCGGGAAACGAGATCACCTCTATACCCGACGCGTCGAGGTCGGCGCGCTCGCTGGCGGAGAGGGAGTCGAGGTCGCCGATGACCACGTCAACGGGGACTCCGGCGGCGCGCGCTTTCGCCCACGCCCCGTCCGTTGCGAAGCAGACGTCGGCGCTCCGACGTAACGTGCGGACGGCCTCCGCATCGTCCCAGCGGCCGTTCGCAAGAATGAGTACGCTCGGCTTCACCATGCCTCCCCGAAGGGGAGTAAGAGGTAGACGGTCTCGAAGGGATTCCCGGCGCCCAGGTCTCAGATGGCGGACACGCGCCTGGTCACGGACATTCCCTGCGCTGGCATTACCCAGATCAGGTTCTAAGGGTCGAGGGAGTCCCTCCTCTCAGCCCAATCTCTTGAGCTCCCCATCGCCTCATGATACCCCGAGGCGGAGAAAAGGAAAGCGGGAGGGCCCGTTACAGGTTCCTCCCGCTTCCGCCTGAGCTATCCAGGGATTAGGTTCGTCGTCGCCTTCATCCGCTCGGTGGTCTCTGCCATCAGCTCGATCGTGTGCTCGACGTCGTCCAGGTGAACCATCTCGCACGGAGAGTGCATGTAGCGGTTTGGAACTCCAAGGACGGCGGTGGCGACTCCGCCGCGGACGATCTGGATCGTGTTCGCGTCCGTTCCGGTTCCTCTTGGGCACGTGTCGAACTGGTACGGGATCTTCTTCGCCTCGGCGGTGCTTACGAGGAGGCGGAAGAGGGGCGCGTTGATGTTCGGGCCCCGCGTGATGATCGGTCCTCCGCCCATCTTGACTTCGCCCCACTTCTTCTTGGCGTCGTCCATTCCGGGGAAGTCAGTGGCGAACCCGACGTCGACAGCGATTCCCACCTGCGGGTCGATGCCGAAAGCGCTCGTCTGCGCCCCGCGCGCGCCGATCTCCTCTTGAACCGTGGCGACGGCGTAGACGCCGATCTTGGTCCTCTTCTCCGCCAGGCGGCGAAGGGCGTCGAGGACGACAAACGCTCCGATGCGGTCGTCGATCCCGCGGCCGACGAGAAGCCCATTGCGCAGTTCCTGGGTGTCGTAGTCGAGGACGGCGGGGTCTCCGATCGACACGAGCTTGAGCGCTTCGGCCTTGCTTGAGACCCCGATGTCGATCCACAAGTCTTCAAGCTTCGGCGGTGCCTTGCGGTCCTCGTCCTTCATGACGTGGATCGGCTTGCGGCCGATCACGCCGAGCACAATGCCGTGCTGCGTGCGGATTCGAACCCGCTGACCGGGAAGGATTACTGGGTCCCAGCCACCGAGTCCGGTGAACGACAGGTATCCCTGGTCGTCGGCGTAGCTGATGAGCAGTCCGATTTCGTCGGCATGGCCGGCCAGCATGACGCGGAACGCGGCCTTTTCGTTGATCGCGGCGATCGTGTTGCCGTGGACGTCGACCCACGTACGATCCGCGAAGCGATCCGCTTCCTCTTGCCAGACCCGCGATGCGTCCTCCTCGTAGCCCGTCGGGCAGACCGTGTCCATGTACTTCTTCAGGAACTTGAGTCGATCCTTGTGCATGCGTTCTCTCCCCTTTCGCCGCGGACAGTGTAGAGGACGTGGTGCTTCGATGCATCTGTATGGATATTGAAGACGGTCTTCGATATAGTGAAAGACATGGAAGACCTCGGCCCACGAATTCGGCAGGCTCGCCAGCAGCGCGGATGGACGCTCGAGGCGTTGTCGCAGCGTTCTGGACTCTCGACCGGTTTCCTCTCGCAGGTCGAGCGGGGGCAGTCGACGCTCTCGATCGTTTCGCTTTCGGCGATCTGCCGCGCGCTCGACCTGCGGATCGAGACGCTCTTCTCGAGCGATCGTCCGCTGAGCGAGGCGACTCCCGTTGTGACGAAGGCGGCTCAACAACTCCACATTCGCATCGGCGCTTCGACCGTAACCTACGGGTATCTGACCCGGCAGCTTCCGTTGGCGCCGGTTCAGGAACTCTTGATCGCCGAGTTTCCGTCGGGCACGGAGCCGACGGAATCGACGCACGACGGGGAGGAGTTCGGCTACGTGCTCACGGGGAAGCTGCGGCTTCGGCTCCGCGACGAGGTCTTCCATCTTGAGGCAGGAGACAGCTACCTGGTTCGCGCGGCGGAGCCCCACGCGTACTCGACCCCCGCAAGCTCGGAGGCTCGCATCCTCATGGCCGTTACGCAGCGGTTTATCGACACCGGCGCCGGGGGCGGGGCGTCGTCTTTGGACGACTCACCCCGCCGAAAGGAGTCTGACAGCACATGACGCGGATCGAAGGCCACCCCATCGTCCGCAAGGAACGAGGAACCCCATTCCCCTTCACGTTCGCCGGGAAAGCAGTCTCGGCGTACCCCGGCGAGACGATCGCTTCGGCGCTCTTTGCCGCGGGCGTTCGCGTCGTTGGACACCATCCGAAGGACGGCGCGCCTCAGGGGCTCTTCTGCGCCAATGGGCAGTGCTCACAGTGCATGGTTCTCGCCGACGGCCTTGCTGTGAAGGCGTGCATGACACCGGCGACGGCAGGACTGCACGTCGAGCCGCTCGACGGCCTTCCGCACCTTCCGCGGATCGAGCGGGCGCTCGAGACGAGAGAGCCCGAGAAGAAGGACGTCTCCGTGCTTGTTCTCGGCGGCGGACCCGCGGGGCTTTCGGCGGCGATCGAGCTCGGAGGCCGGGGCATAAACGTCCTCGTGGTTGATGACAAGAACCGCCTTGGCGGGAAGCTTGTCCTGCAGACTCACCGGTTCTTCGGGTCGATCGACGCTGTGCACGCGGGGACGCGCGGAATCGACATCGCGTCGAAGCTCGAAGGGCGTGTGCGCGATCTCCCGTCGGTCGAGGTGTGGCTCGACAGCACGGCGCTCGCGGTGTTCAGTGATGGCCTCGTCGGGGTTCTCCGCGGCGCCACGTACTCGCTCGTCAAGCCGCGAGTTCTCCTCGTGGCGACCGGCGCGCGCGAGAAGTCGCTTGTCTTTAAGGGGAACACGCTCCCCGGCGTCTACGGCGCCGGCGCGTTCCAAACACTCGTCAACCGCGATCTTGTGCGCGCCGCCGAACGGTTGTTCATCGTCGGTGGTGGCAACGTGGGGCTCATCGCCGGGTACCACGCATTGCAGGCAGGCATCGATGTTGTGGGTTTGGTGGAAGCGCTCCCGGAGTGCGGCGGCTACAAGGTTCACAGGGACAAGCTCGCGCGCATGGGAGTTCCGATTTACACCTCGCACACCGCCCTGTCCGCGAATGGAACGGAGGAGGTGGAGTCGGTGACGATTGCCGCCATCGATAAAGGCTTCCACCCCATCCCGGGGACAGAACGATCGTTTGCTTGTGACACGGTGCTGATCGCCGTTGGACTCGATCCGGTGGACGAGTTCCACAAGGCCGCCGTCCAGTTCGGCCTTCCCGTCTACGCCGCCGGCGACGCGGAGGAGATCGCCGAGGCGTCGGCAGCCATCTTCGCGGGGAAGATTAAGGGGCTTGAGATCGCCCGGGCGCTCGGAGCCACGGCCGATGAGATCCCCGCTGCGTGGTCTCGGATGGGCGAGATCCTGAAGTCGAAGCCTGGGTTGGCCGTCGAGCGCGCGTCGCTCGATCGGTACCTGGACGGAGGAGCCGGAGCCGTGTACCCCGTCTTCCACTGCTCGCAGGAGATCCCCTGCAACCCGTGCACGTCGGTCTGCCCTCAGAAGCTGATCGCCATCGAAGAAACCGACCTCCGTTGCCTTCCGGAGTTCCGCGGAGCGGAAGGCGGGAAGGCGTGCGTCGGCTGCGAACGGTGCGTGACGGTCTGCCCGGGACTTGCGATCACCCTGGTCGATGAGCGAGGGGAGGGTGGCCCGATCGTCACGATGCCGTTCGAGTTCCCGAGCGATCGGCTCTCCCCGGGGAATCGCGTCGTCGTTCTCGACGACGTTGGGACTCCCTTGGGTGAGGTGTCCGTCCTCGAGGTGAAGGCGCTCCCGAAGAACGACCGCACGGTGCTTGTCAAGGTACGAGCTCCCCGCGACATCGCGGCGCGGATTGCCGGGATCCGAGTTCAGGAGCCGTGGATCTCCCAGCCGCTCCCCGAGGCCGTCGAGTCGCTTGGCGACGACGCCATGGTCTGTCGTTGCGAACGAGTTACGGCGGGCGAGATTCGTGCGCGGATTCGCGAGGGGTATCGAGACATGAATGAGATCAAGATCGTTACCAGAGCCGGAATGGGCGCGTGCGGGGGAAAGACGTGCGCCGCCTTGATTCAACGGCTCTTCCGTGAGGAGGGCGTCTCGTTGGTTGACGTGACGGAGAACGTGCGCCGGCCGCTCTTCGTCGAAGTACCGCTCGGTGTTCTCGCCGGCGCGTCGAACGAGGATGTAGGCCTGCGCACAGATGCGAAGGTCCGCGGGAAGGGGGCGAAGTAGCGTGCCGCGCTCAACCTACGACGTCATCATCCTCGGGGCCGGCAGCGTCGGAGTTCCGGCGGCGTGGGCAATGGCCGAGAGCGGTCTGTCGGTCCTCGTTCTCGAGCCGTTTGCGAGCCCCGGCCAGGGTTCGAACAAGGCGGCGATCGGAGGCATTCGCGCGACGCACTCCGATCCGGCCAAGATCCGCTTGGGGTTGAGGTCGCTCGAGATTGCCGGAACCTGGAAGGACACGTACGGTGACGACATCGAGTGGACGACCGGAGGGTACTCGTTCGTCGCCTACTCGCCGCGCGAGGAGAAGACCCTCAAGGACCTCCTCGTCATCCAGAAGCGATACGGACTTGACATCGAGTGGTACGATCGCGACGCGTTCCTGAAGATCGTCCCGCCGCTTCGCCCCGACGGCCTGATTGGCGGCACGTTCTCGCCGGGCGACGGTCACTGCTCGCCGCTCCTCTTCGGGCATGCCCTGTATGAGCGGGCGAAGGGGGCTGGTGTCGATTTCCACTTCGTCGAGGCCGCCGTGGGCATCGAGGTGCGGGATGGCCGAGTTCAGGGCGTGACCACGTCCAAGGGACGCTACCAAACACGCGTCGTCGTCAACGCGGCGGGCGCTTGGGCGGCCGATGTCGGCCGTCTGGTCGGCCTCGGGCACCCCGTGCGCCCGGATTCCCACGAAGGAGGGATCACAGAACCCGTCGCTCCTTTCTTCGGGCCGATGGTCGTCGACATCGCGCCGGCCCCCGGGTCGGCCAACTACTACTTCTACCAGCTCGCGACGGGGCAGGTGGTGTTCTGCATCACCCCAAGCCCCAACCTGTGGGGCTTCGACCGGCGCGAGACGAGCGTCTTTCTCCCGATGGTGGCCGGTCGCATGGTGCGTCTCATGCCGACACTCGCCAACCTCCGCGTCCGCCGAACCTGGCGCGGTCTCTATCCGATGACGTCGGACGGGTCGCCGATTGTGGGCTGGGCACGCGAAGTCGACGGCTACCTTATGGCCATCGGCCTCTGTGGGCAGGGCTTCATGCTTGGGCCCGGACTCGGCGAGCTTCTCGCGCGCGCCGTGCAGGGCGAATCGACGCCGGAAGACAACGAGATCCTGGAACTCCTGTCGCCGTACCGTGTCTTCAAGGGACAGGAGGCGCTCAAGTAATCGGCGGCTGGACGGTCCTTGTCGTCTAGCCGCTCGGGAGATTGCACAGACGAGGTCTGAACGATCTCCCTACCCAGTCATCCAGATGCGCCGCGTCACCCGCGGCCTCCTCCTACGGCGAGCAGG
>JBDKUT010000022.1:0-1593 GCA_039679545.1 Thermotogota bacterium
CACGATCCGCACGACGTTCCCGCCGCGCGTCGATCCCGCACTCGGGGTCACAGACGTGATGGTCGGGATCGCCATCAGACTTCCCCTCCATCACCGAACGAGATGCTGCCCATCTTCGCGCCGACACCACCACGCACGCCAGCGAACGCCGGCAGCCCGAGTTGCTTGCCGACCAGCTCGGCGAACTCCTTCTCGGCGCCGTACCGCCACACCTTGTACGACGGGATGAGGAAAGGCCGCGCCGGCGGCCGACCGGGTCTCTTCTTCGAACCGAACTCGTGAATCTCGGCGATGTTCACGAGCGAGAGCGCGCTGCGCCCGATCCTCACGGCGTACATCCTGTGGACGCCGACGAAGTAGACGAGGTCGCTCATCTTGGTGACGTTGATGGACCGAATGAGATCGCCGTGATCGATGAGAGCCTTCGAGCTCCCCTTCCGCGCCTTCGTTGACTCGGCGAGCGGCTTGAACTGAAGGCCGCCAGGGGCCTGCGCCCTGATGCCTGTGACGATCTCGCGGCGAAGACTGTGGGCGAGCTGTCCAGTCGCATTCGCGACGGCGCGCTCCGTTTTGCGGGAGAGATCGCGAAGGCCGCCCTGGATGAGCCCGATGCCCTTCTCGATGATGGACAGCCTCATCATCCGAGGGCCTCCTCGCTCGCCACCCTGGCGTAGGCGCAGTAGGCGAAGAGAAGATTCGTTCGCGGAGTCCCGAACGGGGACTGCCCGTGTCCTGCACGCTCGAACCCGGTGAAGAACATCCCGGGCGGGTTCTTGAACGTCGCCTCGGTCGCGCCGGCGACCGTCTCGATCTTGTCGATGCGGTCCCCGATCTTCAGCACGGGTTCGCCGTCGGTGCCGATGAGGCCCGCATTCTCGAGGTCCGGCCAATGGAAGGTGAGCACGATGTCGGCGAGAATCTGACGGCCACCGCGCCCGGGCTGATTGCGGCCCCACGTGTTCCGGTCGAGCTGCACCGGGAGTCGCAGCTCTGCCATCTCTCTTCGCGAATCGGCTCCGAACTGCGTGCCGTCCGACAAGGGACGTACCGCGTCGAACTCCTTGTCGAAGCCGCCACCGACGACCGCCGCCGTCGCCGCGGTATCGAGCCTCCGGATAACCGCGATGAACTTGTTGATGAGGCGTCCTCGGCTCAGGATTCCCATCACACCGCCCCCATGCGGAGCGGCGCGCAGTACCGCATCAGGATGTTGTCCACCTCGAGGTTCCCCGTGAGCCCGTAGGTCGCGTCCGTGCCACCGCCGCTGCTCGCCAAGTCGGAGAACGAGATCTCCTGGTCGCGCGTCTTGATCCTCGTGACGCGGCCTTGGAGATACGCCTCCTGCTGGTCGGCGGCCGGCAGCATGTACGTCAGGGAGAGGAGCAGGGCCGCCCTCTTGATCTCCGCCGGCGTCTGACCGTAGCTCACCGGTACTTGGCTCGCCTCCTCCGTCTCTGCCGCGATGTCGCCCGGGCCGAGCTCCGTGTATCCGAAGACGCCCTTCAGGATGACGTTCGCCCGGCCGGTCCCGAAGATCGCGGCGTCGGCGAAGATGCGCGAGAGGCGGCCGCGGTACCCGACCGGGAAGTCGAG
>JBDKUT010000023.1:0-4569 GCA_039679545.1 Thermotogota bacterium
GAGCTCCCCGCCGAAGAGCCCGATGAAGATGTTGACGAGAAGGATCACGCGCCCGATGCCCTTCAACGCTTCTGCCGTCGACATCACGGAGCCCTCCACCGTCTCCTGCGCGCAAACGAGGAATCCGTTCATCTTCACGTCGTTCAGGTCCGCAGCGCGGTCGATCATGTTGGCGATCCGCTGAAGTTGGCTCTGTAGGTAGAGCAGGTCGGCCGCGATGGCGCGAATCAGCGCCGCGAGGTTCTTGATGATCGCGATGACCATCTTCGGGATGCTCAGCTGCGGGATGAGCTTCAGGAGCTTGTCGACCAGCTCGGCCAGAGCGGGCATGCAGTTCAGCAGTTCGCTCGGGTCGAGCTCGGTGATGACCTTCGGGATCGCCTGGACGCAGCGGAAGATCGCCAGGACGGTGTCGAGCAGGTTGAAGAACGGGGCGAGCGGGGCCATCGCCGGCCCGATCTGCGAGAAGAAGTCGAGCGACACGTCCGCGAGGTGGGGGATCTTGTCGATGGCGTCCCAGACGTAGCTCAGGCAAAAGCCCCCGGGGAAGCAGATGTCGTCCAGAGAGGGAATCTCTGGGAGCGGGATGCACAGTCCTTTCGGCGGGAACTCCATTACAACTCCTGGCGGCCTATTCCGGCCCCTGCTCCTCGTTCTCTCGTCGGCCCACCTTTGTGGTGGCCCAGGTCGGGCCCGGCCAACCTGTGGGCTCCTGGGCTCTCCTAGCTGATCGGTCTCCCTGCCGGCATGACCTTCCGGCCCTTCACCTGAACGTCCCCGTCGCTGGCGATGTCGGTCAGGGCCCCGGAGCTGACCTGGGCCGCCGCGTCTCCATGCACGCCTGCCGAGTTCTCGGAGAGCACGAACCAGGCCGTGTCGGTCTCCTCGCCGTCCTTGGTCTTCGCGACCTGCTTTACCCGCAGGCTGGGCTTCACCGTCTCGCTATCGCGAAGGTCAATGACGATGCGGAACGGTCCGAACCCGCCAACGATGACGTCCGGGTCCTCGAACTCCGGGAAGATCTCGCGGACGCTCCCACGCACACCCCAGTCCGCAGGCTCGTAGACCGGGCGCGACTCGTCGCCGTTGATGAACTGCACGTACACGTCGGCCTCGAGCGGCGGGACAGCGATGAACCCCCAGAGCGGAGAGCCGCCACCCCTCGGGGTAGCCCAGGCCGACTTGCCGTCGATCACGCCGGGAATCTCCACGCGGATGCGCCCGTTCCCGTCCGGGTCCGTACGGTCGACGACACGGCCCATGTAGAGTCCGTCGAGCCTCTTCCCCCGGTGTTCGTCTCCCTTGAATCCCGTGTTCTCCGACATCGATTTCTCACATCGCCGAGTCCGGCTCGGCGGACTGCGCCTGCGCCTGGTATAGAGTCTCGAGTTCCTTGTCGTTCAAGGCGGCCACCTCAGCCGGTGTCATCGTGTTCAGGGATCCGCTGTATTGATATTCGTTCGATTCGGCGAAGTACCACGCCGGAACGTAATCTCCATTCGCATTCGTCGTGAAGGTCATCACCTTCTGCAGCGCCGCCTTGCTCCGCTCCAGCGTGTTCTCTTCGGAGCTGGCCGTGACATCGGCGTTCGGGTTCTGCTTGGACTTCGAGCCCTTCTTCGCGACCTTCGCCGCCTTCACGACGTTCAGGGCATCCTTGTGCGTCTTCAGCCCGATGGTCCACTTCCCACCTTCAACGGTGTGCTCGGCCTCCTTGATGTAGTACAGGCCGTCGAGCGAATCCGAGATCCCTGCGAAGCCGACGATGAGCTTGGCGCCGACACGCGAGTCGCCGATGATCGGGACATCCATCTTGTACTGCTCTCTCGCGGTCTCGTAGTAGCGCGCGTGCGCCTCTACCTGCGCCTCCTCCTTCGTCATGACACCGCCGTACCGAGTGTCGCAGCGCGTCATCCGCGCCGCTCGAAGACCCTGGTCAGAGTCGTCGGCATTCCCGAGTTCCGAGTCAGATCCGAGGCTGTCGATCTCGGTGTCATCCGGACCGCCGAAGACCTCGCCGTACTCCTTCGTGACGGGATCGCGGTACGTCACCTTCACCTTCGAGATCCCCTTGGTCATGTTGATGTCGTACCGCGGGGGCTCGAGGATGTCCCCCCGCCCGGGATCCTGCCGGTAGGTGAACCAGCGCACCGGCTCGTTCTTGAGGTTCGGCTTGTGGAAGTGGATCCCGGTGGCGTCCTCGTAGAACACGAACCCGTTCCGCTTCGCGAGCTTGTGGATGAACCGCGCGTCGGTGACGTTTGCCTGCGTGACGTCGCAGCGCACCGTCGTGTCCTCAACCCACTGGTAGGTCCCGGTGTAACCGTACTCCGCAACGACCTTCCGCACGAACTCCGAGTGCGTGATGTTCTCCTCGAAGCGGCACACCTTCACACGGTCCATCAGCGACAGGCGGCAGTGCGCGGATACGACGACCTGCTCGCCGCCCTTCACGGTCTGCACGATGAATCGCCGCGGGACGACCATGTCCCCGGGCCAGCCCCAGGTCACAAGGAGCTTCTGGCCCTTCGCGAACACCGGAGATTCGATCATCTGGTAGTCGTCGTTCCGGAACGTCAGCTCGAGCCGGTCCTTCCCGCGGTCCCGGTCGAAGACCTTGAACGACAGGAGGCGCGTCTGCAGGAACTCGTTCATCGTGAGGTAGTCCCCGTAGTACGAGTCATCGCCCTCGTCGAAGTCGACGAGCTGGATGATGACCTGTGCGCCGCCGTAGGGCATCGGACCTCCTAGTGACTAAACTGCCGGTTGTCTTTGCTGTAGACCTTCGTCCGGATGATCCGCTCGCTCGGGATCGCGATTTGCCGTCCGGCCTCGATGCGGATGGTCGGGTCGACAACGGGCTCCGGCTGGAACTCGCACAGCAAGAAGTACAAGAGCGCCTTGTTCGGAAATCCGGAGAAGAACTTCCACGCGAGCCCCCACCACGTGTCTCCGTCCTTCGCGGTGTAGAACGTGTTGTCCGGCTCATCGCGGTATCGGAACGGCTCTCGCTCGTCGAGGTACGCGATCTCGCCGTTCCCCCCGAGCATCGTGCAGAACCTGTAGCGGCTGTACTGGTCCATCACGCACCCCACGTCCGGAACATGCCGTTCATCAGCACGTCCTCCATTGTGACGCGCGCCATCGGGGCTTCCTTGAAGGTCACCGACAACCGGAGCTCGACGATGTTGCCCTCGATGTCGCAGCGCTCGTGCACCTCTCCGAGCGACTGAAGCCTGCACCGGATCGTCACGATGCCCGGGAGGCAGAGGATGCACGGCGGCCGCTGCGAACCGATGACGCCGGCCTGTGTGACGCCAGGGTAGAGGAGCGCCTGGAGGAAGCGGCGCTGCTTCTCGATCTCCGCGGACATCTGGTTCAGGATCGACTTCCCGCCCTCCTTCCAGCCTTCCGAGGTGGTCTCCTTAATCATCATGAGGGCGTTCTGATAGACCTCGAACGAGACCGTGGCGTTCGCCGTGTTCCGGTACGTGTCGTAGGCGTGCGACATGCCCATCACGTCCATCGTGTCGTCGTTCGCCGAGGTCTCGACGTTCACCGGGTTCGGCCGGAACGGGAAGTTGATCATGTCGGGGTAGTCCGGATTCCCGGTCTCCTCGAGCAGAAGGTTCTTGACGTAGCCGCGCACGGCGGCGGTCGGACGCTGCGCGGCGATGGACCCGAGGTTCGGGTCGGATTTCACAGAAGGGCTCCCGGATCCTCCTTGCACCTGATAAGACATGCGCGACGCTCTCCCTTAGTACGCCGGTGCAAATGCGGTGTCGTCAAGCGAATCTTCGCCGCTCATGGCTGGCGACTTCAATACCGCTTCACCGACCTTCTGTTCTGACATCTTTATTTCCGGCCGCATCTGAGCAATCTTCTCAATTGCCCCGCGAACAGCGCGCAGTTCGTTCAAAACAGCGAGTTGCTTTTCGGCATTCATGCCAGAGAATGCAGATCCACCACCTTCGACATGGCCATTGCGAACGCTGAGTTCATCTGCCTTTGCTCCTATTGTCCCTTCTATTTCCGCTTGTCTGCTCTTAAGATTCTTTAACGCATCTGCGTACAGATTTGGGAATTTCCTCTCAGCGTCTGATAGATTTTGTTCCTGCCGATAGCGCACCTCGCCTTGTCCGAATTCCTGCATTCCTCCGATTGCTGATGCCGTGCGAGACCAGTTCTCCTTGTTAAGGAAACCCCCTCCGGTTGAACCTTTAACGCCGAAAATCCATTTCACGTTTTCAGTAGCATCGAATGCTTTACCTATGCTCGTTATGAAATCTGCGATGACAGAAATCACCAATTTTATTGCGTAGTAAATTCCAATGAACGTCGTCTTTATATAATGCAATATCGTCGACAGAGTGTTAAATGCATCAACGAAATCCTGTATTCCTTTTCGGATGTCATCGGCCGATATTTTTGAAACAAATGACACAATAGATGTCCCAAGTTCTACTATTTTCGTCATCGTCCCGGCCGCCGTCTCACCAAGACTCGCCAATGATTTTCCGGCGGCCACACCGTTTGTTTCATAATCCTTCAGCAACTCCGGAGAGTTCT
>JBDKUT010000024.1:0-2448 GCA_039679545.1 Thermotogota bacterium
TCGCGGCGGGCGTCTCGTCAGGTTGCCGCTCCGGCGCCGGCGAGGGGCCGGTCTCCGTTGTCGTCGGAGCGGTCTGGGAGAGGCCCGAGGGCTTCTCCTCCGCGCCGGACGCCGGAGCGGTGGTGTCCGCAGTGCCGGCCCCGGCCCGGGTGGTGTCGGGCGGAGGCTGCTGAGTCTGCGGCTCCTCTTGACGCGGCTCTTCCTTCGGCTGTCCGCGCTGGCCGAGGCCGGCGAACTCGCGGAAGAAGGCCGCGCACATGGCGATGTAGCGGGCGTCATCGTCGGTCATCGGGCGCTTGACGCCGAAACCTGCCGCGGTCGCGAAGCGGCTGAACACCTTCTCCGGGTCGTCCCGGAGCTCCTCGATCATCTCCTTGGTGCTCTTGTCGGCCTTCGACCAGTCGAAGGCGTGGACCGACGTCCACATGACGTTGACCTTCGCGCCGACGTGGTTCGGTGGCTCGCGGCGGTCCATCGAGTTGCGGATGTCGAGCAGCATCGCGTCCGTCGAGCGCTGGATCGCCGTGATCTGCACGCGCTCCTTCGACCGGATCTCGTCGGAGTCGCGCTTGCGCTTCTCGTCCCGCTCTTCCTGCTCGCGGCGCTTCTTGTCGAGCCACTCGCGCTCTTCCTGCTTCTGCTTCGTCTGGGCGTTGTTGAACTTCTCGTAGGCCTCCATCATCTTGGTGATGTCGAACTTGTCGCTGTCGCCCTTGGCGGTCTTCACCATCGACACGAGGTTCTGGACGACCATCTGGTTGACCGTCGCCATCGCGGCCATCGCCTCGGGGCCCTGCGTCATCTTGACGATCTCGAGCGCCTCGGAGAAGCCTCCGCGTTGCTGCCCCTGGTTCGCGATCGCAGCCTTGACGACCTCGACCAGCGCGTCGTCGCGCTTGCTGGATCCGCCGTCGGCGAGCTTCGACTCGAGACGGTTCACGGTCTCCTGCAGCGGCTTGATGATGTTCTGCAGCCGTTGCTCTTCCTCGGCACGGCGGGCCCGATCCTCGGCAGCGTCGACGCGGCGCTTCATGTCCTCGATCTGCTGCTGGTAGTAGCCGACCTGCCCGTTCCAGACGCCCATCGGCACGGCAGACTGTCCGGGCACTTGGGGCATCCCCGGCATCCCGCCGGGGGAGACGTATCCTGCCGCAGCCATCATTTCGCGGAGCTTCTGATCGATGTCCATGTCCACCTTCCATCCCCTGACGAACGGCTTGCCGGTGTTGGCGGCGTACTTGATCGCCGAGCCGTTGCCAAGCGGCCTGCCGATCGAGTTGGGGTTCCCCGTCGCGTAGTAGACCCTGACCCAGAACGTCTTTCCGCCTACCCACGTCGGGATGTAGGTCTCCGGCATGTAGGCCCGGGTCATCGTGATCCGGCTCAGCATCCCGCATGAGACCATTTCCCCGCCGTGCTCCTCGTCCTCGTAGTCCACGAAGACGTTGACGAGCAGATCGGTCTCCCGGCCGCCGGACGCTGCTTTCGCCTCTCGCGCGGGGTCCCCGTCGCGCCGAGGCTGGTCCGGGTACTCGTCTCCGCCGTCGTCCCTGCCAGGCTCCGGCTGTTGCGCCCACGGCGGGAGCGGCGACTGCGACGCCTGCGGCATGCCGGCGAACATCGGGATGCGGTTGTCGAACTCCGGCTGCCGTGGCATCGCGCCCGGGGGACCCATGCGAAGATCGGGACCGGCGCTCGCCGACTCCGCCGGTGCCGGGAGCTCGACGGAGCCCTCGACCTCGGCGTCCGGGATCTCGTCGTCGTCGATCGGGTCGGGAACACGCTCGTCGTCCGGCTCTTCCGGTTCGACGACGGGCGGGGTCACTGGATCCGGCCTGGGTTTACGCGCCACGCTTCGCCTCCATGTACCGGACCTGCTCGACGAACGCGGCGAGAGGCGACAGCCACATGACGAAGTACCCGAGGCCGACGCCGGCCGCAGCGGCGCACACCGGGCCGAGGGCGCTCGAGGCCCACCACGGCAGCATCGGCTCGATCCACGCCGGAACGAACTGCCGGGTCTGCACGACGATCTCTGCGGCCGCGCCAGCCCACCCGAACGAGCACGCCGGGCACTTCGAGATCGCCCGGTAGAACGACCACCGCTCGGCGAGGCGTCGCCTGGCGTCCGCGGTATGCGGATCGCCGGCGAGCAGAAACGCCGCGCACGAGCAGAAGAGGATCCAGAGAATCACTGCTTGCCACCACGCAGCTTCCGGAGGAAGCCGCCCACGCCGACCTGCTGCATCTTCTTGGACACGGCGACGAGTTTGTCAACCACCCTGGCGGCCCGCTGCGGCAGCCAGTCCGGCAAGAACTCTCGGTTGCTCTCGCGCCACGCCGGGCAGTTGTACCGCAGGTACTTGTACCCGGGCCCGCCCATCATCACCGGCGTACCGTCCGGCTTCACGACCGGCTCACCGTTCCGATCCAAGGCCGGACGGATCG
>JBDKUT010000025.1:0-3185 GCA_039679545.1 Thermotogota bacterium
AGGGGAGTCGGGCCTCTTCCCGCAAGGAAGAGGCCCGTCTCAGACCCGTGGGGCGACCGTGGGAAGAGTCACGTTGGGAGTGACGGGTACTGAGAGCTGGGGCGTGAGGAACCCTGGAGGAACCGCCCCGGCCCTCCTCTAGGCGGGGAATTCGGAAGGAGTCGTCGTGATCGCGTACATCGTGCGTAGGGTGCTCTTCCTCATCCCGACGCTGTTTGCGGGTGTGCTCCTGGTGTTTGGCATCATGCACCTGGCGCCCGGCGATCCGGTTCTCCTCCTGGCGGGTCCGGAGGCCGATCCGCGCATCTACGACGAGCTGCGGCAGCAGTGGGGTCTCGATAAGCCGGTCTACATCCAATGCTTTACGTATCTCGGAAACCTGGTGCGCGGTGACCTGGGAACGTCCCTCGTGACAGGACGTCCCGTGATTGCCGACATCGGCGCGTATCTTCCGGCGACGGTGGAACTGACCATCTTCGCGCTCCTCCTGTCGGTCGTGGTCGGCGTGTTTGCCGGGGTCTTGTCGGCCGTGCGTCCCAACACGCTCATCGATCACACCACACGAATCGTGTCGCTGCTCGGCGTGGCGACCCCGGTCTTCTGGCTCGGTCTACTTCTCATCATCTTGTTCCACCTCAGACTGGACTGGCTGCCGGGCGGAGGGCGGATTGGGGTGAACATCAGTCCTCCCCGCTCGATCACGGGGTCGTACTTGATCGACAGCCTTGTGACGGCCAATTGGACTGCGCTCGGAAGCAGCGTGCTTCACATCCTCATGCCGGGGTTCGTTCTTGCCTTTGCGCAGATCGCGCGAGTGGCCCGGATCACCCGGGCGAGCATGCTCGGCATCGTCGGCTTGGACTACGTCAAGGCGGGGAAGGCGAAGGGACTGAAGGAGTCGAAGGTCGTGAACCGCTACATCCTGCGGAACGCGTGGATCCCCATTCTGACGATGGTCGGCGAGGTTGCGGGAACGCTCCTCGGCGGAGCCGTGGTCACCGAGGTCGTGTTCTCTTGGCCGGGGATGGGGCGGTACGCGGTCGACTCGATCATGGCCCTCGACTACAAGGCGATCGTTGCCTTCGCCATCATCTCGACGGCGCTCTACGCCTTCATCCACCTTATCGTCGATGTGATGTATGTCTGGGTGGATCCGCGAATCAGCTACAGCTGAGCGCCGGCGGAATGGTGACTTCATGATGAAGAAACCCATGCAGGGGTGGAGACGGCAGGTCCGTCGGATCTGGAGGAAGCCGATGCTCGTGATCGGGATCCTGATTGTCATCGGCGTCCTGGTCATGGCCGTCTTCCCTGGGCAGCTCTCTCCGTACGACCCGTTCAAGAGCAACCTGATGCATCGCCTCGAGTCTCCGTCCAAGGAGCATTGGTTCGGGACAGACCCGCTGGGGAGGGATCTGCTGAGCCGCGTCATCCACGGCAGCCGGGTGTCGGTGATCACCGGATTCGTCGTCGTGTTCCTCGCGGCGGCTGTGGGCAGCTTTGCGGGTGCGCTGGCGGGATTCTACGGGGGCGCGCTCGACCAGGTCGTCATGCGGATCGTCGACGTGCTCATCGCATTCCCGTACATGATCCTGGCGATGGCGCTCGCGGCGGCTCTGGGGCCGAGCCTCATCAACACGATGATCGCGCTCAGCATTGTGTGGGTTCCGCGGTACGCGCGCATGATGCGTGGACAGGTCCTGCAGGCGATGGGTAGCGAGTACATCGAGAGCGCCAAGGCACTCGGAGTTGGGCGGCTGCGCATTCTCGTTCGACACCTGCTTCCGAACTGCTTCGAGCCCGTGCTCATCAAGGGAACCCTTGACGTGGGGACGACGATCATGTACGCGGCGGCCCTCGGGTTCATCGGCTTGGGCGCCCAGCCGCCAAGCCCCGAGTGGGGCGCGATGATCAGTCAATCGAGGTCGTACATCCTCTACTCCTGGTGGTATACGACGTTCCCTGGGCTCGCCATCCTCGTAGCCTGCCTAGGTTTCAACCTCATTGGGGATGGGATCCGGGACCTGGTCGACCCGCGGACGGCCAAAACGTAGACGATGGAAGGAAGGTTGACATGACAGGAAAGAAACCGGTGCTCCTGAAACCGTACAGCAGCGCCGAGCGCGAGCAACGAGCGTTCTCTGACGTCGCTGAGGTGCGGAATCCCCAATGCCCGACTGAGAAGGAGCTCGCAGCGGCCGTCGCCGACGCCGACGTTCTGATTGCGGATGTCGACATCCAAGTTACGCGGTCAGTGCTTGCGGGCGCGCGGCGGCTCCGCGGGATCATGGCCTGCAGCATCGGCGTCGACTACGTCGATCTTCAAGCCGCGACCGAATTCGGCATCTACGTGGCGAACCTGCCCGACTACTGCATCAACGCCGTGGCGGAGTTCGCGATCGGACTTGCCTTCGCGTTGTCGCGACACATTCCGCAGGGCGTTGACTGCGTGCGAGCTGAGAACTGGAACGGGAGAAGAGTGCTGAAGGGGCTCGAGCTGCGGGGGAGACGCCTCGGGCTGATTGGGTTGGGGAAGATCGGTCAGCTCGTGGGGCAGAAGGGTCTCGGGCTCGGAATGAAGGTGTCGTACTTCGATCCTCTCATCGGAGCGAAGAGCCCCGTGACGGGCTGCGTGTCGGTGGCGTCGCTGGACGAGCTCCTGGTGTCGTCGGACATCGTGTCCGTCCATGTGCCGCTCTCCGAGAAGACGCGCGGCCTCATCTCCTACGACTTGCTGGCGCGGATGAAGCCAAGCGCACTGCTCATCAACGTTTCGCGCGGCGGAATCGTCGATGAGGCGGACCTGTACCGTGCCCTCAAGGAAAAGAGGATCGCGGGAGCGGCGCTCGACGTGCTGGCCGTAGAGCCGATCGAGCCGAAGCACCCGCTCGCGACGCTCGACAACGTTCTCATCACGCCGCACATGGCATGGAACACGGAGGAGTCGAAGGCGAACTCCGAGGACTCGATCGTCGAGCAGGTGCACCAGTTGTTGGAGGGGCGTGCGCCGACCCACCTCGTCAATCGAGGCGTCGTTCCGCACGGAAGGATCCGGTAGCGGAAAAGGAGGAGGGATGGACGAACGGAAGATGCTGATCGAGATCGCCGGGGAGAAGGCGCTCGTGAGGCTGTTGTGGGATGAGGCTCCGCAGATCTGCAAGGCGCTGTGGGAGAGCATGCCGCTC
>JBDKUT010000026.1:0-6842 GCA_039679545.1 Thermotogota bacterium
GATCAACGCGTCGAAGGCCCTCGCCAAGATCGAGGTTGAGGGCGACGAAGCGGTCGGCATCCGCATCCTGGCCCGCGCGCTTGAGGCCCCGATGCGCCAGCTCGCCCAGAACGCCGGTTTCGAAGGCGGCATCGTCGTTGGCAAGGTCCGTGAGCAGAAGAAGGGCGTCGGCTTCGACGTCATCAAGGAGGAGTACCGCGACATGTTCGAGGCCGGAATCATCGATCCGACCAAGGTCACCCGGTCCGCCCTCCAGAACGCCGTGTCGATCGCCGGGATGCTCCTGACGACCGATGCGCTCGTGGCCGAGATCAAAGAGAAGGAAGAGAACCCGATGCCGCAGATGCCGGGCGGCATGCCCCCGTACTAGGCTTCACCGACCGGTTGTCTACACCCCGTCCGCTCGACTACGATCGAGCGGACGGGGTTTCTTTCTTTTATGGAGCGGAAGATCGGTCTAGCACTCGGAGGCGGCGGCGCGCGCGGCCTCGCCCACCTCGGCGTCCTCATCGGCCTCGAGGAGGCGGGGATCCCGATTCACGCCATCGCTGGGACGAGCATGGGAGCGGCGCTCGCCGCATCGAAGGCCCTCGGCATGGACCTGCACAGGCTTGAGAGGCTCCTCTGCACGCTCAACCTCAACAGCATGCTCCAGGTGAGCGACAACACGCTCCGCGAAGTCCAGCGGATCATCGGGCGCAGCGTCATGGAGTACCTTCGTGGGTCGACGTGGAAGGAAGAGGCCGCGTCGCCCCCCGAGCTGGCGCGGCTCCACGAGTTGTTCTCGCTTCTGACGGCACGGAAGGAATTCGCGGACACCCTGGTTCCCTTCGCTGTCGTCGCCGCCGACATCGAGACCGGCCAGCGGGTTGTCCTCCGCGAGGGGAAGATCGGCCCCGCCGTCACCGCAAGCACCGCCGTGCCCGGCGTCTTCTCGCCCGTGGCGTACGGCGGACGCTACCTCGTCGACGGCGGGATCGTCGACAAGCTTCCGGTGGATGTCGCGGTCGAACTCGGCGCCGACTCGGTCATCGCCGTGGACACGGGAGCGCCGCTCACCCGTAGGGTCGAGACGTACTTCGAAGCGATCCTCCAAGCCCAGCGGGCGACGTCCAAGCACCTGACCCAGCTGCAGCTCGAGCGCTCTCAGGAGCGCCTGGGCGGACGCCTGGTGGTCCTACGACCGGACGTCGGGTGGATCCGCATGTTCGGCTTCGAGTACACCGAAGAGGCCATCCAGGCAGGCAGAGCCTCCGTCTCCGCCCACCTGGATGAGTTGCGTGAGCTGGCCGGGATTCCGGCCGCCGCCCCCGCGGCTACGGAGCCAGCGTAAGCGGGCCCGCCAAGGCCGTCCCCGTCAACCCGTCCGGATCGGTCGCCACGACGCGGAGAAAGACCTCGCTCGCACCGGCGTAAGGCGTCACGTCCCAAAGGAAGCTGCCCTGGTTCGTCAGGTTCTCCATGACGGCGCGGCAGTCCTCGCCCGCCTCATCGCAGACGAAAAGGGAGATCTGCAGAGCCGTCGAGCTTCCGTCCGGATCACTCGCCGTCCAGCGCACCACGATGCTGCCGGAGAGCGTCCCGGAAGGAGGGTCCACCAGCGCGACCCGGGGAACGGTTCGGAAGTCGAGGGTCGCGGAGTTCTCCGCTCCTGGAGTGCCCGAGATCGGAGCCCCCTCCGCGTCGAGGCACGACACGGCGTGCCCGTTGTTCGTCGCCCACTGCGCCGGGAAGGTCCCCGGATCGATTCGCTCCATCGATGCGTAGGGACGCGCCCCTTCGCTCCCCGTCCCCGCCGGCCATCCGCCTTGTCCACAGAGGATTTCGTCCGCCGTCGCGCCGGTCGCGTCAAGCAACCGAAGGTCTACGCCGGCGTTCGAGAGCGTCCCTTTGAAGAGCACGTCGGCCGTCACGTCCGCCACCGTCTGATCGTCGGTCCGCTCGAGAACAAAGTAACCACGCGGCGCGATCGTCGTTCGCCGCACCTCGACCGTCGCCTCTCCGACCGCGCCGAGCGGGATCCTCGCCTCCCCAACCACGAGCACCCAGCCGGTCAGGTCGACGACCGCGTCGCCCGCGTTGTAGAGCTCGATCCACTCATCGTTCGCCGACGCCGCGGTTCCTCCCCAGGCCACCTCGTTGATCACCACGGCGCCGTGCGCCGAAACGGTCGCCACGAGGAGCACAATCCCAAGGGCCGCAAGTCCGAATCCCGCTCGCCACCTTCTCATACCCGCCTCCTTCTCTTGTCCTCGATGTAGGTAACTGATCTTATTATACAAGATTCTTACCTGTCCGTCTCGGCACCTCGCCACTGCCCCGTCGAGGGACCACTTGACTTGCCGGAACGCGTTTCTCCTGACCACAGCGCGCTCGTATACTCGGCTCCGGACTCAAGGAGGCCCATGGCGCGCTCCGCGTCGCGTGTACGTGTCGCTTCGCTTCTCGCCCTTCTCGTCGTGTCGGTCTCGGCTCTGGCGTCTGCGGAGACGCGCTATGTCCTATCGATCGACGTCGACTACGACTCCGGAACCTACGAGGGAACTCTGGCCGCTACGTACGAAAACCCATCCACCGAACCTCTCGCAGAGCTCTTCTTCCGGCTCTACCCGAACGCCGCGACCCTCTACTCCGGATCGTCCGTTGAGATCCTCGACGCGCGCGTCGGGGACACTCCGGTCGAGACATCGCTCTACGTCGACGACACCGCGCTCATGGTGCCGCTCCCGCAGCCCCTCCCGCCCGCCCAGACGACGTCCGTGACCCTCACCTTCCGCGGCCGCGCATCGCTCCGCCTCGAGGCCAATCCTCCGGTCACGCACGAGTACGGGATCCTGACGAAGACGCCGTACGCCCTTGTCCTGACGTCGTTCTATCCGCTCCTTGCCCCGTACCTCGACGAGGGGTGGGCCCTCGACCCGGTCGGGGGAATCGGCGACGCGCTGTTCTCCGAAGCCTCTTCCTACGACGTCGCGGTCCGCGTCAATCGGCTGCCGACGCCGATCGCTTCGGGATTCCTCGTCGACGCGGTCCAAGAAGGAGACGCCGTCGTCTACCGCTTCGCCGCCGACCACGCCCGCGACTTCTCCCTCGTCCTGGTGAGCGACGGCCGTATCCCGCGCCGCGCCTTGCTCGACAACGTCAGCGTCCGCGTCTGGTTCGCGCCCGACCACGCCGTGGCCGCGAACCGCGCCCTGGAGCGGGCCCGTGCCGCCGTGACGCTGTACCAGCACCTCATCGGTCCCCTTCCGTACGACGAGATCGACATCGTGGAGGTTCCCCTCCAGCACATCGGCGGCGTCGAACTCACCGGGCTCGTCCTTCTCTCGGAGGCCTACACGGCAGCTCTTTACGACCTCTTCTTCGACATCCTCGTCTCCCACGAGCTCGCACATGAGTGGTTCTACGCCGCGGTCGGCAACGACCCTGTCGAGACGCCTTGGCTGGACGAGGGGGTGGTGACCTACCTCTCGAACGTCTTCCTCGCCGAAGAGGTCTCGCCGGCCGTCGCCGCCGCCGAACGCGAGCGCTGGGAGCGAAGCGCGGCCCTTGCCTCGGGCACTCACCCCGAGATCTCCGTGACAGCCCCCTTGTACGACTTCCCGGACAGCACCACGTACAGCGCCCTCGCCTACTCGGGCGCCGCCTACGAGCTTGAGGCGATCCGCCAGCGCATCGGCGACGACACGTTTTTCGCCGCCCTCTCCTCTTACTACCGAACATCCCTCTTCTCCATCGCCACTCCCGTCGACCTGCGCCAATCGTTCGAAGCCGCTTGCGGATGTGCGATCGACGGAGCCTTGTTCCCCGGCCCAGAGGCTCCCTGAGGTGCAGCGCAGCAGAAACTCGGTTGCCTGCCGGGGTGTACATACGATGTTCTTCTGGAACGTCGGACGAAGGAGGCAGAGATGAGAAGAAGGGTTGGCGCTCTGAAGTGGGCCGCGTCCTGCATCGTGGTCGTCTGCTCCGCGGTGGCCGTCGCCGGAAGCCCTGCGGTTCTCTCCCCGTCGCTCTACTACTTGTTCCCCGCCGAAGGCGTCCAGGTGGACGTACAGACGCTCAGTCAGGCCGTACAGTCGGCGGGGTACGTCGTCATCGTCTTCTCCGGAGACACCGCAACGGCGTCTCGCGGATCCGTTCCGGCTCAGGGTGACGTGGCCGCCTTTCTCGACGAGAGCCACGTCTTCGTTCTCGACGGAGATCGTTTCCTCCTCCATTCCGAGCTTTCCGGGATCTCGTACACGCTTCGCCCCGAAGCGAGCGGCATGGAATTGGTGGTCTCCACGACTCAGGAGACTCCGGCGTTCGACGCGCTGGGCGCCATCCTCGAAGAACTCCAGAGCCTCGGCATCCTCGGAATGAACCTCGACCTCGAGTCGGCCCGGTCCTTCTCCGCTACAAGCCTCAAAGGACCCGCCGCTCCCCCGGGAGTTGCGCTCGACTCGGCCCTCTACGACCTCGTCGTCGCTCAGGACTGGTTCTCGTATGCGGCCGCCAAGGGCATTGCGCTCTCGGGCCTCCGCATCGAAGTTGTGGCGGAACTCGCCGCGGGAGCTGTTTTCCCTGAGGCGTTCACCCCGTACGTCGTCTCGGAGACGGACCGACTGATGAAGCTCGTCCTTCCCATCGATCAGCTGGTCCCGCTCGCCAAGGAGGGCGCCATCGGATACGTGCGGCTGCCGCTGCACCCGGTCGCGCCGTAGGGGGAGTCATGAAGCGCATCGCTCTTCTCGCTGCTTTCTTCGTCGCGGCCTTCGCGCTCGGCGCGTGGTCGGCGAACCCGTTCGTCGTCGGAGTCGAACAGTCCACCCAGGACGCGTGGAAGACCGTCGCATCGCAGTTCGAGGCGGCCACGGGTGTCTCCGTAACGATTCAACCGATTGCCCTGAACTCGATCGCCCAGCAGATTCTCCAGTCGGCTACGAAGTCGAGCAAGCTTCACTTCGTCATGATCCAGACGAGCTGGACGTCCTACCTCGCGCGCTACCTTCAGGACCTGACGGAGGTCGATCCGCCGTTGCGCGCGGCAGGGATCGTCCCGGTGGTCGACGGGGGGCGCACCCTCGGTGTTCCGATTCCGTTCGCCCGGGGCTGGCTCCTCTCCGTGGTCGCGTGGCCCGATGACCGTGCATCCGCCGTCCAGTTCCTCATCGCCGCTGGTGGCGGTACACCTGCTGCGACGGCAACCGTGACGCCCACAGGAGCCGCGATGAAGTCCCTTCCGCCTGGGAAGCTCGCCGTCTCCCAACACAACCCCAAGGTCGACGGTGCGCTCGAAAGCCTCGTCGCCGCCGCACAGTCTGCGTTGACGACGGCCGCCGTTTCGCTCCTCTCCGCGCTCCCTGCCACCGCCAAGGCGGGCGTCGACCGCGCCGCCAAGGCACTCGGCGTTCCGTTCTCGCCCGAGACCGCTACGGTGACGGTGGTTCTCGAGTCGCGCCCGGGGCGATCCAGTTCGTCGAACGTCGCGGCGTTGTCGGCCCTCGGGGTGAGCGGCTCCGCCGTCGAGGCGACCTCGTCCCTGATCAAGGTGACAGTTCCGATCGGGCAGCTCGCGACGCTCGCCACGCAATTGACCGGCGTCGCGTTCATCCGGCCGCCGTACACCCCGTACGCGCTCGGCACGACAAGCCAGGGCGTGGCGGCCGTTGGCGCAGCGGCATACCACACGGCGGGCTTCCGCGGTGCAGGGACCAAGGTCGCCATCATCGACCTCGGCTTCTCAGGGCTCTCCGCAGCGCAGTCGCGCGGCGACTTGCCGGCCGGCGCCGTGCAGAACGACCTGACGGGTACCGGAATCCAGAGCGGGATTTCACACGGGACCGCCGTGGCCGAGATCGTGTACGACATTGCACCCGACGCGCAGCTCTACCTACTCAAGATCGCCGACGAGGTCGACCTCGATGCCGCGGTCACGTACTGCCTCGACAACGGAATCGACATCATCAACCACTCCCTCGGCTGGTACAACACGAACAACTATGACGGCACCGGGACCATCTGCGACATCGCTCGCCGGGCGACGAACGGTGGCATCCTTTGGGTGAACGCCGCCGGCAACGAAGCTCAGAGCCACTGGGAGGGTCCGCTCGTCGACGGAAACGGTGACGGCTGGAACGACCAAGAGGTGACGCTCTACGCCTCGAGCGGATCCCCGATCATTCTCTACATGACCTGGAACGATTGGCCGCAGTCGGCGACCGACTACGACCTCTATCTGTACGACCCGTCCGGGAACCTCGCAGCATCGTCGACCAAGAACCAGACGGGGACCGAGGAACCGACCGAGTCGATCCAGACCACGGCAGCCCAGAGCGGCACGTATCGAATCCGATTCCAGGGTGCGGGGTCAAAGAGCCTGGAGATCTACAGCCTCTACCAAGGAGTGACGCCCTACGTCTCGAGCAGCTCGCTCCTCGCCCCCGCCGACCTCGCGGAGGCCGTCGCCGTGGCGGCGATCAATTACGCAAGCTACGCGACCGGGCCGCAAGAGCCGTACAGCTCGCAGGGACCCACGAACGACGGGCGAGCGAAGCCCGATCTCGCCTGCCCGGACAACGTGGCGACGGGAACCGCTCCGTACACAACGTTCCCCGGCACGTCGGGCGCCGCGCCGCACGCGGCGGGAGTCGCGGCGCTTCTCCTCTCTCGACAACCGACCCTCTCCGCAGCCGCTCTTCGCGTCGAGCTCCTCGCGAACACGGTCGCCATGGGGAGCGCGAACATCTACGGACAGGGCCGCCTCGTCCTGCAGACACCCACGACGCCGAATCAGGCGCCGACCGCGTCGCTCACGTACTCGCCGCCGGCACCGACCGCCGGGACGGTCGTGTCGTTCGATG
>JBDKUT010000027.1:0-3636 GCA_039679545.1 Thermotogota bacterium
GAGACACTGACTCGGATGCCGAGGGCGTCGTCGATGGTCGGCGCCCGGGTCATCGCGAGATCCTCGCGCAGACGCAGGTGACGCGAACGTAGAGCGAGTCCGTCTCCGCGCTCTTCTTGTCGTGGAAGAAGGTGGCTGCCACCTTGCTTCCGAGCACCGCGGCGGTTCCTTCCTTCGGGCCTGGCAGCAGATGCTCGACCGACTTGATGACGCTCGAGAGGCCGCGCAGGAGGACCGTCACGAACTCCTTCGTCGTGAACTTCTCGTCGAGGTAGGTCTCGTCCAGCAGCATGACGGCCGTGCCCAGGTGGACGCCGGCGAGCGCATCGACAACGGTGAAGCCGAGCCCCTGTTCGGCCGCGGCAACCTCGGCGACGAGCCGCGGGCGGATCTTCCCGCGGATTTCGTTGGGGCGCGACTCGTGGGTCTCCACTGCGCCCTCGAACGCCTCCTTCATCTTCTGGGCGAACGCCATCATCGCCTGTGTCCTGTCCATCGCTCCCCTCCTCATCTCGCGTGCACCGGGATCTGCCCGGTGGTCATGAACTCCATGATCTCTGCGTCGGACCAATTCTTGTACCGCTCCTCGCCGCCGCCTGTCGCAACCGTCATGTCCGGCGCCCCGAGCATCCGCTCCATCAGCTTCACCGCCCGCTCGTAGTTCCGGAGCGCGCCGGCCATCGTAGCCCCGGGCTCGAGGTCCGCACCGCCGCTGTCCTTGTACCTCTTCATCCGGCGCACGACCTCGGCGCGCACCAGCTTCAGCTCGCCGAGCGTCGTCTCCACGATCTCCTCGAGCTGCTTCGACTGCTCGGTCTGGAACCGAAGCAACGTGAGCTGCTTCTTCTCCTGGGCCTCGACCTGCACGTCGAGCCAGACCTGCTTGATGGGCGGCATCCCGTGGTCCGGCCGGCCCTCGCCCTCGATGTAGAACTTGGCCGTCGAGAACTTGACGCCGGCCGCCTTCGCCGCGTGGTCGATGACCTGCTTCTCGAAGTACGCGTCCTGCAGCGCGTTGTACTTCTCGACCGTCAGCTGCGGGGGGAGCCGCCGCTTTTTTTTCTGCGGCGCCCGTGCGTCTGCTGCGGGGGCTTTCTTCACCACCGCTCTCCCAGCGCTGCTTCCCGTCGGTTTGGCCGAACCGACGCCTGCGGGTTTCCGCCCGTGACCACCCTGTCTCATATCTCACCCGCTTCGCGCATCCGGCGCAGCGTGCCCTTGAAGGCGCCGTTCGCTTTGTCAAGGACGGCGGACACGACGAACTCCGTGACGGTCGTCTCTGCCTTCTCCGCGGCGAGGCGGATCGTGGTCAACTCCTCGGGGGTCACCCGGATGTTGAGCTGCTCGGTCCGCCTGCGTTCCCGTATAGACATCTCAGCACGTATATACGGGACTGCCAGGCAGGTTGTCAAGCGAGACGCATTCTTCCTCTTTTGGCTTCTCGAACGAGGTGGGAAAAGAGGAAGTGTGTTCAGGAAGAGGACCGCTCCGGGCCGGTCGCACGGGCCTGAGCTTTGCCTTGGCGATCTGCAGATCGTGGCGGAGGCTGCTCTCGCGTTCCGCCTCGCGCGGCCGAGGTCTTACGGCCATTCCGCCGTCGCCGGCGCGGAGTTGGTCCACAGGCTGGAAGGGGATGTAGAAGGGTTGGTGCCCGGGATTCGAACCCGGTCGCGCTTTTAGGCCGTCAGTGTCGTCCGACGCGGCATTCCCTCGTCAGGGTGCGTTTCGCGGGGTGCTGGGAGAACAGGAGAAACCCCCAGTCCCTTCTACCGCCACCGCGGCGTCCGTCTTTTCGATGCGCTTCTCGCCCTGTAGCTCACCAAGAGCAGGCACCTTCCCCGTGGAGATGCCGGGAGTCGAACCCGGTTCCGCCGAGCTCTGCTCTCCGCTTCGTTCACGAGCGTAGCTACTTCATCCTACCCGAGGGCAGTAGCCTCCCCCGGGCTCGCGCCTCCACCACCGACCTCTTGAACGGGGGTCGGAACCGTTCTCTCCCGTGTGATGACGCGCCGGCTCCCTACTCGGAATCCTCGGGGCGGCACGGGTGGCCTTGTCAGGCCGCCAGTTCCCAAGCTGGTTCGGCAGTTGGGGTTCCCCAGCCTTTTTAACCCGGTGGCCAGAGTGACCGGGGCGCGCAGCGGATCGCTTCTTCCCGCCGTCGAAACCGTTACATCCCCTTGTCAAAGAACGTGCACCGCGAATTGTGCTGGAATGAACTCGAAAAATGTCGGGTGCTCAGCCGCGTAGCCAGCGGTGCAGCGGCCCGGCCTGTTCATGTCGCCAGAGCAGGAGCGTGCCCTTTCCGTTGTAGAAGGTGTTATCGGCGCTCAAAGATGAGCGGGCGCTCGAGCAGCTTTCATCGTTCACGTAGTTGGCAACATCGTTCTGCGCGCGGAGATCCGCCGGGGGGCAGATGAGCACCGTGAACCCCTCGTCGTTGACCTCGGCCGTCGCGACGTCTGCCCGGGCCGCCGGCTGGACATCGAAGTCCACCGCCGTCGTGACGCCCGGGTTCTCGTCGAGCATGGCCGTGTCCGCCTCCGTGCCGGTGTCGATGTTCGTGGCCCCGCCCGCGAAGGCGAGCAGAGCCGCGAGAACGATGCCGGCGAGCACCAGTGCAGTCAGCTTCTTCATGACGTGTACCTCCTTCTCCTTGGCCTGTTCTTCCGTCGGTCTTCCGTCGGTTTGTTCAAACCGACATCACGAGTATCATGATCTCACATCGCGCGCGCGGGGGCAAGTAGATCTTCTTGTCTCGACGTTCGTCGTGCTGGTGGCATCACAGACCGAGATCCTTTAGCCGGCGCGTGTTCGACTCCGCGCACGACATGCAGACAACGCCGAATCCCGCACCCCACCAGCACAGGTCTCCGACCGCGATCCCGGAGTCACATTGCCGACACCGACTGCCCTCGTAGTTGTTCCAAACCACCATCGGAGGGCCACTCTTCCGGTTTCGAACGTCGCTCAGCTCGAGGACGCCCCGCCCACCGTCTTCCTCGACGTCTTGGCGGCTATCGTTTTCTTCGGTCACGTACCACCTCGAGTGAGACGCCGACCAGGAAGACGGGCCACAGGACGGTGATGAGAAAGAAGCCGAGGAGCGTGAGTTCGTGCAGGGGCCCGGGCCCATCCTCTGGCCACTTGCGCGACCCGATCTCGCCGATTAGAACGCACGCGACCCCGACGAGAACGTACAGCAGGAGGGCGACGAGCTCCCAGTTCATCGGGCCGCCTCGTCCTCGAACAAACGCTGGCGCTCGAGCAGCCGCTCGCGCTCTTCTCCGATGGCGGCGATCACGGCGTGGCACGCAGAGGTGCGGGTGTTGAAGCAGCGCTTCTCCTTGCAGTGGTGCGCGCATCCGTCCTCGAGTCCGATCATGAGGATGGATTCTGCATCGCCGTCGTTCTTCCCAGGATCTCTGCGCCCGAGAAAAACCACCTGATGGATGTCGTCCGGGTTCGCCATGAACATCGCCCCGGGCGGCGCGTTCAGGGGGAGCACGATCCAGAACTTGTCGCCGAACTTCAGCGATTCCTTCAACGGGCTGGTCAGCATCCCACACCGCCTTCCTCGTTGGCGTCTTTGCGGTCCGTGATTCCGTTATCGTCGAGCCACTTCTCGATCTGCTGCCG
>JBDKUT010000028.1:0-7918 GCA_039679545.1 Thermotogota bacterium
ACTCGGCGCGGAGCCGTGCGGCTCGTCGTTTCGAGGGCCGATCGTTCTCTCCCCACAGGCCGTCGAGCCGCTCCTCGTCGATCTCATCCTGTACCACGTGAACGCTCGGAACGTGCTGCGCCGGCAGAGCCGCTGGGGCGACTACCTCGGCCGTAAGGTGACCGCATCATCCCTGACGCTGGTTGACGACGGGCGGCGCCCCGGCGGCGTCGCTGCCTCTTCCTTCGATCGAGAAGGAACCCCGCATGCCGCGGTGACCATCCTTGAGCGGGGCGTTCTCGCCTCGCTGCTTCACAACGCCTACTCGGCCGCCGCCTTGGTCCAGCGGAATACGGCCCACGCGGCCGGCTCCGCCCAGACCGTGCCGGCCATCGGGCCGACGAACCTCGCCATTCTCCCCGGCTTGACGTCCAAGAACGACCTCATCTCGGGGATCCGACAAGGCCTTCTCGTCACTCGGTTCTCGGGAAACGTCGATCCGGTGTCGGGAGACTTCTCCGGCGTCGCCAAGGGCGCGCAGCGAATCGAGAACGGCCACGTTCAGCGCCCCGTCAGCGGCACGTTGATCGCCGGGAACGTCTTTGAGTGCCTCGAGACCCTCTCCGGGATCTCGCAGGAGCAGGAGACGATCGTCAACCTCACGCTGCCCTACGTGCGCATAGAGGGTGTTTCCGTGACAGCCGCCTAGATCGCCTCTACATGGTGGCTTCGGCGGCCGGCTCCGTTCCAGCGGGAGCGGCCGACGCCGGCTCGACGAAGAAGCCCTCCTCGATGCGGCCGAGGTCGGCCGACACGCGCTGCGAAACTGGGTCCGTGCCGGTCTCGATCAGGAGCACGCCCCACCGGGGGGCGGACCCCAAGACCACGCCGTGCACTTGACCTCCACCATCACGCGGCGCGTAGGTGAACGTCGCTCGGGTCTGGCCCGTCCACGACGTCTCCGTCGCGAAAGACTCCGCGACCGGACGTCCGCACGACGGACAGGGATCGATCTTCGTCCACGCGTCGGCCAGAGCGGCCTCCGGCGTCTCCCCTTCGGCCGCAACGGCCCACCCCTTCACGGCAGAGACCGGAGACGTGATCACGGCTCCGTAGTCGGTTTCGAGGACGCTCCACCCGGCCGGCACGGGGAACTCCAGGGTCCCGCTCGTGAACGCTTGATCGACGGCGACGAACTTGCCCGGACCTCGGTCGGGCAAGAACGCCACCGCATACGCGATCAGGATAATCGTGACCCAAATCCCCGCGAGCAACAGCGCATTCCGCATTCCCGCACCTCCTCCGACACCAAACACACAGGAACCCTTCATTCTAGAGCCGTCCCGGTGGCCCGCCAACTCCAGCCGTGGCGGGCCGCTGACGGCTGTGTCACGGCCGTGCGTCGCCTCTCGAGCGCGAGGCGTGACACCAGCTCCTGTCCCGGTCACACCGGTTGCCTCGCTCCACGCAGACACCTACAATCGGATGGGTGAGCGAGATGAAACGGGTACCGGACCTCTTGACGTTGTCACGTGGCGCGATCGCCCTCACCATCTTCTCGTTGGGGTTCGTCGGCAAGAGCGCGCTCGAGGCGGTCCTTCTTCTCACCATGATCGGCTGGACGACCGACATCTTCGACGGCCGTTTGGCCCGGAAGTACAACAAGCCGCCGACGTGGGTGGGCGAGCAGGAGTTCACCTTTGACATGCTGATGGTGTTCTCTGCGCTCTGCTACCTCATCATGGTCGGTCTGGTTCCCCTCGTTCCCGCCCTGATCTACGTCGCAATCGCCGCTGCGTGCATCGCGTACTTCCGCTCCAAGTCGGTGACGATGTCGTTCGCCTTCCCTCTGGTCGCGCTGCCCCTCATCGTCGCGACGTGGGAGGCCCCGCGCGCCGCTCTCATCTACCTCGCATGGATCGTCGCCGCATTGCTCCTCGACTGGGGACGCTTCAAGGGTGTTGTTTCCGAGTTCATCATCAACGCCAAGAGGCTCGCGAAACGCTAGAGGAGCCGGTCGCTTCGAGGCCTTCCGAGATGCTCATACGCTCGATCCGTGGCGACGCGGCCCTGGGGGGTGCGCTGAAGGAACCCTTCCTGGAGCAGAAACGGCTCGACGACATCCGTAATCGTGTCCTTCTCCTCCGACAAGCACGCCGCAAGGGTCTCAAGTCCGACCGGCCCGCCGGCGAACTTGTCCACCAGCGCGCGAAGCACGGCGCGGTCCAGCTCGTCGAGGCCCGCTTCGTCGATCTGAAGCATCTCGAGGGCCGAGCGAGCGATCTCGCGGTCAATTCGGCCTTCGGCCTTCACCTCGGCGTAGTCCCGCGTCCGGCGGAGCAGGCGGTTCGCGATCCGCGGGGTGCCTCGCGCCCGCTTCGCAAGTTCCACGGCGCCCTCGGGCGAGACACCGATCCCGAGAAGCTCACCGGAGCGGACCACGATCCGTGTCAGCTCCGCGACGGTGTAGAACCCGAGTCGGAAGGAGACCTCGAACCGATCCCGCATGGGCGCGGAGAGCAGCCCGGCCCGTGTCGTCGCCCCGACCAGCGTGAACTCGGGAAGGTCGATCCGCAAGGACTGCGCGTTCGGGCCCTCCCCGAGAATGATGTCGATCTTCCCATCCTCCATCGCCGGGTACAGGATCTCCTCAACATTACGACGAAGCCGGTGGATCTCGTCGATGAAGAAGACGTCGCCCGGACGCAGGTTCGTGAGAATCGCGGCGAGGTCGCCGGCCTTTTCGATCGCGGGCCCCGAGCTGACGCGGAACCCGACTCCCATCTCGGCGGCGATGATTTGGGCGAGCGTCGTCTTGCCCAGCCCCGGAGGACCGTTCAGGAGGACGTGGTCGAGCGGCTCGCGCCGGGCCTTTGCCGCGGAGATGTAGATTCGAAGCTTTTCCTTGATCTCGTCTTGGCCGACGAACTCGGCGATCGACCTCGGGCGGAGCGACCCCAGGGTGGCTTCGTCTTCAGGCTCCGCGGCAGAGATTCGCTCCGTTCTCATCGCAACGGCATTCTACGGTGCTCCCTCCGCATGCTTCAACCCAGCATGCACGACCGATCGAGGCGGGCTACTATCCGGAACGGGGGGTGAACGCGTGAGAGGAACTGCAATCGCGATTGGCACGTTCGACGGCGTCCACCGAGGCCATCAGCTCATCCTCGCTGAGACCCGGAGGATCGCTGACGCCGATGGCCTCACGAGCGTCGCCTACACGTTCGAGAGCCCGCCTCGCTCGTTCGACGAAGCCGGTGCACCGTTACTCCTCCTGCCACCCGGCGTGAAGCACCGCCTCCTCGCCTCGTGGGTCGAGAGGGTTGTAGCTGCGTCGTTCCTTTCTGTGCGGCATCTCGAGCCCGCCGCGTTCGTCGACCGCGTCCTGATCGGGGAGCTCGCGTGCCGCCTGGTCGTCGTCGGCGCGTCGTTCCGCTTCGGGCGGGAACGACGAGGCGACTCCGCCGGGTTGGCGGCCTACGGCACGGAGCGGGACCTTCGCGTCCACGTCATACCTCCCCTCGAGATTGCGGGCGCTCCGGTCAGCAGCACGCGAATCCGCGCCCACCTGCAAGCCGGGGAGATCGAGCGCGCCGCCGAGCTCCTCGGCCGGCCTCCGATCCTCCTCGGGACGGTCCGGCCCGGCGACCGGATCGGCCGGACACTCGGCTTCCCGACGGCCAACCTGTACGTGGACCCCCGGGTAATGCTCCCCTCTGCGGGGATCTACTTCGCCCACGCCTTCGGCGCCGTTCCTCCTTCCCACGCGCTGGTCTACGTCGGCACACGGCCGACGATGTCGGGCGTCGAGCCGCGGTGTGAAGTCTACCTCCTGACACCCCCCGATCGCGGCCTCTACGGGTTGTCGCTTGAGGTCCACCTCCTTCGGCGGATTCGTGAGGATCGAAGGTTTCCCGACCTCGATGCGCTCCGCGCGCAGATGCAAGACGACCTCACTCTTGCCCGTGCCCTCGAGGCCACTTTCCCGATTCCCGTCCCGCCCGCAGCCGGTTGAAACGGGCATCTCCGTCTCCTACCATTGTCTTTGGCATGATCACGCTCGGGATAGACACGTCCGAGGCTCTCGGCGGCGTGGCGCTGCTTGGCCCCGACGGGTTTTGTGCCGAGCGGACGCTGGGTGAGCCGGTTCGGTACGCCGAACTGGTCTTGTCTGTGTTGCAGGAGCTTCTGAACGCATCGGGCCGTATCATCGAGGATGTCGACGGCGTCAGCGTGAACCTCGGGCCGGGATCGTTCACCGGCCTGCGCATCGGTCTCGCGACCGCGAAGGGGATCTGTCAGGCTTTGGGGATTCCGCTCGCGGGCGTCGACGGGAGTCAGGTGTATCGTGCGCAGGCCGAGGACTCGCACCGCGTGTGTGTGATCATCCCAAGCCGCCGCGACGTGCACTACGTGCGGTGGTTTGCTGGACCCCGAGCGAAGGGACCCGCGGTCGTGCTGCGAGAGCGGGAGCTTCAAGAGATGTTGAAGGCGGAACAGCGGGAGCTTACGCTGGTTGGAAGCGGAGCCCCGGGTGTCTACGATCGGATGATCCAACATGGGACCGTAGGCCTGGGTCGGCCGGAAGCCCTCCGCCCGTCCGCGGCGGCGGTGGCCAGGTTGGGCACACGAGGCCCGGGTGACGGCGTCTATCGGCTTGCTCCGATCTACGTCGAGTTAATACCGGTAGAGGCCGGTCGAGAGAGGTGAGAGGCGATGTCGAGAGTCTGCACGATCTGCGGGAAGCGCCCCCAGGTAGGAAATCAAGTAAGCCACTCCCTGCGCCATACGCGGCGCGTCCAGGCACCGAACCTGCAGCGCGTCCACGCCGTCGTCGACGGTAAGAAGACGTGGATCCGCGCCTGCACCCGCTGCATCAAGTCGGGTCGCGTCATCAAGGCGATGTAGCCCTACGCTTCGGAGCCCGACGATGTCGAACGGCGAATCCGTTGTGGATCGTGAGAAAGAGATCGTCCGCGGTGAAATCATCTCCGTCGGCGACGATGGGATTCGCGTTCGGCTTGATTCGGACGCCGTCGTCCTCGCGTCCGCCAACGCCTCGGCGATTCTGAGCGAAGGAGACCGTGGGCTTTTCGCTATCGAGGAAACCGGTGCGGGCGGAATCTCCCGGGTTTCGTGGGTGTCTCGCGAGCTGTCTGACGAGCCAACGTCGTTCGACGAAGAGTTCGACGAACTCCAGGGCGCGCTTCGCCATCGCCAGCCGACACCGCGCCGCGTCGCCGAAGTTCCGACACACACGCTGGACGAGGAGCGCATCGAGTCCTGGGCCAAGCGGGTAACTGCCGCCCTGGCTCAGTTGCGCAAGCATCGCGCCAAGCGACTGAGCGAACACACCAACGAAGGCACCTAGAGGGAGGTCAGGATGCCCCGCGGAACCATCGTCATCGACGCGGAGCGCTGCAAGGGTTGCGGCCTTTGCATCGCAGCCTGCCCGCAGAAGGTTCTTGCCTTTTCCGGCTCGCTGAACGCAAGCGGTTACGACGTTGCCCGCATGGAGAATCCGGAGGCCTGTGTTGGGTGCGCGTTCTGCGCCCTGACCTGCCCGGACGTCGCGATCACGGTCTACCGCGAGAAGAAGAACACCTAGGGAGGCGACATGGCTCTACGACAGCTCTTGCGAGGAAACGAAGTGATCGCCGAGGCCGCCATCCGGGCGGGCTGCCAGTGCTACTTCGCCTACCCCATCACGCCGCAGGCCGAACTCCTGGAGCACATGGCTCGAAACATGCCGCGACTGGGACGAACGTTCATCCAGGCCGAGAGCGAGGTTGCAGCGATCAACATGGTGTACGGGGCAGCGTCGGCCGGCGTCCGCACGATGACGTCGTCGTCCTCTCCGGGGATCAGCCTGAAGCAGGAGGGCATCTCCTACCTTGCCGGTTCGAACCTCCCCGCAGTCATCGTCAACGTTGTCCGCGGCGGTCCCGGGCTAGGGAACATCGCCCCCTCCCAATGCGACTACTTCCAGGCCACCAAGGGCGGCGGGCACGGCGACTACCACATGATCGTCCTCGGGCCGTCCACTGTGCCCGAGGCGGCGAAGCTGACCACCCTTGCCTTCGATCTCGCAGACCAGTATCGCACCCCGGTGATGATCCTGGCCGATGGGATGCTCGGTCAGATGCTCGAGCCGGTCAAGCTTCCGGAGCCCATCGATCCCGCCTCGCTCCCGAAGAAGCCGTGGGCGACGACGGGGGCCGCGGGACGTGACCCGAACATCATCCTGAGCTTCGACCTCGGACCTGAGAACCTGAAGCGCATGAACGAGGCGTTGCAGGCGAAGTACCGCGAGATTCGGAAGCGCGAGGTTCGCTACGAGGAGACGGACGTCGCCGACGCGGATCTCGTGATCGCTGCTTACGGGACAACCGCACGGATCGCCAAGAGCGTTCTTCCCATGGCTCGCGCCGAAGGGCTGAAGGTCGGCCTCTTCCGCCCGATCACCCTGTGGCCGTTCCCGTACGACGCGTTGCGCGCGGTTGCAGACCACGTGGACACGGTCTTGACCGTCGAGATGAGCGCCGGGCAGATGTGGGAGGACGTGAGGCTCGCCGTCGCCGAGCGAGCCGAGACGCCGTTCTACGGCGAGATGGGCGGAGTGGTCCCGACGCCGAGAAGTATTCTGAACGAGGTGAGAAAGCATGCCCGTTGATGTCGCCCGCATGACCAAGGTGTTCGAGCGCCCGAAGAGCCTCACCGAGGCCCGGTATACGTACTGCCCGGGCTGCCATCACGGAATCATCACGCGGATCATCGGCCAGACCATCGATGAGCTCGGCATCGCCGAGCGGACCGTGGGCATCGCGCCGGTCGGCTGCTCGGTCTTCGCCTACCTCTGGTATCGTTGCGACGCCGTGCAGGTCGCCCACGGCCGCGCAAGCGCCGTGGCGACGGGAATCAAGCGTGCGCGACCCGACCTCGTTGTCTTTTCCTACCAGGGCGACGGGGACTTCGCCAGCATCGGCACCGCCGAGTCGCTCCACGCGGCGAACCGTGGCGAGAACATCACCGTCATCTTCGTGAACAACCAGATCTACGGGATGACGGGAGGCGAGATGGCACCGACCACCCTCGTCCATCAAAAGACGACGACGACCCCCGACGGCCGCGATCCCGCAACGTGTGGGTACCCGATCCGCTTCTCCGAGATCATCGCCACGCTTGACGCGCCCGTCTACGTGACGCGACAGGCGCTCTACGACTCGCGAAGAATCCTTGACTGCACGAAAGCCGTGAAGAAGGCGTTCCAGAACCAAGTCGACGGAAAAGGGTACTCGCTCGTCGAGATCCTCTCGACGTGCCCGACGAACTGGCGGATGTCGCCAACCAAGGCGAACGAGCACGTGGCCAACGTGGTGACGCAGGTCTTCCCGCTGGGAGACCTCGTCGACAGGGGGTAGCGATGGAACGTTCGGTCATCATCGCGGGCTTCGGCGGGCAGGGCGTGTTGTTGGCAGGGAAGATCCTTGCGCAGGCGGGGATGGACCATGGACTCGAGGTCACGTGGCTCCCGTCGTACGGACCGGAAATGCGCGGCGGGACGGCAAACTGCACCGTCGTCCTGTCCGACGCTCCCGTAGGTTCGCCGATCGTCGACGAGCCCAACGCCGTGATCGTCCTCAACCGACCCTCGCTTGAGAAGTTCGAGGCCATTGTCGCCAAGGGCGGCACCATCATCGTCAACGCCTCCCTGATTGACCAAAAGGTTGGGCGGAAGGACGTCGCCGCACACTACGTGCCGATCAACGACATCGCTCTCAAGCTCGGCGATGCCCGAGCCGTGAACATGGTCGCCCTCGGCGCCTACCTCCGCGCGACGGGCACCGTGCCGCTTGATGCCGTCAAGCAGGCGATGGCGAGGGCTCTCGAGGATTCCGGCAAGGGCAAGTTCGTGCCGATGAACGACAAGGCGCTCGAC
>JBDKUT010000029.1:0-6597 GCA_039679545.1 Thermotogota bacterium
AGCGAGGACGAGCTGCGAGCGTTCGACGAGCGCATGCGCGCCCTCCTCAATCAGGAGGCCGTCCGCTACGTTGCGGAGCCCAAGCTGGACGGGTTGTCGGTCGAGCTGGTGTACCTCGACGGCCGCCTGACGCTCGGGTCGACCCGCGGAGACGGACTGACCGGCGAGAACGTAACGGCAAACCTTCGCACGATCCACACCATCCCGCTTCGACTCCGCTCCGAAGACGGTCGCGTACCGGCACGCCTCGAGGTTCGCGGCGAGGTCTACATCGAGAAGACGTCGTTCGCCCGGCTGAACCGCAGGAGAGAGGCCGACGGGCTCGAGCCGTACGCGAATCCCCGCAATCTGGCCGCCGGCTCACTGCGGCAGCTCGACTCCCGCGTGACCGCCGAGCGCCCCCTGCGCATGTGCTGTTACGACGTCGCCCGCACCGAAGGGATTCGCTTCGACTCCCAGGTCGAACTCCTGACTAAGCTGCCACTGCTCGGGCTTCCGGTGAACCCGCTCTACGCCGTATGCGAAACTTTCGACGACGTTGCCGCGTTCTACCGCAAGATCCAGAGCCTGCGAGAATCTTTGCCGTACGAGACGGACGGCATCGTCGTCAAGATCGACCGGTTCGATCTCCGTCGGACGGCGGGGTTCGCGAGCCGGAGCCCGCGCTGGGCGATCGCTGGCAAGTTCCCCGCCGAACAAGGCGTCACACGCCTGGTCGACATTCTGGTGAGCGTCGGACGCACCGGCATGCTCACGCCGGTGGCCTTGCTTGAGCCGGTTCGCGTGCGCGGCGTCGAGATTACGAGCGCGACGCTGCACAACGAGGACGAGATCCGCGACAAGGAGATCCTCATCGGCGATCGCGTCATCGTCCAGCGCGCCGGCGACGTGATCCCTCAAATCGTCGGACCGGTTCCCGAAGAGCGAACCGGCGCCGAGCGACCGTTCGTCATGCCGAAAACCTGCCCGGTGTGCCGCTCGCCCGTCGTGCGCCTCGAAGGAGAGGCCGCTCATCGCTGCTTGAACACCGCGTGCCCCGCCCGCATCCGACAATCCATTCTTCACTTCGTTTCGCGCGGAGCTCTCGACGTCGAACGCCTGGGGCCGAAGCTCGTGGACCAGCTCGTGGACCGAGGCCTCGTCTCACGCCCGGGCGACGTCTTCCGTCTCGACCGCGATACCCTCATCGGTCTCGACCGCATGGGACCGAAGTCGTCGGACACGCTCATCGCTGCGCTTGAGGCGGCGAAGACTGTTTCGCTCGCTCGCCTGCTCTACGGACTCGGCATTCCGGAAGTCGGCGCGCACACCGCCGCGATCCTCGCGAGCTCCTACGGCACGCTCGAGCGCCTCGCCGAGGCGTCACAGAGCGAGCTTCTGGAAGTTCCGGAGGTCGGCCCCCAGACTTCCGAGGCCATCGTCGACTTCTTCGCCAACGAAGAGAACCGCCGCACCATCGCGGAGCTGTTCGAGGCCGGCCTACAAATCCAAACAGCGGCGCCCAGGAGTTCCGCGGCCGGAGGTCCCCTCTCCGGAAAGCGCTTCGTCTTCACCGGCACCCTCGCCTCGATGACGCGAGACGAAGCCGGACGGCGCGCGACCGCGCAGGGCGGCGGCGTCGTGGACTCGGTCAGTTCGAAGACGGACTACGTCGTCGCCGGCGCAAACCCCGGATCGAAGGAGAAGAAAGCGAGAGCCCTAGGAATCACGATCCTCTCCGAAGATGAATTCCTCGCACTCCTCTCCCGCCATGGCTGAACCGACCCTCCTCGACCTGTCCCCCGACGCACTTGCGCGAACGCTCGAGGCCCTCGGCCATCCGGCCTACCGCGCCCAACAGGTCGAGACCGCCGTTTTCCACAACCTGGCAGCGTCGTACGAGGAGATCACGACGCTCCCCGCCGCCCTCCGCCGCGACCTCGCCGCACGCATTCCTTTCACCGTCTGCGATCCGATCGACTCCACGGAGTCTCCCGACGGCGAGACTCGCAAGACGCTCTTTCGGCTCTTCGACGGCGAGACCATCGAGTCGGTCACCATGGCCTACCCGGACCGGTTCACGGCCTGCGTGTCCTCCCAGGTGGGCTGCGCGGTGGGTTGTCCTTTCTGCGCTTCCGGGCAGGGCGGGTGGGTGCGCGACCTCTCCCCCGGCGAGATCGTGGCCCAGGTTCTTCACGCGGCTCGCGCCGCGTCCGACGCGGACCGTCGCCTGACGAACGTCGTCTACATGGGAATGGGCGAGCCCTTCTCGAACTACGACGCCGTCCTCTCGTCGATTCGCATCCTGAATGACCCGAGGGCCTTTGGCCTCGGCGCGCGGGCGTTCACGCTCTCGACGGCCGGTGACGTTCCCGGGATCCGCCGGCTTGCCGGAGAATCCCTTCAAGCCAACCTCGCCGTTTCGCTGCACGCCGGGAACGATGCGCTTCGGAATTCGCTCATCCCCCTCAACCGCCGATATCCGCTCGACGAACTCCTCGAAGCATGCCGAGCCTACACCAAGGCCACCCACCGTCGGGTCACGTTCGAGATCGCGCTGATCGACGGCGTGAACGACGGGCGGCGCCACGCCACTGAGGTCGCCGAGCGACTCCGCGGTCTCCTCTGCCACGTCAACCTGATCCCGTGGAATCCGGTCTCGCATCGAAGATGGCGGCGAAGCGCCGCCGCGGCCGTGGAGACGTACCGTGAGGTTCTCATGAAGGCGGGAATCGCGACGACCGTGCGGGACAGCCGAGGGGTGGAGATCCAAGCCGGGTGCGGGCAGCTTCGATCGCGCCACGAGGAGGGTTCGATCACTCGCTGAGCAAGCCCTTGTACATCTCGAGCGCTCGTTCTCCCCAGCGCTCGCTGACCCGGTTCATGCCTTCCTGAACCAATTGCCTTGCCCGCTCGCGGCTCACCTTCATGATCCGACCGACGTCAGCGAAGTTGTACGGGCATCCGTCCTCGATGCCATAGTGGAGTCGGATCGCGAACGCTTGCCGTGCCGGCAATCCGGCCAGCACGCCCTCGAGCTCGTCGCGGAACAGGAGCCGGAGCGCTTCCTGCTCGAGCGAGAGTCCGCTCTCGTCGGCGATGCGCTCCTCCAGTGGTTCTTCGCTGTCTCCGGAAGCGACGACCCGATCGAGGGAGACCATCTCGTTGACCTGGGTCTCGACCTGCCGCAAGCGGTCGACGGACAGCCCGAGCACCTCGCTGACCTCGGTCTCGTCGATCACGTCTTGCTCCGCCATCGATCGGATTTGCGCCATCCGCCGAACGGCGCGGAAGAGGTAGTCGGGGATGCGGATCATGCGCGTGTAGTCGCCGATCGCGGCGAGCATCGCACGCCGGATCCACCACGCCGCGTACGTGCTCAGCCGATAGCCACGCTCTGGATCGAACCGATCGACCGCCTCGATCAGACCGATGTTTCCCTCCTGGATGAGATCGATGAGCGGCATTCCTGTGTCGGCGTACTCCTGGGCGATCTTGGCGACCAAGCGCAGGTTCGAGACGATCAACCGATCCCGCGCACCGTCGACGCCCGCCGCCATCTCCCGCGCGACCTTCTGTTCCTCCTCGCGGGAAAGGACGGGGAACCGCGCGATGTCTCGGAAGTAGATCGTCAGCACGGACGGGCCGGACGATTCCCGTTCCGCCCCAACCTCAAGGTCTTCCCGTTCTTCGGCCATATCTTTCTCCGGCACTCTACGCCATGCCGCCGTCCTCGTCCATGGAAGCGTCCTCCCCGTCAGGGAATTCGCTCGATGTAATGCGCATTACGTCGAGCGCGGTCACCACCGCCGAGCCCCCCAGAACCTCCGCCAAGCTCGGGTGCGTCCGCCCCTCGTCTCCCGAGACGAGCTCCTTGACGTAGAGGCCGCCGTCGGTCACGAGCTCAAGCTCTGCCTCCCTCGGCCCTGTCATGCGGCCGCGGATCTCGTGCAGCCGACGCTCCCGAACGAGATCGGCGCGCCGGTGCGCCACGCGTCGAGGAGTCCGTTGCCGGATGATGCCAACGAGACTCTCGAGTGCCTGCCCAAGCGCGGACTCCTCGATCGGTCCGCCGAACGCCACGCGGGCAACGTAGCGCTTCGTGGCGCGCGTCTCTTTCACCTGCGCCACGGCTTCTCGGCCCGTCCAGTGCAGTTCCGAGATCTCCACACGCCCGGCCGCCTCACGCGCGAGAACCTCTCTGAGCGCGCCCAGGTCGAGCGATCGGACTTGTGGGGCCACGATCTCAAGCACAAACGGACGTCCGGTCCCGAGCATCCGCGCGTCGATGTCCTCCCGCCCTGCTCCGTGGAGGTGGGCTCCCTTCGCCCGTGCCGCCTCCACGAACGGGCGAGCCACGATCTCCTCGACCGATTCCGCGTACTGTTTGCCCGTCCCTCCGCACGCTTCGCACCCGCGCCCGCCGCAGCGGCGGCACGGCCAGTGCGTCTGCGGGATTCCTCGAACGAGCTTCCGGTATCGGCCGTAGAGAAAGAGCGAGGCCACCCTCACCGTCACTTCACGTCTTCCGAGGTCCACGGTGAACGCGACGTGGGGGTTGCGGAAGTCGACCGTTCCGCGGCCCACAAGCGCTTCGAACGCCTTCCCCACACAACGGTTGAACGCGTGCCTCAGCGGCTCCGCGGTGCCCGTGGGAAACCGCTCCAGAAAGTACGCCTCGACCTCGACCAACCTCGGCGTCGGCCGCATGCCAAACAGGTAGGTATCGAACTCGATTCCCGCCGCGCGTTCAGCGGCCCGTCGCGCCCACTCCTCGACCTCGCCGAACAGGCCGCCGCACACCCAGCACGTGCCCCCGGGACCATCGGCTTCAGCAGGCGCAAGGAGGGATCGAAGGGCTCGCCCGCGATCGGCGTTCGACATCCCCCGGCCGAGCTGGCCGAACGCCCCCCCGAGGCACGCGTCGCAGATCGGACCGGCGGCAGCGATCTCACGAGCCGCTGGCAGCACACTCTGCGCGTTGAAACGCCCGTCGCTCATCGGCCCATCCCGAAGTCACGGTAGAGGATCATGGTCCGATCTTCGCGAATGAACCCGACGGACGCCAAGTCTTCGGCCGCGGAGGTATCGCTCACGGCCGCCCCGTCCCACGTTTCGACACGAACCGCGGCGCGCTGCCCTGCGTGCCGTACGAGTTCGGCAAGAAGAGAGAAGGCGGATCGTCGCCCCGTGGCATCGAGGTCGACGAGAGGCACCAGGCGCGCGCCGTGCGCCTCGACCGCCACGATCGGCGCGCCCGCCCGGAAGACGACGTAGTTGCCGGGGAGCCGTCGCACGGCATAGCGGTCTCCGTTCGGTCGTACGATCGGGAATGCCTCTCCGCACAGGTTGGCCGGGTCGCATGCTCCCAACAGGACGGGGTCATCCTCGCCTCGCTCCGCGGCGAGTTCCGCGCCGGCGCCCGTCGCGGCGAACTGCGGTCCCGAAAGGCCCGACACGAAAACCCCGCGATCCACTTCGCCCCGCCACTCCATCCGCGACAGAAGTCCGTAGGCTTCGCTCCACCGCACTCCGACGGGATCCCGCTCGAGAGTCTCGCGGCACAGCACCTGAGTCCGCGAGAGAGCCAGCCGCAGCAGCCGGACGACATCCCCCTCGCTGCGCTTCGCAGGGTCAGCGACAACCGACCACCGCCCCGCCACGGCAGGACGGACCCCCGTCCGGGTCGGCGTCGTCACGGGTTTGGGACGAGGGCGGACCGTCGCAACAAGCGAATCGTTCGTGACGCGACCGAGCCACGTCAGCTCCCACAGCGCCTCGTCGACCTTCCACACCGCTTCTCCGAGCGCCGTGGCAATCGTCGTGAGGAATGACGCCCCCTGAGCGCGAAGGGCTTCGAGAACACGGCCGGCGAGATCGGACGGCACGGCCGACATCGGTGCGGGCAACAGGAGCGCCGCCACTTCCGGCCTGGAGAACGCGACGCTCCGGGTTCCGCCGGATCGAACTCCACGCCACACGATTCCGCCGGATCGCACGAGGGTTTCCAGGTCGCTCGTGCGGAAGCCAGTCACCCGCGCTCGCAACACTTCGTGCCAAAGCGGCATCGGGAGCACCCACCCGGCGAGCTGGTCGAGGACCTCGCGCAGCCCTTCCGTACCCGCCGTCGGTACCGTGACGTGCTGTCGCCGCAGTACGGCGGCGGACAGCCGCTCGGGAGAGACGGGGGCGGGCTCCCTTCGCCGCACCGCGAGCGTCAGCCGCCGCATCCCGAGAAGAACGTCACGGTCAACAAACGCCCCCGGCCGTCCCGGGAGGTCGGCCGCCACGATCCGCCCCGACGCCACCGCGGCCTCGAGGGCCGAGGCCGCGGCCACCTCCGCTCCAGGGAAGCGCCCGAGCACCTCGTCTTCTGTTCGGCCGGCATGCCCTTCGACATACCGACTGAGCAGGCTCCGAATCCCCTCGGCCTCCTCTTTTTCAACCAGCGACACGTCTTCCGCACAGACAAGGAGGTTTTCGCCGGGTCCCGAAATGGCAACGATCCGTCCGCTCTCCCGAAGGATCGGCACGGCGGCCGCCGCCCCGGGCTCGCACCGTTCGCTCAACTCGGACTCCGTCAGACCGCCGAGCCGGCGGAGCAGCTCGACAGCCTCT
>JBDKUT010000030.1:0-3750 GCA_039679545.1 Thermotogota bacterium
CCTCGGCGATCGTGAGCTTCGCGTTCGCCGGGTCGACCTGGCGGATCGCTGCGATCAAGTCGGCGGCCTGATCGGCCTGATCCATGGCCAGGTCGACGCCGACGAGCTTGAGCATGACCCCCGCGTCGTTCGGCCGGACACGCAGCGCTCCTTCGTAGCGCGTCTTCGCGAGGCCGTAGTTCGCCTGTTTGACTGCGAGGTCTCCCGACGCGACGTACGCCGCCACGTTCGCCGGGTCCTTGGCGAGGACTTCGGCGTAGCGCATCTCTGCCTCGACGAAGTCATCGCGGTCCGCGTACAACTTCCCCAGGAGGAACGTCGCGGTAACGCTGTCCGGACTGAGCTCAAGGATGTGGTTCAGGAAGTCCTCATCTGCGTCCACGTCTTCCAGTGCGGCCATGTACGCTGCGAGCGCCTTGTCCTTATACTCCTTCTGAAGTCCCTTCAACTCGTCGATTCTTTTTGTCTGCTCGGCGGTCGGATCGGCAATCTTGCCGAGCGTCGTCAGCTCGGTCTGAAGGGACGACGCCTTCGATTCGTAGATCTGCCCGATGTAGTAGGGGACGTACTCATCGGTCGATGTGCCTTCTTTCTGCAATCGCTCAAACTCGGCGAGACCGAGGTCGACGTCCTCCTCCTGGAGCAGGAACGCCCGCACGACGTCCAGCTGCACGTCGACGTTCTTCGTCTTGTAGACCTCTTTGTACCACGCGCCAACCCGCTTCGCCGTCTCGTCCTTGATGTAGTCCTTCGCGACCTGCTCGCGCACCTCGGCGAGCGTCGGCGTGTGAGCTTCCTTGCGGTCGGTGACGCGGATGATGTGGTAACCGTACGTGGTCTTCACGGGCTGGCTTGTCTCGCCCTTCTTGAGGGAGAACACCGCGTCTTCGAACTCCTTCACCATCTGCCCTCGGCCGAGCCAGCCGAGGTCCCCGCCCTTGTCCCGCGTGCCGGCGTCGAGCGAGTACTCTTTGGCCAGCGCCACGAAATCCCCGCCCGCGGCGAGCTTCGCGAGCACGGTCTGGGCCGTCTCAAGGGTATCGACAAGGATGTGCGACGCCTGAACCTGCTCGCTCTGGTCGTACTGCGCGATGTTCTTCTCGAAGTACGTTCCGAGGTCGATTTCGGTGGGTTCGATCGTTCCTGCGACTTGCTTGTCAACGGCGTCGACGACGTACTGCGCCTCGATGCTTGCCCGCATCCGGTTCTTGAACGACTCGAGCGTTTCACCGGTCTGGCTCAAGTACGTGACGAGCTGCTCCTCGGTGATCTTGTACGACGCCAGCATCTGGGCGTACTGCTCGGCGAGGGTCGCGTCGACCGTTTCTTTCGTGACGCGAATTCCTCGGGACTTCGCCTCCTGGGCGTAGATGGCCTGGCGGATCAGGTCGGACATCGCCCCGGCCTGAAGCCGCAACTGGAGCATCGCGCCCGCCGCTCCGGAGAAAATCCCGGAGGCGTCCTGCCCCGCCTGGGTGTAGATGTTCTGGTACTGAGTGACGAGCTGCGAGGTCCGCTCCTGGAACGTCGTCAGGCTGATCTTTTCTCCGCCGACGCTCGCTGCGTAGCTCGGCGTGTCCTCGCCGCTCTGTTCCGACGATCCACCAAACAACCCGCCGGACCGGGTGCCGGTGTACAGCCCTACGCCGCCCACGAGGAACGCGATAACCACGGCCCAGATGACCGCGCGCTGATGTCGTTTGAAGAACGTTGGCATTGCAGTACGTCACTCCCTTGGTGAGGATTGCAGACTCGCGTGAATAGTACAGACCTCGATCCCGCCCAACAAGGACCCCGCGAGTCCCGGACTACACGATATCGCCGCCCCGGGTGACCCCGGCGCGCGGGTCGTGCCGCGGTCGAATGTCCAGGTGGATCGCCGTCTTCTCGTCTTCGCCCTCGGCGATTCGGACACTGGAGAAGCTCGGCGTGCAGTAGAGATCCAGGCCGCTCGGGGCGACGTACCCTCGCGCGATCGCGATGGCCTTCACCGCCTGGTTCACGGCTCGCGGTCCGATGACGTGAATCTCCGCCGATCCGCACTCGCGAATCCCGTTGGCGATCGCACCCGCCGTCGCACCGGGATCCGAGCTCGTCGATACCCTTAGGACGCTCATCCACGCCCTCCGCTCTACTTGGCACTCTCGCTGAACTGCGTCTGCCGGATCACGTTGACCTTGATCTCGCCGGGGTAGCTCAGCTCCTGCTCGATGGCCCGTGCGATGTCGTAGGCGATCTTCGCCGCCGCGTCGTCGCTCGCCCGGTCCGGCTGCACCATGACCCGCACCTCGCGGCCGGCTTGAATGGCGTACGCCTCCTGGACCGCGGGGAACGATCGGCACAGTTCCTCAAGATCATGCAGCCGCTGGACGTAGCGCTCGTACGTCTCCTGCCGGGCGCCGGGGCGCGCCGCGGACAGCGTGTCGGCGGCCTGGATCAGAACATCAAGGATCCCGCTCGGCTCCACGTCCTCGTGGTGCGCGGCGATCGCCTGGATGACGTCCTTGGCCTCGCCATAGCGTCGGGCGAGGTCGGCGCTGATGACGGCGTGGGGACCGTCCACCTCGTGATCGACGGCCTTGCCGATGTCGTGAAGCAGGCCGGCACGCTTCGCCTTCTTGGAGTTCACCCCAAGCTCGTCGGCAAGGATCTTCGCGATCACGCTGACTTCGATCGAGTGGACAAGCTGGTTCTGCCCGTAGCTCGTCCGATAGTGCAGCCGCCCCAAAAGCGCCGCGAGCTCCGGGTGGAGGTCGATTCCCAAGTCGAAGGCGGCCTTGCGACCTTCCTCCTTGATCCGCTCGGCAAGCCGCGCCTTGGCGCGCTGGACCTTCTCCTCGATCTGCGCAGGGTGGATCCGCCCGTCCTCGATGAGACGCGCGAGAGCCATGCGAGCGACCTCGCGGCGCAGCGGGTGGAAGCACGAAAGCACGACCATCTCGGGCGTATCGTCGACCAAGAGCTCGACGCCGGTGAGCGCCTCGAACGTCTTGATGTTGCGGCCTTCCCTCCCGATGATCCGACCCTTGAACTCCTCCGACGGGAGCGGCACCGAACTGACGGTGTTCTCTTCCACGTACTCCGGGGCGTAGCGCTGGACGGCGGTCGCCACGATGTGCGCTGCCCGCTCCTCGGCCTCCTCTCTGGCGCGCCGCTCGATGTCCTCGATCTTCCGCGAGAAGTACCGCTGGGAGTCGTTCTCGACGACCTTGAGGAGGTGTTCCCTTGCCTGGTCTTGGGTCCACCCGGCAACCTGTTCCAGCTGGTGCTTCCCCTGCTCAAGGAGCTTCGATCCTTCGTCCTTCAGCTTGACGAGCTCTTCCTCGTCGGCGCGAAGCGAGTCCTCGATTTTCTCAAGGTACGTAGCGCGCGTCCCCAGTCGCTCCTCGCGCTTGGCGACGCGCTCCTCGGCACGGGCGACGTCCTCTTCCCGGCGCTTGGCGCGCTCCTCCGCCTCGTCGCGCAGCTCTTGGGCCTGCTGGCGGGCCTCCAGGAGGAGCTCCTTCTTGGCCTGCTCGGCCTCATCCTGAGCGACTCTGAGGATCTCGCCCTCCCGGCGGCGGCGCGGGACACTGCCGATCAAGAGGCCGATTCCAACCGCCGCGATCAGACTCAGTGCCAAGCCAAGGTAGTTCAAGACCGGGCTCAAGCTCAGTTCCTTCCGTTCCGGGAGGCCGCAGAGAAGATAATACCCGGTTACCACCCCCGCCACGGCGAGTGGCAGGCGGTAACACACGGGCGGAAGGGAGG
>JBDKUT010000031.1:0-12896 GCA_039679545.1 Thermotogota bacterium
AGGCGGGAACCTTCTTCTCTTCGGCGATCCCGCGGCGCAGGACGCGCAGGGTGTCGAACAGGCCGCGGTCGACGCCTTCCCAGGAGTCGGCTCCGGCGGTCGCAGCGCGCGCCACGCCGGCCGCGGGCTTGAGGAGCCGCGGGGTTTCCTCGCCGCGCAGCACCCGCCGACCGCTCGGGGTGATCGCGAGGAGGTTGTACTCCCCCTCCTTGGCGAGGTACCCCTGCCCGACCAGCTGCTCGATCCAGTCTCTCACGCGCTTCTTCGGCTCGTCGGCGAGGAGTCCGTAGGTGGACAAGGCGTCATGGCCGCTTGCGAGGATCCGCTCCTCGCGCGAGCCGGTGAGCACGGCGGCGGTGTAATCGCCGCCGTACCGCTCCTCGAGCCGGTGCACGCAGGAGAGGATCTTCTGCGCGAGGACGAGGGCGTCGTCGACGAGTTCGAGGTCGCCGAAGCAGACGTCGCAGGCGTTGCAGCTTTCACCCTCCAGCTCCTGCCCGAAGTAGTGGAGAAGCGCGCGGTGCCGGCACACGGCGCCGGTCGCGTAGGCGACGATGTCGCCGAGCTTCGACATCGCGATCTGCTTCGCTTCCTCGGACTCGGACTGCTCGATGATGTACTTCCAGACCCCGTAGTCGCCGGGGCCGTAGAGAAGGACGCATTCGGCATCGAGGCCGTCGCGCCCGGCGCGGCCGCTCTCCTGCTGGTAGTGCTCGAGCGACTTCGGCATGCCGGCGTGGATCACGGCGCGAACGTTCGACTTGTCGATTCCCATGCCGAACGCGACGGTGGCGACGATAACGTCGGCCTCCTCACTGATGAAGGCGTCCTGGGCGTCGCGGCGCGCCTCGTCGCTGAGGCCGGCGTGGTACGCGGCGGCACGGTAGCCCGCCCCCGCCAGCTTCTCGGCCACGGCGTCGACGTCGGCGCGGCGGATGCAGTAGACGATCGACGACTCGCCCGCGTGGCGGTCGAGGACGGCGCGGATCTGTCGCAGCCCGTCGTCGGCCCGCGACTCGACGGAGTAGATGAGGTTCGGTCGGTCGAACGATCCGACAAGAACCTCGGGGGCTCGGAGGCGGAGCTGCTCGACGATGTCGCCGCGCACCTGGCGCGTCGCGGTCGCGGTGTACGCGTGGATCGCGACGCGTGGGAACGCCTGGCGCAGTCCGCCGAGCTGGCGGTACTCGGGGCGGAAGTCGTGGCCCCACATGCTCACGCAGTGGGCCTCGTCGACCGCGATGAGCGAGAGCTTCTGCCCGGCGAGGAAATGAGCGAAGCCGTTCATCAGGAGCCGTTCCGGCGACACGTAGAGGATCTTCAGCTCTCCCCGGCGAATGGCGGCGACGACGTCCGACTGCTCGTCGGTGGTCTGAGAGCTGTCGAGCCGGGCGGCGGCGACGCCGGAGTCGGTGAGGGCGTCGACCTGGTCCTTCATGAGCGAGATGAGCGGCGAGACGACGACGGCAAGCCCAGGCAGCGCGAGCGCGGGAGCCTGGAAACACAGGGACTTTCCGCCGCCGGTGGGAAGGACGACGAGCGAGTCGCGGCCGCGGAGGACCGAGGCCATCGCCTCACGCTGGAGGGGGCGGAGATCGCTGTAACCCCAATGCCGGCGCAGGATCTCGGCGATTCGCTCCATCCGCTCACCCCCTACCGGATCTTACACGGGCGGGCGGCGTCGCGTGGGCGCCGTCCACAGCTCTGCCTTGGCGCAGGACATCTGTGCCATCGGGAGTACGGTCCAAAGGCCGCACGAGGCGGCCCGGACGCCGGGGCAGGAGCGGCGGCGCCGCACGATGATCGAGGCGACATGGTGATCGGGCACGCTGCAGCCGGCGAGCTTCTGGTTCTCCTCCTGTTCGCGTTGGTCGCCGGCGGAGCGAGCGCGACCGACAGGGCAGGCGGTCCTCCTCCGCCCTACTGCGTCGTCGAGCGGGCGGCGGCCATCGGCCCCTACATGCTGCGGGTTTGGGTGAACCCAATTGACGATTTCCCGTCCTACACCCGCTGGGTGACGATCGACCGAGGTGGGGCGATCCTCGTCTCGCACGAGTGGGCAACGGGGTTCGACGAGCACACGGGAACAGACATCAACGGCAACGGGACCCCGGACGCGATCATCAACCTCTACTCTGGCGGCGCGCACTGCTGTTTCGATGTCGCGGTCTACGACCTCGGGCCGACCCTTCGCCGAATCAACTTCTCGACTCCACCCGGTGGAAACAGCAGTGGAGTCTTTGAGGATCTCAACGGCGACGCAATCCTTGAGTACCGCACCGCCGACGACTCGTTCGCGTATGCGTACTGCTGCTTTGCCGCGTCGCCCGCGGTTTCGGTGGTCCTCCGCTTTGATCCGATCGCGTTCGCCTACGTGCCAGCGACGTACGCATTCCCTGGGATCCTTGAGGACTCCATCGAACAAGATCTCCAACTCGCCGAGCAGGGCGCCGCGGGAAGCGTGCTCGGGGAGTGGGACGAGACGTCGAAATGCAGTGTCCTTCCGCTTGTCCTCGACTACCTCTACGCCGGCCGGATCGCGGAGGCGTGGGACGCGCTCGCCCGCTACTACCCGTTCCCGGACAGGACAGCGTTCCAGACCGAGATCGAACAGGTCGTGTACGCAAGTCCGTACTTCGCGCGTCCCAGCGCTCCGTAGTCGGCAACAAAAGAGCGAGCGGCGAGGCGCCGCCCGCCCGTCGTGATCCGTAGGGCTTTCCCGCTAGCCGATCGCGAGCGCGTCGGCTGTGACGCTCGGGAAGAGGAGCTCGCGCTCTCTCGTGGTGAGGTTCATCCGGTGGATGCCGTCGTAGTCGGACCAGTAGAGGTATCCGTTTAACGTGTCGAGCGCGATGCCCTTTGCCGCGGGCGCATCGTTGATCAGCCACGCGATCTGTGTCGTCTCGATGTTCATCCGCTCCACCCGGTTCCACTCCGGGCTCGTGTAGTAGACGTACCGCGCACCGCCAGCGATGCCGGCGTCGACCGCCATGCCGCCCGCGCGGCCGAGGTTTCCGGCCACGATGTTCTCGTAGAACGAGTTCTTCATCGTCGTCGACAAGCCGATGTAGGCCGGGATCGGATCATCCTTCGGCGCCGCCGACGACTGCGGGATCACAATCCCGCCGCCGCTGGCCACATGGAACATCGCGTAGTAGTAGAGGCGGAAGGACGCCGCGTCGATGGCGAGCAGCTGCGGAACGGACGTCCCGGACGTCCAACTCCACGCCCACTCGAGCGGGGTGGCGCCGGCGACAAGCGAGAGCCGCATGATCCCTCCGTTGCCGTACTTCGGCGGAAGGACCGTCCAGAAGAGGTAGTTCTGTGTGGTGTCCACGCAGAGACTCGTGGCCGTTCCGGCGCTCGTGTACAGGGTCTTGGGCGACGTGCCGCCGCGCCCCGCCGCGCGAACCGTCTTCCCGTCCGTCCAGTAGAGCCCGTCCGGGCCGACGGCCAGTCCGTGCCCTGCGGAGATCCCTGTGACCACCGTGGTCTCCGAGGTGCTGCCGAGCTCGGCGCGGTGGATCTTGCCCGCGCTGATGTCCAGCCAGTAGAGCTGGTCGGGGACGAGATCGTGCATCACCTCTAGCACGGTGATGCAGTGAGGCTTCTGCACGACGGCCGCCGTGCCGTCCTCGTAGTGGACGGTCAAGAGGACTCCGTACGTCCCCTCCGCGTAGTAGACGTGCGACGGAGCCGCTTCCGTCGACTTGGCGCCGTCTCCGAAGTCCCAATCGTAGGCGACGGCGCCGTCGTCGACGATCGCCCGGAAGTCGACCCGAAGCGGGATTCCCCCCTCCGCGCTTGCCGGAGTGAACTCGAAATCCGCCGTCGCGCAGGGCTGGAACCACCCACACCCCGCGGGTGCCAAGAGACCCGCACAGAAGACACCAAGGATCACCAAGCGAAACGCCCATTTGCTTCTCACGCTGCACCTCCGTGGCCTGCCGTCCATCAGACTAGGACTACCAGAGGGAGTTGTCAAAGGCGGTCGGCCGATCCGCGTGGGCCGACCGCTCGGGAGTTCCTCACGCAGTTCGACGGCGGAACTCCGGGATCGTGCCGGTCGGCCGATCCGCGTGGGCCGACCGCCCCTGACACCACGCCGGACGTGGGGTGTACATAGCTCGAGGTGGTTTCCATGCGAGGTGGCGTTCGACAGACGGCGCTCTTGGGGATTGCTCTCTTTGTGGGTCTTTCGCTCCTTGCTGTTGGGCAAAGCCCGCTCGGGCTCAGCCTCGCTCCGGTTGAGGAGCCGCTTGCCGTGCAGCTGTGGATGGATCGGCCGGCGTACACGGAGGGTGACGCCTTCGCAATCCACTTCTCCGTGAGCCGTCCTTCCTACATCTACCTTTTCGACGTCGGCACGAATGGAAAGGTTCAGATGCTCTTCCCGAACGGCTACTCGACGTCGAACTTCGTGTCCGCGGGGGTCCACTCCCTGCCCGAGGGGCTCTACCCATTCTTCGCCGAGGCGCCTGCGGGAACCGAGCACGTCCAGATCGTCGCGTGTCTCTCCCCGCTTGCCTTGCCAGATCCAAGCTCGTCGAACCCGTACCCGCTCGTCGGCGCGAACCCGAACGAGGCGGTCAGCCTGATTCAGGCGCAGATCGACGCGCTCCCTGCGGCCGCCGCGTGCGGACCGCAGTGGGTCACGGCGTGGTGCTCGTTTGCGGTCGCCGCCAAGCCCCAAGCGCCGTCCTGCGGGTGCTCGACGCCGACACCGGCGCCCGCTCCCATCACGAGCTACTGCCCGCCCGTGGCGACGGTGTCCTACTGCCCACCGGTGAGCGCGACGCCGCCTTTGGCGTACCCGCCGACGATGGCGTACTACTGCCCGCCGGCGTGCCCGACCCCGCCGCTTCCTCAGCCGCCGACGTCCTACTGCCCGCCGGTGAGCCCGGCGCCGCCGGTGTACTACAGTCCTTGCCCGCCAGTCCAGAACCCGTGCCCACCCGTCTACAACCCGTGTGGGTTGTTGATGGGGTTCTTCTTCGGCTTCCAGATTCACGTCGGTCCGTAACGAACCTCCAGCGCCTCACGAGTCGCGGGGACCTCGCTTCCGGGGTCCCCGCAGCCTCTTGCGGAGCCCCGGCGGCCGTTGTTGGGCTCGTGCGGAACCCGCTGCCGGCCCCGAGCAGTTTCAGCCACGCGACCAGCGGAGCGCCACCCACGCCGGTGCCCGATGCCCTACACAAACCCGATGAAAAGCCGCACACTTGGGGGCCGGCCCCGGCGACGGCGCGTCGTGGGGCTTGTTCGAAGACATGGACAGCAAAGAACAGTCGGATCTGAAGAAGCGTAAGTACGCGGTGTGGCGGTTCCTCTTCCACTTCGTTCGCTACAGAACCTGGTGGGTCTTCCTGGGCGCCGTGGTCGTGGCCGTGCTGGCGTACGTCTACACGCTCAACGTCCCCCTTCGCAGCTCCTACTTCGAGCTCTTGCCGCGCAACGACCCGCTGATCCTCGAGTACGAGGAGAATCAGATCTACCTCTCGACGTCCGACTCCGTCGTCCTCCTCGTCTCGCTCCGCGACCCCGCAGGGATGGCCGACACCCAGCGTCAGGACGTGCTGCTGCGCGCCGCTGAGGCCGTTGCGGCGGCGTTGCGCCTTGATCCTGAGATCGAAACGGTCACGTACCTGGTCGAGCCAAGCCCCGAGATCCCCGATCAGTACGTCCTCCTCTACCAGTTGGACCAAGACAGACTCGCCGCCATGCAGTCGAGCATCGATCTCGCGCGGTCGTCGCTTGGTCAGGCTCAAGCGGGTTTCCCGGCCGACGCCGACCTTGTCTCCGCGTACCACGCCGTTGGGAAGCTGATCGACGACGCAGCAGCGTCCGGCCTTTCCGTTGCCGACGGAGGGCAAATCCCAAGCCTGAAGGACTTCGTCGCGCTGAACAAGGCCGTCCTGTACGGGCTGGATAGCATCAGCTCGTTCCCCGCCGTCACGGACGCGGTGAACCAAATCGCCGACCTGTTCGCGCCTCAGGAGCGCGTGGCCCGCGTGGGGCAGGCGCTCTTCTCCCGCAACCGTACAAGCCTTCTCGTAAGCGCCAAGCCTCGCCAGTCGGCGCAGATCAGCGTCGCCTACTGCCAAGAGGTCCGCGATGACGTCCTCCGCGACCTGAAGACCGTCGACCTCGAAGGCCTTGGGGTAACGGTCGGAGCGACGGGCGCGTACATGATCATGGCCGAGACTGAGGAGTACGTGAATGCGGACATGAAGCGGACGGAGCTGATCACGGCCGTCGGGGTCGTCCTGGTGTTTCTCATCTCCTTCGGCTCGATCCTCTACAGCCTCGTCGCGTCCGTACCCCTCCTTCTCGCTCTCCTTCTCACGTCGGCGTGGACCAAGGCCGGGCTCGGCGGATTCAACCTGCTCACGACCTTCGTCCCCTCGCTGATCCTTGGGATGGGCGACGACTTCTCCATCCACCTGATCTCGCGCTTCACGGAAGAGCGCATGCGCCGCGCTTCGGTCAGCCGTGCGATCTACACGATGCTGACTCGCAAAGGAGCGGCGATCTTCCTCGGCGCCGGGACGATCGTCCTCGTGTTCCTGAGCCTGCTCACCGCGAGATCACGAGCGTTGTTCGAGATGGGAATCATCGCCAGCGTCGGCATCGCGCTCGCGTTTCTCTGCGCGATCATCCTGATCCCGACCTTGCTCACGGCGAGCCGCCTCCTCCGCGGGCGGAGGCGCCATCGCGAGCGCCGCTCTGCCCAGCTGCCGCACTTCGCCGCGTTCTTCCGGGGAATCACGCACCCGATCAGCGCAGCCGTCATCGTGATGCTCCTCCTTGTCCTGACGGGTGGCGCGGTGTACCTCGCGACCGGGGTGAGGTTCGAGTTCACGTCCAACGACCTCGTTCCCAAGACGCCGAGTCAGGCGGCGCTCAACACGATTCTCGGCGCGTTCGACCTCGGCGGTGACAGCGCAAACCTCGGCACGAACTTCCTCTTCTTCGCCAAGACGGAGATGGAGATGGCCGACTTGACCAAGAAGCTTAAGGACAGCCCGCTTGTCCTCTCCGTCGACGCAGCCCAGGACTACCTTCCGGCGAATCTGGCCGAACAGCAAGCGGCCTTGCGCGGACTCCGCCTCTCCGGCTACGCGGACCAGCTCGCGGCGTTCGATCGTGTCCTGTCGAATCGCAACGCCGTGCTCGGCGAGATGCGAACGCTCCTCACCAGACTGTCGCTCGTGGAGTACGCCGCGACGGCCAATGGATGGGTTGATCTCGGTCTCGACGCGGCCGCGGCGCAGACGCAGCTTCTCGAAATCCGACGCCAACTGACCGTGCTTTCCGACGACGTGCAGACCAAGGTCCGGGATCTCGAAACCGCCGTACGGTCGCTTGACACGCGGTTGGCTGAGGTTCGCGACCTTCCTCCGGCCGAGACCCTGCTGCGCGACATCATCCGCAGCCTGCCCACCGAGCTATCCACTCGATATCTCACCGAAGACGGGCGGTACATCGTTCGCGCGCGGATGTCACCGGCGCTCTATGCCGGCTCGAACTTGAAAAGCTTCGACTCGTTCGCAGCGTCGATTTCGTCCGACTACTTCGGCGTCCCTCTCGTCGTTCGCGACCTCGAGCGGGCCATGAAGCGCGATTTCTACGTCTCGACGGCGCTTGCGTTGCTCCTGATCACAGCCTCCGTCTGGCGGGAATTCCGCACCCTACCGCGAATCCTGCTCGCCTTGTCGCCGATCGCCTTGTCCTACGTGTGGATGCTCGCCGGGATGCGCTTGCTCGGTGTGAACTTCAACTTTGTCAACATCACGATCTCGCCGCTTCTCATCGGCCTCGGCATTGAGAGCGGTGTCACGCTCCTCTTCCGCTATGACGAAGAGCGTGAGCATGGCCTGGACGGAGCGATGGTTCGCGCCGGCGCGTCTACGGTCGTCGCGATCATCACCTCAATGCTGACCACCATGCTCGTGTTCGCGACGCTCCTCATGGCGCGGACGCCGGGCCTCCGGTTCCTGGGCATGTCGGCACTCCTCGGCCTCGGCTTCTCGCTCTTCTTCAGCCTGGTCTTCGTCCCCGCGGCCACAGCGCTGTTCGCTCGCCGGGCGACGTCGAAATTGAAGCCCGCACCGATGGATGAGCCTTTGTAGCCCGCGTCAGGAACCGCCTTGTGGCGGGACGATCCACGACGAGCCCTTCGCACAGAGGCAGACAAGCGTCGCGCCCCCGAGGGCGTACGCCGTGAGGACGGGCGGGCACAGCCCGGCAAAGTGGATGGGAATCGCAAACCGCGGCGCCACGGCCTCCGCGATGAGTGAGGAATCCCGTGGCTCTCCGAGCCAGCGGTTCGAGGCGAGGAGCACGTCGATGCCGAGCGACGACCAGCCGAACGCCGTGTTGAGGTCTGCCGACGGCCAATCCGCCGTCGCGTCGCCGAGGTGGAGGATTCTCACTCCTCCCACTTCCATGAGGTACGCCAAGTTCGGAAGGTTGCCGGGCCCCGTGTGCTCGAGGTGGAACGCGGTGACGTAGACGTCGTCGAAGGGCATCGCGGTCCGCGAGCCCGGAGAGAACGGGATACCGACGACGCGGTCGGCAACGTCGCCCCAGCCGTTCTCCCGGCGCAGCGCGCCCACGGTCTCGTCGAGCGCCACGAACCACGTCCGCGGTGAATGAAGAAGGAACTGCATGGTGTACCCTGCGTCAAAGTGATCGTAGTGGGGGTGCGTGACGAGGGCGAGCGATACGCCGTCGTACGGAGAGGCCGCCCGCAGAAGCCGTTCGCGCTCGCTCGCCGAGAGCGGAAGGGCATCCCGAACCAGCGCGTCAATGAGGATCCTGACCGCGCCGCACTCGATCAGAACCCCTTCGACGCCGAGGGAGGTGATGACGACCGGGACAGCCTCCGTGGCAACGCAACGAACGGCGCGAGTCGTGGAACGACCCGTGGAGTCCGTGAGCGAGAGAGAGACTGCATCCTCTCCGATCCACCCCTGCGGCGCCTCCACGGAGAGCGCGCCATCGATGACCGTCGCCTTGACGGCGACGCCGCCGTGAGCTTCCCACGCCACGTCGTCCCCATCGGGATCCCAACCATAGAGACGCAGATCAAACGTCGGGAAAGGTCTCCCCGCCACCGTCACGCGATCGGGAATCCACTCGATGACCGGGTTGTCTGGCGTGTTCTCGACGCGAAACCGCACCGCGGCGGCCGCACACTCTCCGGCGGAATTGCAGACCGTGAGCACAACCGTCTCGGTCCCCTGCCAATCCTCGTTCGGCGGTCGCACCACAAGGTGGCGCTCCGGCGTCAGCGCAAGCCAAAGCGCCGTGGGTGCGGGGAGACTCCACACGAGGTCGTCGTCGTCCGTCATCGGGTCTTCGACCCAGTCGTCGAGTCGGATCACCGCAACGTACATCGCGCCTTCCTCCGCGGTGTACTCGGGGAACCGCGCCACTACGGGCGCCGTGGAGGCCAAGGCGCCAATCCACAACACCCCCACGAGCGCCGTGCGACAGGCCGAAGATCTCGGCTCCTTCTCATGGTTTCTCTTCGCTAGGCGCCCGCCGAGTCTACGATCTCGGCCACCCACGCCGCGACGCGGGTCTTCAAAGCAGCGGGGTCCTTGATCTCCTGCTGGCGCACCGCGAGCTCGCCCAGGACCTTCGCGGGAGCCACGAGCTCGCGCATCGAGGCGAAGATGCCTCCTTCGTTGGTCCCGCCCATCGTACAGAAGAGGGCAATCGGCTTCGAGCCCAGGTTCGCCGAAGCCAGGTAGCCGCGGAGCGCGGGAGCGAAGGTCCCCGCCCAAACGGGGGTGCCGATGAACACGACGTCGTAGTCACCGGATCGCTTGGTCGTCGGCTCGATTACGCTCGTCTTGCCCTTCATCGCGTCGCGGCCGGCGCAGAGCCACCCGACAATCCCTTTCCGGTTCGTACCCGCTTCTCGGACCTCTTCGAGGTCTCCTCCACAGGCTGCCGCGATCACGTCGGCAGCTTTCCGCGTATTCCCAGTTCGCGTGTAGTACACGACCAATGCCTTCATCCAAACCACCTCGTGACCGACAGCCTACGGGCCAGCTGCGCGCCCGGCAAGCTCCTCGCCGAGCGCCCTCCCTACGCGTCCGCTCGGGGCCACCTCGGCCCACCCCAAATCAGGTCTTGCTTTCGCAGGTCAAGAACCTGTAGGATAGAGGCGCGACGGGTTCGCACGACGGCACATCCGGGCCGAAGGAGGGGAACCGCGTCAGGCCCAGCGGACCTAGTAGAGAGAAAGGCCGTGGCCGACCCGAAGTGAGGCGTCTCTCCACCGAAGTTTGGCTGGTATCGGGGATGCGGGTGTCTGAGTCGTTCGCCGACGTTCTTCTTCCTTCTTCTTTTCCTCTCGCTCTCGTTGCCGGGTTCTTGATCGCCAGGGTCGTCGTGCTCTGAGTAGATCCCTAAGAATCCGCCGTCGGAGGCGATGCGCCGTGTTCCGGCTCCAGGCGAACGAGCAGCTCGCACCAGGCGGGGTTCTCCCAGACTCGACCGCTCTGAAGCAGCTCAGGCCACAGCGCCTGCAGCTGTGCAATCTCGCGCAGCCATCCCATATCCATGGCCGCACGGATGTTCTTCCGGCACTTCTCCCCGTCTCCGGCGCCCGCCCACGCCGTGGCCGCAACGACGTACGGGTAACCACTCTCGCGCGGCGGCCGTTCGGCGAACCGCCGCTCGTAGTCGAGGGCGAACGCCCGGTACTCGTCGGGCGACATGTCCTCGACGGTCTCCGCCGCCCAATGGTTGAACAGGATCTCGTACCGCCCTGTCGGCTCGAATCCCACGTTCGCCGCCACGCCGAGCGATCCGGCGTTGTTGGCCCAGCAGTGCCACCCCACTTCGCGCAGGTTGCGAGAGAACGCCTGGCGGGCCGTCGCCGTCGCGACCGCTGTCCCGAGGCCCCGCAGACGGAAGTCGTCGTCTACCCAGACCCCAATCTCGCTGGCTCCGTCGGCGACGTAGTCGCACGTCGACCGGGCGACGATCCGTCCGTCGATGACGGCGATTGAGCCGAAACCGAGCTTGTGAAAGAGCGATAGCGTCTTCCACTCGCAAAGGATCGTCTCGCGGAGGTCGTCGACTCCGACGAGGTCACTCTCCAACACCTCTCTATCGACGGGTCGAACCGCAATGCCGTCCCGCCGGCCCTCAACCTCAGGCGGCGGCGTCTCCAGGCGGCCGTGCCAGCGCACGGCTCGCCGCATGTAGAGGCCGTCGGCGACGGCGTCGAGCGCCGGCGTCGGCAAGTCGGGAGGAAAGAAGACGGCCGTATACCGGTCGCGAGGCAAGAGGGAGTTGATCGCTCCGAGGAGCGCAACCGTGGGAGAGCTTCCTCCGACGTAGCAGCCCTCCCCCGCCACGAGGACGGCCGCCGTCGGCCGCTCGATCCGGTCGACGAAGACCCTACCGGAGGAGTGCCCGGCCAGCACGGACTCCAGGTGCAGCTGCCGCGGCCGAAGCGCAGAGAAGAGGGGCAGCAGATCGCAGTTGGGAGTTTCGAGTTCGTACGCGCGGTGTGCCTTCACGGTGAGACCTCCTGGTTGTCGTTCCCGATCCCGCCGCCGAAGCGGTCCGCACGATTTCTGGAATCCAGAGGGAAAGAGAAGACGCCCGCATCGCGGTGGCTCGTTCTCGAACACTTGGCGTCCAAAGTTGGTATCTCGCACGGACCTAACAGAGAAGCCGACGGCCGTCACCGCGCCCGGCCGGAGAGGCGCCACAAGGCGCACACGCCTGCTACAGCGTTCCGTCCGGGGGTAACGCCGCCGATGGCCAGAAGCCTGGGCATTCGGCCCCCCTTTCGCGTGAGCCGCCCGTAGAGCGGCTCCGTACCGTACGGCGTGGCGGTCCCGTCCGTCAAGGCCCGCCCACCAAAAGGACGGGCCGGCTTGCGCCGGCCCGTCAAAAAGCTCCTTGTGATCTCCTGGGCTAGTACCGTCGTCCGCCCGAATCTCCGCGGGAATAGCCCCCTCGGCCGCTGCCACCGCCCGGCCGACCGCCTCGGTTCCCGCCGCCGCCGCCACCACCACCATCGCGTCGCGGCGGGCGACGCTTCCGGTTGCAGTCGCCGCAGTAGACAGGACGGTCGGACGCCGGCTCAAAGGGAAGCTCGTCGATCGCCTTTCCGCAGTCCGCGCACTTGAGGTCGAGATGCCGCACGTCGACCATCCGTCTCTCTCCAAACCCCATTCGATCTCCTTTTGTAGCCTCAGGCCGCTAGCACCGACTGCCGGCGGCGGAGCCTACGGACACACAGTACCTCAATCGTGCGGAAAAGGAAAGCTCCCACGCCTCTTCCGCCCCAGGCCTCGCCACGTGACCCGCCGCCCACTGACCCACTTGTCTCCGGCGTACTTACTCCAGAGCACGGGGCGAGTCGCAGCGCTCACGGCCGCGCTTGCCCCCATGCATTGCAGAAGACGTAGCTGCCGACCTCGCCGATGGACGGGGCGAAGCTCGGCGCACCTGACTTCGGATACCCGAGCGCCAGGTAGCATGCAACCTCATACTCGCTTGGAATTTCCAGCGCGCCGCGAATGTGCTGCGTCTCCGCGGGCGCGGACGGGATCTTCGTCACGCCGAAGATCCCCTCAGCCGACGCGGCGACGAGGATATTCTCCAAGCACGACCACACTTCCGCGAACGCGTTCAGCTCATGAAGACTCGCCTTGGCGTCAAGCAGCGGCTCCGGCTGATGGAAGCACACAATCACCAGGGCGCCCGCTGAGAGGATCATGGAGGCTTGTTTCGGAAGGGAATCAAGGAACATCGCGCGCTGCTCCGGGACCTCCAACTCCCAGGAGTCGACGACCGCCGCAGTCTCCTCGCGCGTTCGTTCCCGCCAGAACCCCGCGGACCAACTCCGCTCGCACCGCGGC
>JBDKUT010000032.1:0-29628 GCA_039679545.1 Thermotogota bacterium
GTGTTCGACGGCCGCAGATTGAACCACCACGCGTCGTACGTGACCGTCAGGCCATCCAAATGATCGACCTCCCCGTCGCCGAAACGTTGCTCCACGGCCTCCAGCACGGCTCGAGGGTCTTCGACCCGGAAGTTTCGCTCCCCAGAGTGAGAGTACCGGCGAAGCGGTGCCACGAGCTCAGCCAGAGACTTCCCTAGCCCGTCCAAGATCCGTAACACCTGCAGCATGGCATAGATCCCGCTCTCGCAGTAGAAGAAGTCCTCGAAGTAGAAGTGGTATGAGAGCTCTCCCGCGAACAGCGCCTCGACATCCCTCATCTGCTGCTTGATAAACGCGTGGCCGACTCTTGTCCGAATCGGCTCACCGCCCGCCTCGCGGATCACTTGCGGAACGATGCGGCTCGCGCGGAGGTCGTACAGGACTCGCCGACCGTGGTGCCTCTCAAGCAGCTCTCGCGCGATCAGCGCCGTGATAAGATCACCTCGGACGACACTTCCGTCCTCATCGAGAAGACAGACACGGTCGCCGTCGCCGTCAAACGCCACCCCGATCGACGGAGAACACGCCAGGACCCTAGCCTTCAGCTCGGCAAGGTTGGCGTCGATCAGGGGGTTCGGATCATGGTTCGGGAACCGGCCGTCGGGCTCGAAGAATAGTGGCCGGAATCGGATGGCCTGACGGCTCAGAATGTCGGGAAGGATCGCCCCAACTGCACCGTTGCCGGCATCGATACACACAGGCACGTCCAGGGTCACCTGGAAGCGATCCTTAAAGAACGCTACGTACTTCCCCAGCACGTCCTCCCGCTTGCTCTGACAGCAACCACTGGGCTGACGCTTGGACGGTCCGGCCATGGCGAGTTCCTGTACCCCGCGCAGCCCCGTGTCGGAACTGATTGGGATCGCCTTCTCCCGCACGAGCTTGAAGCCGTTGTAGCCTGCGGGATTGTGGGACGCTGTCACCATGGCTCCCCCCGCAGCACTCAGCACGTTCACCGCGAAGTACAGCATGGGCGTCGTACAGAGACCGATATCGATGACATCTGCACCCTCCGCCAGGACGCCCGAAGCCAGTGCCTCCGCGAGCACGGCTGAGCTCTCCCTGGCGTCTCGGCCCACGACGATCCGCATCGCACTAGAACGCGAGAGAAACAGCACCAGCGCAGAGCCTATGCGCCGTGCGACGGCCTCGTCAATCTGGCTCGGAAAGACTCCCCGAATGTCGTAGGCCTTGAAGATTGAAGGGTCGATGCTCGTGCGCCTCATCCCCGCATTCCTCTCTGTTCTGCACAGCACCAATCGCGCAGCACATCACAGGCACGGGGCGGCGGTCCGGGTTCCCTCTCGTGCGGCACGCTTGGTCAGCTGCCCCCGTGTTGCCTGCGGTACGCCTCCACGACCTCCCCCGCCTCGCCGATCTGCACGACGCACCCACGTTCCAGCCAAAGCACATCGTGGCACCAACCTTCAACGGCCTTGAGGTCGTGACTAACGAAGAGGATTGTCTTGCCGGCCGTCTTGAACTCCTCGATGCGCGCCTTGCTCTTTGCGGAGAAGCTGCTGTCTCCGACGGAGAGAACCTCATCCAGCAGCAGGATGTCTGGATCCACGTTGACTGCAACGGAGAATGCTAGGCGCATGAACATTCCCGACGAGTACGTACGGACAGGGGCGTCAATGAAGTCCTCGAGCTCAGCGAACCGCGTGATCTCGCCAAGAAGGTCGCGGATTCGCTTTCGGCTAAGTCCCAGGGCCAAACCACTGATGTAGACGTTCTCTCGCCCGGTAAGGTCAGGGTGAAAACCGATGCCAAGGCTCAGGAGAGCGGATACTCGGCCGTTCACTCGGATGTGCCCCGATGTGGGATGATAGATGCCGGCAACCAACTTGAGGAGCGTGCTCTTGCCAGCTCCGTTCGGGCCAACGATCCCGAGCACCCTGCCCTGCTCCACCGCGAGACTGACGTCGCTCAGAGCGGTGAACCTCCGCTCCTTTACCTGCCCATCAAAGGCCTTCACCCCGCGAGTCAGAAGGTCTTTCAACGTCGTGTGTCCTCCCAATGTCAGTTTCGGGAACGTCTTCGAGACATTCCTGAACTCGACTTGTGTGCTCATAGGTATTCGGGGAACACCTCGCGATTGCGGTCGAAGAGCTGCGTCGCGCCTGCGATGATCACAAGAGCAAGGAGAGCAACGCATCCAAGGCCCTTCCAGCTCGGCCACGTATTGTAGAAGAAGATGTTTCGGTACGAGTTGATGATTACCGCCAGTGGGTTCAGCGCCAGGATTCCTCTAAACCGCCCGGGAAGGGATGAGAAGTCGTACATAACGGGCGTCATGAAGACCGCAATCATGAGGAAGTGTCCGATCAGGTATCGCATGTCTCGGACAAAGACGTTGATCGTGGAGGTCAAGAAGACGATCCCAAGTGTCAAGAGGAACTGTGTCGCCATGACAACGGGAAGCGCCAATATGCCCCATCCTAGGTCTATCTGGAAGAACAGCAACAGCGCCAACATGACTGGCAACGCGAAAATGTAGTTCATCATCCCCGTGCACACGGCCACAACGGGCAGTACATCCGAAGGAAAGACCGAGCTGCGAAGGAACGCTCCGTGGTCAACGAGGCACGACGTGCCCGCAGTTACGGAGTCGCTGAACCACATCATCCACGGCAGGAGTCCTGTGACCAGGAACGCCGGGTAATTCGCAGTGCCAATCTTGAGGAAGTACGAGAAAACTAGTGTGTACACAACCATGAAGACGAGCGGATTGGCGAGTGTCCAGAGGAAACCGAGGAATGAGTTGCGGTATCGCAGCTTCAACTCCCTTTTCGTCAGCTCGACAATGAGCCATCGCTGCCGAACTGCGTTCCTAAGGACATGCTCAAGACCGGTCATGCCGTGTCTTCACTCCCCCTAGAACAACCTGCGCAGCTCCGAGCAACTCTGTCAGCAATTCGCACTGCCGCCTTGCCGTCCCCAAAGGGATTCGGCGCGTTGGCCATCTTGGCGTATATCTTAGGATCATGGAGAAGCCGCCGGACTTCCGCGACGATTGTCGCAGGATCAGTCCCCACAAGCTTCCCAGCTCCGCTCTCAAGAAGCTCTACTCGTTCCGTGACTTCGCGCGTGACTAGTACGGGCTTGGAAAGCGAAGGAGCCTCCTCCTGAATTCCTCCCGAGTCCGTCAGAACGAGGTACGCGCGCTCCATGAGGTGCACGAACTCCACATAGTCCAGCGGCTCCAGAAGGTGAATCCGCTCCTCACGCCCCAAGAGCTCGTGGACAGGCCCGCGTACATTGGGGTTGAGATGAACCGGATAGACGATCTCTACATCGGACTCCAGGCGGACGATCTCAAGCAGAGCCTTGCAGATGTTTCGGAGTCCGTCTCCGAAGCTCTCCCTGCGGTGGCCGGTAATGAGAACGATGCGGCGATCTGCTGGGACATGCTCCAGTTCAGGGATTGCGCGGCGCGCGGTTCTCTTCAGAGTCCAGAGAAGAGCGTCAATCACCGTATTCCCCGTGACCTCGACCTGAGCCTCCGGCACTCCCTCACGCACGAGGTTCTGCTTCGCGCGTGGGGTTGAAGCGAAGTATAGGTCAGCCAGAACGTCGACGATACGCCGGTTGGCCTCCTCGGGAAACGGACTGTCCTTGCGATCGGTTCGTAGACCTGCTTCGACATGCCCGACGGGCACGTGCAGGTAGAACGCCGCTAGCGCTCCAGCCATGGCAGACGTTGTGTCTCCCTGAACCAAGACGAGATCGGGACTCTCGGTCTGGATAACGTCGCGGAGTCCGAGAAGTGCCGCGGACGTCACGTCAAACAGCGTCTGGCCCGGTTTCATTAGGTCGAGATCTCGGTCGGCGTGAATCTCGAAAAGCCGAAGGAATGGGTCGAGCATCTCCCGATGCTGACCGGTGATGCACACGCACGACTCCATGTCTGCACGATGCTCCAGCTCGTGGAGAACCGGAGCCATCTTGATTGCCTCGGGTCGTGTGCCAAAGATCGAGAGCACTCTCATAGCTCCGGCTCCTCCATGTGCGGAGTATACGAGTGGCTTCGAGAAGCGGCAAAGCTTAGCCGCCTCCCCAGGGACGTGGCAGCGGCTAGTCTGACCCGTGCATTCGCACTACACAGCGACCTACGACTCTCCCACTGTGCGACAACTCACCACACCGCAAGCGAAGCGGTACAACGGCCACGCCCCGGAAGCACGGAGCTCTGCGATCGAGAGAGGTCACGCCTCTCTCGATCGCAGAGCGGCGGCAACTTGGCGCAACTCGGCGGCCGGATCTGGTCCTAGATCGAAGGTCTCTACACTTCGCCCGTTCTCCACCAGGGCTTGCGCATCCCCGACCGCCAGGGCGCGCAGGAGCACTCCGAACGTGAGGCCTGGAGCTCCCAGTTCCTCGCTCCCGGGAATCGGGATATCTTCGCCGTGCGTCCCAATCAACTGGATGAACAGTCCTCGTCCCGCGTCGCCCTTGTGCAGTTGGCCCGTCGAGTGAAGGAATCGAGGCGCATATCCCACAGTGGTCGGAAGGGTCATTCTGTCGCGCAAGGCATCTCGAAGTGCGCCAAGTGACTCCGAGGTCTCACGATCCGGCGACAGGTATGCCTGCAATGCGACGTAGCCACCGGGTTTCGCCTTGGCAAGCGCGCTGGCCAGCGCGGCCTCCGTGACCTGAGTGTCGTCGGACAGGGACCGGCCCGTACGCCACGCCATGACGGCGTTGCGCGCCCGCTCCTTCGACAGCTCGACATCCGGCTGGTCGAAGGGATTCACGTCAAGGATGTGGCCGGCGACGGCGGTGGCGAACTGCCAAAGGAACAGCTGCCCAGCAAGTTCATTGAGGTCGCCGACATCGATGCGAAGCACGGGATGCCCGGCATCGGCGAACGCTGCCAGCTTGTCATCCGCAGAAGGGTCGCCTCGCATGCGGATGTGGACGAAAACGCGGTCGCTACAGTAGTCTCTCGGAAAGCCGAGTGACTCTCCGACGATGGGTAGAATACCCTTCTCATCCTTTCCTGTGCTCTCGGCGATCAGCTGCTCGAGCCAGGGACCAAGACCCGTAATGGTGGGAGACAGCACAAACGTCAGCTTGTCCCGCCCCTCAAGCGCGAAGCCCCCGAGAAGCCCGCCAAGCCATACCCCAGGATTGCCGTTCATACGAACGGTAGGTTCGCAGCGTTCGGCCATTCTCCGAGCTTGCTGGAGAAAGGAATCGAGGTCGACGCCGAGGAGGCTCGCGGGGAGGAGCCCGACAAACGACAACGCTGCGTAGCGCCCGCCGAGAGTCGGATCGTTGAGGAAGACATGCCGGAATTGATGCTTTTCTGCTAGGGCAGCCAGCGGAGTTCCCGGGTCGGTCACCGCAACGAAGTGTGCTCCCGCTTCGCCCGGACCGAGCGCACGAACGACGACATCATGGAAGTACCGAAAGAGCGCGAGAGTTTCAACGGTGGTTCCAGACTTCGACGATACAACGAACAGCGCACTCGCAGGTTCGAGGCAATCCGTGTAGGCGCGAACCGCCTGCGGATGAGTGCTGTCAAAGACATCAACACGGAGGGAGTCTGGTGCTCCACAGAAGCTGCGGCCAAGGGTCTCGGCGATGAGACTGGCTCCGCCCATGCCCAAGACAGTCGCCGTGCGGAGGCCGTCACGACGAAGCTCATCGCGAAATGCTCTCAAGATGGGAACCGACGGCACCATGGCGTCGTACGTGCGCAGCCAACCGAGGCGGCTTGCCGTCTTGTCGGGGTCTCCCTTCCACAGCGTGGGATCACCACTCCAGAGCCGCATGGCAACCTGCTCCCGGGTCAGGGTCCGTACGATCTTTGCCCATCGGTCAGGGACTCGCGTGATCTGAAGACCACGCAACGAACTTACCCCGCATGCTCCCGTCGCGCGTAATCGAACACGCTCGCCATTCTTCATTTCCACGTAACACACTCCCACCGGCCGCGGGAAACATGACGGCTCAAGGCCACGCACCCCTCGCTAGACCAGTCTTGGCGGTGGAATCCCGATCGGTGTGCACGGAACCTGATTTCAGCGCGGCGATCGAGTAGCGCCAATTGCCGCGACTTCCGATTCCCGAGCAGGGAAATGCGGTCCTTTTTAATCGTACTCCCCTTGGCCAATCTCACACACTCTCCCCGCCGATCCCCATAGCAGCATCCCTCCCGTGTGAGCTTTGCGCTACATGAGGAGAATGCTGATGAGTCCCTCGGAGCCGTCCAGAGGCTCCAGTGCCTTCCCCACGAAGCCACATGGCGTCTCGCTGCCCGGATTCCAGCGCATGGCGCAGCCGGGGGTTGAGGAGGGGACCAGCAGATCTCCAGGGCGAATCGGACCTCCCTCGTCCGTCACCTTCACGGGCACAACTCCAACCAGCGCAAGGAGCGCACCACTGGAAGCTCCGGATTCGACCACGATTGAGGAATCGCCACTCTCTGCAGCAAGGACAACTCCCGGGACCGTCGAGACCACGCCGGCAACGAGGGCTGAGCAGGCACCGCTCGACTTCCGATAGCAGCCCGGGTTCGCCGGGTCTAGTTCCAGGACGTCGCCCGGCCCCACCCCTTCCGATACCGACACCCACTCAGCGACGTCCGCCGAGCCGATGTGGAACTGGCTGCCGTAGAACGCTCCGTCAGCATAGGTATTACCCTCCGCGTCGACCCGGAAGATGGCCTCCGCGGGGCTGAGTTCAAGGTTCAGCCGCCCGGAGCCGTACGTGTTGTCCTTCCCGGAGGTCCCCATGTCGATGGCGGATACCTCGAGGAGGTTCTGCAACTGATCAGCGGTTCGAGTCGGGTCTTCCGACAGAAGCAGCGCGGCAGCTCCAGCCACGTGAGGCGAGGCCGCGGAGGTGCCGTAGAAGCTGCCGTACGTGTAGCTCGAAACGCCGTCCACGCCGCAGAGGTCCGGCTTCGTGATGCTCGCCGCATACAGGCTGGTGTTGGACGGTCCACGCGAGCTGAACGACTCGATCGGGCCGCTCGTCCAGTTGTAGCGGGCAATCGCACCGGCGGCGAGGACCTTCGCGGAGTTGGCGGGCTCGGCGATCGAGCTCGACGCGATGTGGTGCTGCATCCCGGGATCCGCGCCGGAGTCGAGGTAGGCGAAGAACTCGATCTCCGGTTTGGCCGGGGCAGCGTAGTTCTTGATCACGATCTCGTAGTATCCCGACGCCGTGACGCTGTAGTAGATCGCCTCGGTGGGCTGTTGATACCCACCCTGATACCCGGTGGACGATGCGACGATCGTGCCAGACGAGTTGTACAAGTAGAGATCGTAGTCCTGATCCGACGTGGTCCAGTCGTTCCACGTCATGTAGACGCGAACGACGTCCCCGCTACTTGCGTAGATGCGTGCGCCCTCGTCCCGCGTGTCGCCGTCGACGTAGTCGCTGCCGGTGCCGAAGTCGAGGAAGCCGTCTCCGTCGGTGTCGGTGAACGCCCCCTGCCAGTGGCCATCAGAGCCCTCGTTCCCGGCGGCGTTGACCCACAGGATGTTGTTGTCCCGCGCGTCGTTGGCCACGCCGGCCACGTCGCCCGTCCCGTCGTAGTAGTCGGTGTTGTACCAGCCCACGGAGTGGTTGATGACGCGGATCCCGTGGTCGATGCAGTACTGGGCGGCATTGGCCAGATCGACCTCATCGCCGATCAGGAGGAGATAGAGCGACGCGCCGGGGGCCATGTCCTCGACGATCTCAGCGACGGCCGTGCCGTGCACTTCGCCGGTCGTCTCGACGCCGCTGGATCCGGTGATGTAGTTCCAGGTGTACGCGACGTGGGCAAGCTCGCCGGCCGCTTGTGCGTCCGCCAGCCCGTCGAACCCGAGGTCGATGATCGCGACCTTGACGCCGACGCCTGTGTACCCGGCGCTGTGGAAGACGCTCGCGCCCGTGAGCGCGACGCCCTGGCTCGTCACGACAAGCGGACGTGGCTTGTACGGCTCGCGGATGTAGGCCACGCCGGAGACCCGGTCGGCGACTTCAAGAAGCCGGTCGACGGGGACGGAAGCGCGGATGAGGGTCTCGGACTTCGCCTCAACGGTGCCGCCGAGCGCGCGAATCGCCGCCTCATCGAGATTGGCCACGCGGCCGGAGGTCGGCTCGATGATGACGTCGATGCGATCGCCGTCGAGCACGATGCCGGAGTCCTCCGCGCGAGGTTGGAGAGCAGACGGATTCGAGGTTGCGATCTCGGCAAGAAGCTGAAGGGACGGCGCAAGCCGCGGGTTCGCACGTTCTGGTGGGATGGCTTTCTCCGCGCCTGCCACGACGGTCGAAACGACCAGCAGTCCGAGGAGAAGACCGAATCCGATCTGGCCGAGGTGCCCTGCCGTCCGATGCAATCGCGACTCCTTCTGTCCCCAGCCCTTTCTGCGCTTGACTAGTATACCTAGGAAACGGGAAGAGGTTCCCCGAGAGGAACACGCAGTGCACTCAGCAGGGCCTACGTCCACCCTCGCCGCTCGCGCTTGAGGCGCCACTCCCAGGCGGTCGTCACCATGGATTCGAGATCCGGGTGGCGCGGACGCCAGCCGAGGGCGGCCTGGGCCTTTCGGACGTCGGCGACAAGCGCGGCCGGATCGCCGGGCCGCCGTGGCGCCGTGACGGCAGGAATCGTCCGGCCGGTGATGCGTCGACACCCCTCGACGACCTCGCTCACCGTGTGGCCGGCACCGGTCCCGAGGTTGTACGCCCCTCCCGGCAGACCCTGGCGGAGCCGATCGAGCGCCGCGACGTGGGCGTCGGCGAGGTCGCTCACGTGGACGAAGTCGCGCATGCAGGTCCCGTCGGGCGTGTCGTAGTCCGACCCGAAGAACTCAAGGCGCTTCTTCCGCCCGAGCGCGACCTCAAGAGCGAGGGGGATCAGGTGCGTCTCCGGATCGTGCCACTCTCCGAGCTCGAGCTCTGGATCCGCGCCCGCAGCGTTGAAGTAGCGAAGGGACACGGACCCGATCCCGTCGGCGGCTCTGGTCTCAAGAACCTGCTCGAAGAGCCACTTGCTGCGCCCGTAGGGGGTCTTCGGATTCTTCGGGTCTTCCTCGCGAATCGGAAGGCGTGTGGGATCGCCGTAGACGGACGCGCTGGAGCTGAAGACAAAGTGCCGCACGCGGTGGCGGATCGCCTCCTCGAGCAGGCGGAGGCTGCCGACGACGTTCTGGCGGTAGCACTCGACCGGATCGGCCAGGGACCTGGCAATGTTCGTCTCGGCGGCGAAGTGCAGCACGGCGTCGATCGGGCCGCTCGCGAAGACCCGGCGGAGCGCCTCAGGGTCGAGGAGGTCGCCCAACACGAACTCCTTAGAGAGGACCAGCTCTCGGCGCCCTTGCGAGAGGTTGTCGAAGACGACGACCTCGTCGCCGTGCTCGAGAAGCGCCTTGACGGCGTGGGAACCGACGTACCCTGCTCCGCCCGTTACGAGGACTCTCATGACCCGTCCAGGATACCCGGCGCGGCGTTGGTTTCGGAAAGGCGTTCGTAGATGGACGTAGCGTCGCACCTTGGTACGACGTTCGTGAACGGACGTAGCGTCTATGCGCTCGGTTCACACGCGAGAGCGCACCGCACCTTGCGTGCGACGTTCGTGAACGTCGGGGTCGAGGTGAACGTCGGAGACAAGCTCCGACGCTACAGCGCCATAAGCGGCCGACACTACGGCCCCATAGACCGCCGACGCCGTGGGACGAACGCCACAACCATCAAACTGGGTGTTCCAAGAAGTCGGCTATCTTCGACAGGATGGCCGACAAGCGCTGAGACGAGATCTCGCCGAGTACGCCCGCGATCATCGTCCCTTCGAGCGTGGCAAGCTTGCCGGTTCTGATGACGGAGCGCTCCTTGAGCCCGGACTCGTCGAAGTCGACGTCGGTTACCTCGACTACCTCATCCCAGTTCGCGACGGCGTGCCTAAGTTGGGATGTGATTGCACAGACCAGCCAGTCGTTGAACGGGCCTGGCAGCTGGGCTAAGAGAAGGACGGGCCGATACTTCCCCTGCTGCAAATCCGCCTGCGGGAACCGAACGAGGGCAACATGGCCCGGCTGGGGTCTCATGGTGTCGGCCGGAGGTCAGCGAGCGAGTACTCCGCTTCTTCGCGATCATTCCAGAACTCGAATGACCGGCTGCCAAGCGCGAAGCTTCCCCATGAGTTCCCGGCCTCGTCCACTAGCTTCCTCTCCTGGATGAATGTGACGAAGTCATAGACTTGCTCAAGGACATCCTCCGGAAGGCTCTCGATTCTCCTGATCAACTGGTCCCTGACTCTCATAGTGTTCCTCCCCGCCAGCATCCACTGAGTCCACGATACCACGCCTGACCGACACAGGCCACTGGCAGGAGATCCAGCTCACCTTTACATTGCACCCGTGTGTGCGACGTTCGTAGACGGACGTAGCGTCTATGCGCTCGGTTCACACGCGAGAGCGCCAATGCGTTCGGTTCTGCCATGAGAACGCACCACCATCTGCGTGCGACGTTCGTGAACAGGCCCATGCGCCCCCGCTTCGGGTAGACTCACTCCCGCAGGGCGGGTCGGCTGGTGTTCTGTGCCCTCGCCCTCGGAAGCGACTGAGTGCAAGAGAGGAGGGTGGGTTGTCGCATACAGAGTCGATCGATCGCTACATCGCGGCCGTGACGGACGCGCTGTCGAAGCTGGATCGCCAGGCGATCGGCGAGGTCGTCGACGAGTTCCTTCGCGCGTGGCGCGAGGGTGCGACCCTCTTCTTCGCGGGGAACGGAGGCAGCGCGGCCACGGCCGCCCACTTCGTCGTCGACATGAGCAAGGGGACCGCCGTCCCAGGGCGCCCGCCGCTTCGCGCCATCTCGCTGACCGACAACCTCCCGAGCCTGACGGCGTGGGCCAACGACTCCTCGTACGACATCGCGATGTCCGAGCGACTGCGCGCACTCGCCTCGCCCAACGACGTCCTCGTCGCGATCTCTTGCAGCGGCACCTCGCGCAACGTCCTCCACGCCGTGCAGACCGCTCACGCCCTCGGCTTGCGAACGATCGGGCTCGCCGGCCGGGACGGGGGTCGGCTGAAGGACATGGTCGACGTCTGTGTCTGCGCCCCCGCGGAGTGGATCGGCCAGCAGGAGGACCTCCACATGGTCCTCGACCACGCCATCACCCTTGCGCTCCGCGACGCCATGCTCGCGGAGTCGACGCGCATCGACGGAACGACCGTGAAAGCGATGATCCTCGCCGCGGGGGAGGGGGTCCGGCTGCGCCCCCTCACCAACACATACGCCAAGGCCGTGCTCCCGGTCGGCGGCAAGCCCGCCCTTGAGCACGTCCTTGAATGGTTGCGCTCCTACGGCATTCGCGACGTCGGCATCAACCTACACCATTGCCCCGAGAGCATTACATCCTGCTTCGGCGATGGGGAGCGCCTCGGGATGCGGCTCACGTACAGCCGCGAGCCCGAGCTCCTCGGCACCGCGGGCGGGGTTCGCGCGCTCGCCTCGTTCCTCGACCGCCGGTTCGTCCTCGTGTACGGCGACGTCTTGACCGATCTCAACTTGGGCGACCTCGTGCAGTACCACGCCAAGAAGGTTGCGTCTCTACCCGCGGCCGCACCCGCACTCACGATGGCACTCTGGAAGACCGAGCGGCCGTCGTCCGAGGTCGGCATCGTCGAGGTCGACGCAGGCGGCCGCGTCACGCGGTTTGTGGAGAAGCCGTCGCCGGGGACGACCTTCTCCAACCTGTCGAACGCGGGAGTCCTCGTCCTGGAACCCGGAATCCTGGACCACATCCCGGCAGGGCGAGCCGTCGACTTCGGACAAGACGTCTTCCCCGCGCTTCTCAAACGCGGCGTCCCGATGTTCGGCTGGCGCATCCCAGACGGCGCCTACCTCGCGGACTACGGAACTCTCGAGTCCTACGCCAGGGTTCAGGTCGAGTGGCCTCCAAAGCGCGGTCGACGGGACGGAGTTCATGAACACCGCAGCGGTTAACGCCAACTCGAGTACCCTCACAACGGTGTTCCTCGACCGGGACGGCGTGATCAACCGCAAGCCCCCGGCGGGCGAGTACGTCGCGCGCTGGTCGGAGTTCGAGCTCCTGCCCGGCGTTCCCGCCGCCATCGCTCGGATGACGCGCGCCGGACTGCGCGTGGTCGTCGCGACCAACCAGCGCGGCATCGCGAAAGGCCTCGTCGAGAAAGCCGAGGTCGAGAGGATCCACCACCGAATGGTCGAGACCCTGGCGAAGTCGGGCGGTCGGATCGACGCGGTCTACTACTGCCCGCACGATGACGGGGAGTGCGACTGCCGCAAGCCCGGTGTCGGCCTCTTCCGGGAAGCAGAGCGCGAACATCCCGACATCGACTTCGCGAAGTCCGTCGTCATCGGCGACTCGCTGAGTGACATCCAAGCCGGAAACGCCATCGGGGCTCACACAATCTTGATCGAGTCCGAGCCCGAGACGCCGCAAGGCGCTACGAAGAGAGCGACGGAACTCGGGTTGAGGGTGGACGCTGTCGTCGGGTCGCTGGCGGAAGCGGCGGATTGGATCCTTGGGCGACAGCGTTCGTAGGATTCGTTGAGTTCGTTGGGTCCGTAGTCCATGGACGGACGTAGCGTCTATGCGCTCGGTCCTCACGCGAGAGCGCACCACCTTCAGTGTGCGACGTTCGTGGATGGGCGTAGCGTCGCACCTTGGTGCGACGTTCGGAACGTCGGAGACAATGAACACCGCGGATCAGGCCAACTCAACGAACCCCACGAACCGCAGGCTTGGGGCCCAGCGTGCGCCTGGAACCCACTAGCGAAGAAGGGCGTTGAGAGCGTCCGGCGTGATGTCGGCGTCGTTGAGGATGGCACGAACGACCTTGGGATGGAGCGTCTTGCGCGCGTGAGTCGGAAGGGTCACCCTCTTCCCGGCCGCATTCTTGAGGATCATGTGACTGCCGCTCTGCCGAACGGCCACGAACCCTGCATGCTCGAGAGCCCGTCGCATCTCCGCTGCTGTGATGCGGGGAGTCCGCGCGTCGGTCACACGGTCACTTCCAGCGACGTTAGGCTGACAGAGAGATCCTGAGGAATCTCCTCGCCGGACTGGAGGCGATCTTCGATGTGAAGGTGAAGGGCATCTCGGATCTCAGCTAGAACATCCTCGTACGTCTCCGCTTGTGCGTAGCACCCCTGGAGCTGGGGGCAGAAGGCGAAGTAGCCGTCCTCATCTCTTTCAATCACCACAGTGCAACGGTACTGGGCCATCAGGGGCCTCCTTCCTCGCGCTTGAGGACCGCATGGTTCGATTATAGCGGGGGGCCCCGAGTGAAGGGGCTCGCCGGGTTCGCGGGGTTGCGGAACCCCAAGAACACAATGAACCCAACGAACCGGCTGTGATCCCGGTGCGCCGTCCAGCAGATCGAACCCTACGAACTCAACGAACTGGAATAACTCGCCGAGAGAACGATCCGCCCTAGGGCGGAGTTAGTCGATCGTGTAGATTCGGCTGCCCTCGGGCGCGAAGGCGAACGGGACGCGGCGCAGTCCGGGAAGGGCGCGGAGAATCCTGTCTTGGCGCTCGGGGGCCGCGTAGAGGAGCAGGAATCCGCCGCCGCCGGCGCCGAGGATCTTTCCCCCGATGGCTCCCCGCGCACGCGCGGTTTCGTACCACTCGTCGATTTGCGGATTCGTGATCCCCTCCGCAAGCTGCCGCTTGAGCTGCCATCCTGCGTCGAGCAGCCTTCCTAGCTCTTCGGGGCGGTCGGCTTCAAGGGCATCGCGCAGGTCGTAGGCCATACGCGCCATCTGCACGAGCGCTTTCGAGTTCGCGTTGCCGGCGCGCGTGTTCTCGCCTTGCTGCTTCAAGACTGCGTCGCTCTCCCGGGCCATCCCGGTGTGGAGGAGCATCAGGCTTCTCTCCAGCCGATCCTTCGTCTCCTGTCGGCAGCGGACGGGTTCGACGAGAACGCGTTCGTCGGGCAGGAACCGAATGAACTGCATTCCGCCGAACGCCGCGATGTACTGGTCCTGCTTCCCGATCGGCTTGCCGCATCGCTCGATCTCGATCTCGCACGCCTCGTTCGCCAACCACGCGGCGTCCGCCGGCTCACCGCGATGGGCGCGGAAAGCGTTGAGGAGGCCCACGGTGTACGAACTCGACGATCCGAGTCCCGTGCCGTGCGCCGGCACGTCGGAGATGGACGCGATCTCGACGCCGGCGTCGATGCCCACCGCGGTGAGCGCTTCGCGGACGAGCTCGTGACGCAGCTCGCCCACGGAGTCGACGACCTCGGTGATGGAGTAGCTCACACGAACCTTGCGGTCGAACTTCTCGTTGACGCAAATGAAGATGTACTTGTCGATCGCAGTGCTCAGGACCGCACCCTCGTGGTCTCTGTAGAAGGCGGGAAGGTCGGTGCCGCCGCCGACGAAGCTGATCCGCAAAGGCGTTCGGGAGACGATCATCCGCTGCCCATCCTACTTTCCCTCATCGAGCGGGAGACGCGGCGCGTGGTCGATGGGCTCGAGCTCCGGCAGGGGTTTCTCGGACGCCGTCATCTCTTTGAGGCGACGGGCTCCGGGGAGGAGCCGCCCCTCCAACGACGCGACCGCCTTGTTGTAGGCTTCGACGCTCTTGTCCAGGTGCTTGCCGACTTCGCCGATCGGGCCGAGGACGTTGACCACGCGGTCGTAGAGCTCCCGGCCCTGATCTGCGATGGCGCGGGCGTTCTCGGCGACGTAGAGCTGATCCCACCCGAACGCCACGGTGCGTAGGAGCGCGTAGAGCGTGATCGGGGAGGCGAAGAGGATCTTCTGCTTCAGCCCGTACTCGAGCAGCTCCGCATCTTCCTCGAAGGCCGCCGACAGCGCGGACTCGATCGGCACGAACATGACGACCAGCTGCGGGGCGTTCGCAAACTGGTTCCAGTACTGTTTCCGCGCCAGCTCTTGGATGCGCAGGCGCGTGGCCTTGACGTGGTCGGCGAGCTTCGCGCGCCGCGCGTCGCCCTCGAGCTGCATCGCGTCGAGGTACGCGGCCGCGGACGCCTTCGCATCGACGGGCAGAATGCCGCCGCCGGGGAGATGGATGATCATGTCCGGCCGTCCGTCGTCGGTGACGGCTTGCTCGTCGAAGTCGATGTGGTCTTCCATCCCGGCCAACTCCGCGATGCGTCGGAGCTGAAGTTCGCCCCACCGCCCGCGCGCCGTCGACGACTTCATCGCCTGCGACAAGGTTGTGGTGGTGGACTGGAGCTGAATCTGTGCCTCGCCGAGGCCGCGGATCTGCTGCTCGATGGAACGGTAGGCGCCTTCCCGCTTCTCTTCGAGGGTGCGAATCTGACCGTCGAGAGCGGTGAGCGACTTCTCGAGCGGCGCGACGAGTCCCTTCAGTTCTTCTTTGTGGGTTCCCCAGTCGCCGCGCACCTTGTCGAGGAGGCCGCCGAGTTGCTCGCGGGACCGCGCGAGGTACTGCTCGGCGTTCGCCGTCAGGGCGTTGGCGGCCAGCGCGGCGAACACCTCGCGCAGCGACTCCTGCGCCTTGTCCACCCACAGGACGCGCTCGCCCGCCGCGGCGCGCTCGGCATCGGCGCGGGTCGCGTCGACGCGCAGGCGGTCATTCTCGGTGCGCATCGCCTCGAGCCCCTCGAGGGCTTCATTCTTCGCACCGAGTTCGGCGGTCAGGGCGGCCAGCCGCGTCTGCGCCCGGAGGTGCGCGACGATCGCGCCGAGTCCCGCGCCGACGATCAGCCCAGCCGCAAGAAGAACCCACTCCATGCGCACCCCTTGTCGACCGAACGTCACCTCAACCTTGGGAGATCCTACCCGGCTCGGCGAGAGAAGCCCAGCCTGCTAGCGGTCGGCCAGGAGCTTCAGGATATGCTTCGCCAAGGGCTCCTTGATCTCCTGATGACGGGGAACAGGCTGGCAAACTCTGGTCCTTGGGTTCTGATACCAGTCGTGGCGCGCTCCGCGCCGCAGGAGGATGCACCCCTGCCTCTCGATCTCCCTAACAAGATCTCGCCGATTCATGAAACCTGGAGCTCGGCCACGCGGCGGGCTTCGGGAATGCTCCCTCCGGCCAGTTCCTGATAGAGGTCCCTGAGGTTATCAGCCAGCTCCTCGTGAGTCGCGCCCTGCGTCCAGTAGTCCGGGAACTCCAGCAAGTACCCGATCCAGGCGCCATCATGCTCCCAATGCACGTACTGCAGGGTCTTCATAGCCCCCAGAGCATACAGAGCCGACCCTAGGGAAGGCAATGGACGCAACACGCAGGCTCCTGCAAGGGTCCAAAGTGTGGAGGAGCCTGCGACCTGGGTTCGCTGAGTGCCCGCGTACTGCAGATCCTTAGGAAGCTTCCTCTCGTAGGTCGATCTCCCCGGACTCTTCGCCGGGGCCGCGCAGGACGTGACCGCGGACGCCGTCGACGCGGACGAGGATGTAGTCCGGATCCTCCGGGCCCTGCGGCCAGTCGTCGCGCCACGGCTCGTGCCACAGCCGTGCCCGCCGCTCGGGATCTTCGACGAGCCGCGCGATGCCGTGGAATGCGGCGTAGTTGAAACGATCGGTGTCCACGAAGAGGACGGTGACCTCGGGGTGCTCTCCGATCTGCTGTACCTTGCGCGAGGCTCGCGAGGTGGCAAACCAGAGGGTGCGACCCTCGCGGAGGACGAGGTCCATCGGGCGGGATTGAGCGAAGCCGTCCTCCCCGATCGTCACGAAGAGAGGAAACTCGATCCCGTCGACCATCGACCAGAGGGTCTCGGCCAGAGGGCCGGCCGCCGGGTCCGGACGCCGCGGCGCGAGGCGAAACACGTCTGCGCCCTGCAGGCCGAACGTGGCGATCACGTCATCGACGAACGCCTCTCGAACGAGGAGCACGGCCACCGCGTTGGATGCCGCCAACTCTCGGACGCTCTCCGCGTGACCGCCACCGTCGAGCTCCCACCGCCCAACCTCGTCGACGAACACGACGTCGCACTGTCCCGCGGCGCGATGGATGGCCGCACGGGCAAACCGCAGCGCCTCCGGTCGCACGAAGAACCGTCCGACCGGTCGTCCCGGCGGCGTCGGCTCCGCGAACCCGCGCTCTTCGCCCGTCTCGAGATCCACGACACCATAGCCGACGGTGACGTCGCCTTTGAGGCGGCGCGGGGCGAGGATGCCGCCGACGGAGACTCCCCGATCCCGCAGATGCTCGGCGACGCGCTCGGCGGTTCGTGTCTTGCCGGCAGCGATTCCTCCAGCCAGGATCACGGGCGCCTGCGGCCGGGTTCCCCGCGACGCCCGAAGCTTCGCCTCGACGGCGCGGGCGATCTCCTGTGCGAGCCGCTCGGCCTCGGCGTCCGTCGCTTCCCGCGACGTCATGCGCGCGCCAGCTCCTTGCGCAGCCCGACGCGATCGTTGAACGCCTCGATCCGTTCGTCAATCGCGGCGACTGATTCATGAATTCGGTCCCAGTACGCAGGGTAGTCGTACCACTGTGCATTCAGCTCGTCGACGGAGTGGCCGAGCTGCTCAACCCACGTGAAGTACTTCAGGTTGTGGATTCGCTTGCGCTCTCGGTACCCGAGTTCGAGGGCGTTGTCGGTCTTGATTCCGTGCAGGTGCGCGTGGAGGTCGATGGCGGCCCGCGTCTCAGTGTACGTCCCGTTCGCCTTCTCCAGCTCGGCTAGGCGGGTTCGGTAGAGCTCCATGGAGTCGGTGAGCACCGTGAGGACGATGTCGCCTTCTCCGAGTTCGTAGTACTTGGCGAACTTGATCGACGAGAGCAGGTTCGCCACGCCCGAGATCCCGAGAAGGTCGAGGCGGTCGACGAGCTCCGCGGCGATCCCTTGGCGTTTCAAGTAGGCACGCCCAGCGGGCTCGTTGAACAGCCGGATCAGCGCCATCGTGTCCGCGTCGTCGATGGCCACGACCATGTCCGTGTTGCGAACGTTGTGGATCCACGGGACGTGCTTGTCGCCGATCCCTTCGATGCGGTGCGCGCCAAAGCCGTTCTCGAGGAGCGTCGGGCACTGCAGCGCCTCCGAGACGGCGAGCTTGCTCCGCGGGTATCGCTCCTTCAGGTAGTCGCCGCACCCCATCGTTCCGGACGATCCTGAGGTGAGGACGACGCCGGCGTAGCTCCCGCCCCGCAACTCGGCCTGGAGAACCTCCTCCATCGCGTGCCCCGTGACCTCGTAGTGCCAGAGGTGGTTTCCGGGCTCGTCGAACTGGTTGAAGATCATGACGTTGTCCCGCGTCGCTTCGAGCTCCTTGCACTTCTGGAAGATCTCCCAGACGTTCGACTCCGAGCCCGGCGTGGCGATGACTTCCCCGGCGATCTTCGCCAGCCATTCGAACCGCTCGCGCGACATCCCTTCCGGGAGGATGGCGATCGATTCGCAGCCGAGGAGGTTCGAGTTGTAGGCCCCGCCGCGGCAGTAGTTGCCCGTGGAGGGCCAGACGGCCTTGTGGAACGTCGGGTCGAATTGCCCGGTCACGAGGCGAGGAGCCAGACACCCGAACGTGGCGCCGACCTTGTGGGCGCCGGTGGGGAACCACGTCCCGACGAGCGCGATGATCCTGGCCCGGACCCCCGTGAGCTCGCTCGGAAACTCGACGGCGTTCACGCCGCCAAACCCGCCGCCCTTCTGCACCGGCTCGTTCTTCCACGTGATGCGGAACAGGTTCAGCGGATGGAGGTCCCACAACCCGATCGACCCGAGCTTCTTCACGATGGGAGCCGGAATCTTCCTCGGGTCTTTCATCTCGGCGAACGTCGGAACGACGATCCCCCTCTCCCGTGCGCGCTCGACGGTTCGCTTCAGCTGTGCAGGATGCTCTTTCAGATCGATCATTCGGTCTCTCCTCGAGCCCCACGGCCTCTGTGGATCTCTCCGATGCAGTCTCGCCGGTTGAGGCCTCGTTCGGGCAATGCTATCATGCTGTCTGACCAATTCGCAAGATTCCGCATTCCGCCGCGAAATGGGGAGCCCATGCATGATCTCGTCATCCGCAACGGAACCCTGGTCAGTCCGCTTGCCGTTTTGTCGTCCGACATCGCCGTCGATGGGGAACGGGTTGCCGCCGTCGGTCCCGCGCTTCGAGGACGTCGCGAGATCGATGCGACGGGGCTCCTCGTCTTCCCGGGCGTGATCGACGCCCACGTTCACATGGCGCTACCTGTCGCTGAAACCCACTCGAGCGATGACTTCCTCTCCGGAAGCCAGGCCGCCGCATGCGGCGGGGTCACGACGATCGTCGACTTCACCATCGGCGCCCCTGAGCGAACGATCCCACAAGGGATCGAAGAACGCCTCGCCGAGGCGGCCCCGGCGATCGTCGACTACGCCCTCCACGGAGAGGTCGTCGGCTGGCGCGCGGGGCGGGAACGCGAGTTCCGCGACGCGGTGGATCTCGGGGTCTCGAGCTTCAAGTTCTATACGACGTACGCCGCGTCGGGACGACGGACGGCGCCGCGCGAGATGGCGGCGGCGTTCCGCGAGCTGGCCCGACTGCGCGCCTTGGCGGTGGTCCACGCCGAGGACGACGGTCTGATCCAATCGATCGCCGCGCGCTTGACAGACGAGGACCGCGGCCGAATGCGAACGCTGGCCGCGGCGCGCCCCGACCTCGCAGAGCAGGCCGCGATCTCGCAGGTCACGGGAGCCGCACGCAGAGCCGGCTGCCCCCTGCACATCGTGCACGTGAGTTCGCGCATCGGCCTCGACGCGGTCCGCGCGGCACGATCCGACGGGGCGTCCCTCAGCGCGGAGACCTGCCCGCAGTACCTTCTCCTGACGAGCGCCGTCTACGACCGCGACGACGGGCGCCTCTTCTCGGCGGCGCCGCCGCTGCGAACGGACGGCGACCGCGAGGCGCTGTGGGCCGGACTCCGCAGCCAGGACCTCGACTACGTCGCCACGGACCACTGCCCGTTCACCTGCGAGCAGAAGGCGTGGCGCGGTTCGTTCCTCGATCTCCCGTACGGACTCCCGGGCGTCGAGACGCTCTTACCGCTCCTCTACACCGAAGGCGTCGCCACGGGGCGCCTCCACCTGACCGACCTCGCTCGGATCCTCTCCGAGCGCCCGGCGAAGCGGCTGGGCATCTACCCGCGCAAGGGAGCCCTCGACGTCGGGTCCGACGCCGACGTCGCCCTGTACGATCCGAACGGGGAGTCGAAGGTCGCCGCGGCGAGCCTCCACTCCCGCACCGACTTCTCCCCTTACGAAGGCCGATCGATCGTCGGTCGTGTGGTCGGAGCTTTGTCGAGGGGCGAAGTCATCTACGAAATGGGACACATCGCGGCAGTCCCCGGTCGGGGCCGCCATGTCCACACCGGAGGTAATCGGTAGGTCCCCGAAGGCCGGTAGCTGGCAAGGCCTCGGCGTTGCGGCCTGCGGAGGACGGTGTACAATCCCGTCTGACAAGCTGACCACCAAACAGGACGCAGGAGGGGGAAACAGAGCCTCGCACACTCTCTCGCAGCCCGGCCGGGCCGAGCGCGCGAGCTAGAGCTCTCAAGATGCGGAAGACGGCGTACGTAGATCTTTCTCTCGGCACGACCGAGATTGTCGACACGCCGAGGAATCGACTCGACGAGTTCCTCGGCGGTCGAGGGTACGGCGCAAGCCTGCTCTGTGACCTGGTTTCCCCGGGCGTCGCACCGCTCGACCCAGAGAACGCCCTCGTCCTGACGTCGGGGCTCTTTTCCGGCACGCCATGGCCGGCCGCTTCCCGCTACCACCTCACGTTCCGATCGCCGCTCACCGGGTGCTATGGGTATTCCAATGCCGGCGGCAAGGTCGGCCCGTTCCTCGCAGCGTGCGGCTTCGACGCGCTCGTCGTGCGCGGTCGCGCCGAGGAACCGATGTACCTGCTCGTGGGCCGCGGGTCGGTCGCCACCCTGCCGGCCGGCGACCTCTGGGGGAAGACGACACGAGAGACCGAGGAGGCCCTCCACACGCGATGCCCAGACGCCGCGGTCGCCGGCATCGGGCCGGCGGGCGAGAACGGCGTCCGGTTTGCCGCGGTCATCAACGACGGCGGTCGCGCGGCGGCGCGCACGGGGGGCGGCGCCGTGTTCGGATCGAAGAACCTGAAGGCCGTCGTCGTTGAGAAGACCCCGCCCGATCGGGCGCCGAAGCCGTTCCTCGCCGAGGCACGACGAGCAACCGAGCAGCTGCTCTCCGCCCCGTCCATTCCGAACCTGAGCCGGTGGGGAACCCCCTTTCTGACGGCCATCAAGAACGAGATCGGCGACCTGCCCGCAAAGAACCATCAGCGGGGGCAGGTCCCGTTCATCGATCGGATCGACGCCGAGGCGCTCGAGGCCTACAAGTCGGAGGTCAAAGGCTGCTTGGGCTGTCCGATCCGGTGCGGCCGAATCTCGACGGTTCGCGACGGCGCCTACGCCTGCACGACGGCGGGGCCGGAGTACGAGACCGTCGACTCCCTCGGGCCGCAGTGCGACTGCTCCGATCCGGAAGTCATCATCTACGCCAACATGCTCTGCAACGAGCTCGGCCTCGATACGCTGTCGACCGGCGCCGCGATCGCGTTCGCCATGGAGTGTCACGAGCGCGGGCTGCTCAACGACGCGACCCTGTCACTCGAGTGGGGAGATCCCAAGACCGTTGTCGGGGCGATCCGCCAAATCTCCGCGCGGAACGGGATCGGCGACCTCCTGGCTTCTGGTGTACGCGCGGCCGCGGCCGCCTTGGGCGGCGAGGCCGGCCGGTACGCCATGGAGGTCAAGGGCCTCGAGATCCCATCGCAGGAAGGCCGCGTGGCGAAGAGCTTCGGCCTCGGGCACGCGACGTCGAACCGCGGCGCCGACCACCTCTACGCACTGCCGACGATCGACACCGCGGGGCTCGAGGAGGCCGCTCGCATGCACCTCGCCCACGTCTTGCCCGACGTTATGGACCCGAGCGACGAGCGCCACAAGCCCGACCTCGTGGTCTTCAGCGAGCACTACTGCGCCGTGGCCGACTCGCTCGGCGTGTGCAAGTTCAGCACGGTGGAAACCCATCCGCTGCACCCGGAGGACCTCGCCCGCGGGGCCCGCGCCCTCGGCGTGGAGACAACGGCCGACGACCTCCTGCGCGTCGGCGAGCGCATCGTCAACCTGGAACGGATGTTCAACGTCCGACTCGGGCTTTCGTCCAAGGATGACCGGCTTCCCACCCGATTCACGGAAGAGCCGATGCCCGTGGAGCGAGGCGGACGGACGACGCACCACGTGATCGAGGATTTCGACGGAATGCTCGCCCGCTACTACAGGCTGCGCGGCTGGGACGAGGACGGGATTCCGACGCCGGAGACGCTCCGGAGGTTGGGCCTCGAACGGTGGCGGGGCGACGTCGGAGGGCGAGAATGAGCCGGACCGGCGGGTATGCAGGCCAGTACCTACGGATCGATCTCTCGAGCGGCGAGATCGCCGCGGCCGATACGCCGCAGGCGCTCCGCCTTCGCTACCTCGGGGGAAACGGCTTCGGCGTTCGCATCCTCTGGGACGAGGTTTCGCCCGCCGTCGACGCCCTTTCGCCGGAGAGCGATCTGATCCTCGCGTCCGGTCCTTTGTGCGGCACGGCCTGGCCGACCTCCGGGCGCTTCGAGGCGATCGCGAAGTCCCCGCTCACCGGCATCTACGGCGACGCCAACTGCGGCGGGACGTTCGGCCCGGAGCTGAAACGGAGCGGCTACGACTTCCTCGTCTTCACCGGCCGAGCGGACCGCCCCGTGTGGCTCTGGATTGACGACGGCCGCGCGAGGCTCGAGGACGCCGGGAGGCTTTGGGGGCTCGACACGGTCGAGACGGAGGCCGCGGTCCGGCGGGCGAAGGCCGACGATCGAGTCATGGTCGCCTGCGTCGGTCCCGCGGCGGAGACCGGCGTACGCTACGCGTCCATCCAAGCCTCGCCGAACCGCAGCCTCGCCCGGACGGGCGTGGGCACAGTGATGGGCGGGAAGCGGCTGAAGGCGATCGCCGTCCGCGGGTCACGTCCCGTGCCGATTGCCTCGCCGGCCGAGTTCACCCGGCTCGCACGGGCGATGCACGAGCGGATCCGGAGAAACGAGTTCTACCCTTCGATCTCGCGCCACGGGACTTCGGGTCTCGTCCCCGTGGTGAACGAGATCGGGCGGTTCCCGACGCGCAACTTCCAGTCCGGCGACTTCGCCGCCGCGGACCGAATCGCCGGCGACACCCTGCGCCGCGATCACTGGGTGAAGGACTTCGGGTGCTTCGGCTGCCCGATCCGCTGCGACAAGGTCTTCCACGTGGCGTCCGGGGAGTTCGCAGGGGCGGTAACGTCGAGCCTCGAATACGAGACCCTGAATGCGTTCGGCGCCGCGGTCGGAAACGACGACCTCCCGTCCATCATCCGCGCGAACGAGCGGTGCGACCGCCTGGGAATGGACACCATCTCGGCCGGGCGGTCGATCTCGTTCGCGTTCGAACTCTACGAGAAGGGCATCCTGACCAAGGTGGACGCGGACGGCCTCGAGCTGCGGTGGGGCAACTACCACACCGTGCTCGAGCTGATCGAGAAGATCGCCCGCCGCGAGGGTCTCGGCGACCTCCTCTCGCTCGGGGTGCGCGAGGCGGCGCGCCGCATCGGCCGGGGCGCCGAGGAGTACGCCATGGAGGTCAAGGGACTCGAGATCCCCGCTCAGGATGGGCGGGCCCAGCAGTCGATGGGGCTCGCGCACATCACGTCAAGCCGCGGAGCCGATCACCTGAAGGCGTTCCCGACGATCGACGAGACCGGGAGCCCGAACGAGGTCGCTCGACGCTACGGCGCCGAGTTCCTGCCGGACATGGCGAACCCCCACGCGACGAAACACAAACCGTTCCTGGTGAAAGACGGCGAGGACTTCGGTGCGGTCGTCGACTCGATCGGCGTCTGCAAGTCCGGCGGAACGTTCGTGATGGCCGAGGTCTACTGGCCGGACCTCGCAGAAGGTTTGACGTACGCGACCGGGGTCGAGACGACGGCCGGCGACCTGCGCGAAACCGGCGAACGGATCTACAACCTCATGCGCGCCTACAACGCCGTCCACGGGATCACCCGCGTCGACGACCGGCTCCCCCGTCGCTTCAAGGAGGAGCCGTCTCCGTCGATGGGCGCGCGTGGCGAGGTCGCCCACGCCGAGGAGATGCTCGACGAGTACTACGCGCTCCGCGGCTGGGACACCGAGCGCGGCTGGCCGACGCCCGACACGCTCCGCCGCCTCGAGCTCTCCGACGTGGCGGCCCGGCTGGAGGTGCTCCGACATGGATGAGCGGATCCTTCTCGGCGGGGCCTTGCTGACGGCGGCCGACGCCGAACTCCGGACGGGGTGGGGCGTGCGAATCGTGGACGGCACGGTCGCCGAAGTAGGACCCAACGAGGCCCTTGCCAAAACGCGGCGGGGGATCGAGACGATCGACGCGCGCGACCTTCTCCTTATGCCGGGGTTCGTCAACGCGCACATGCACTCCTACGGCCTCCTGGCGCACGGCATTCCCCTTGCGCAGCCGCCGGCCGGGTTCTACCCGTTCCTGGCCGAGTTCTGGTGGCCGCGCGTCGAGGATCGCCTCGACGTCGCGATGGTCGAGGCTGCCTTCCGCCTCGCCTGCGCGAAGATGATCCGCTCCGGCGTCACGACCGTGTGCGACGTCCTCGAGGCGCCTCGCGCGGCGCCCGGCGTCCTCGACGTCGAGGCCCGCGTCGCCGAGGAGGCCGGAATCCGAGCCGTGCTCTCGCTCGAGGCGTCCGAGCGTCACGGGCCGGCCGCGGCACGGGCGGCGCTGTTCGAGAATGCTGGGTTCGCCGCGACGCACGGGACGGGGCGCGTGACTGGGATGATGAGCCTCCACACGTCCTTCTCCTGCTCGGAAACATTCGTGCGCGAAGGAAAGGCGCTCGCCGTCGAGTCGGGCGTCCGCATCCACCTTCATCTCTCCGAGAGCGACGACGAGCCGTCGTTCACCCTCGAGCGATACGGACTGCGGCCCGCGATTTGGTACGACCGGTTGGAGTTCTGGGACAACTCGGTGCTCGCCTCCCAGGGCGTTGCCCTCGACGCGGACGAGATTGCGGTGCTGGCGAAGCGGCGGGTCCGCCTCGCCCACATGCCGGCGAGCAACTGCGAGGTCGGCGGAGGCGTCGCCCCCGTCCCGGAGATGCTCGAGGCCGGGATGCACCCCGGCCTCGGCACCGACGGGTACATCAACGACCCGTTCGAGGTCATGCGCGCCGCGTTCCTCGTTCACAAGGGAGTCCGGCGCGACGCCCGTGTCATGCCGGCGCGCACGGTTCTCGCGATGGCCACGTCGTGGGGCGCTGACGCCGTCGGCGTCAACTCGGGCGTCTTGGCGCCGGGACGGCGCGCCGACGTGATCGGGGTTCGCCTCGACCTCGACACTCCGCTCACACCCGAGAACGTCGCCGATCAACTCGTCCTCTACCGCTCTGGCACCGACGTGGCTCTCACGGTCGTCGACGGGCGGGTGCTCTTCCAAAACGGCGAACTCCTGACCGTCGACGCCGAGGCCGCACGCCGCGAAGCCCACGTTCAGGCGCGACGTCTGTGGAGGAAGGACGGGCAATGACCGACCTCGCGACGAACCTGTGCGGCCTGAAGCTCCGGACACCCTTCGTGCTCGCCTCAGGTCCGCTCTCCTTTGACGGAGACGCCCTCGTGCGTGCCCACCGCGCCGGCGCGGGCGCCGTCGTCACGAAGACTGTCGGCGCGCAGGCGGCCGTGAACCTGGTGCCGCACATCGCGCGGTCGAGCGGCGGACTCCTGAATGCCGAACGCTGGTCCGATCTACCTGCCGAACGTTGGATCGAGCGGGAGATCCCGCGCGCGCGCAAGGCCGGCGCCGTGGTCATCGCCAGCGTCGGATTGACTCGCGAGGACGTTCGCACGCTCGCCGCCGCTCTGGCCGAGGCGGGAGCCAGCGCGCTGGAGATCGTCTCATACGACGGAACCGCTCTGCCCGGCATGGTCGAAGAGGCGGCAAGTCTCGCCTCCGTGCCGGTGTTCGCCAAGGTGAGCGCCAATTGGCCGGACGTTGCCGCGATTGCGCGCGCCTGCCTCACAAGCGGTGCATCGGCCATCACGGCCATTGATTCGCTAGGACCTGCGTTGCGTTTCGACCTCGCCTCGCGCCGGCCGCGACTCGAAGGATACGGGTGGCTTTCGGGACGGCCGATTCTGCCCATCGCCCTGCGCGTTGTCGCCGACATCGCGCGCGAAACGGGATGCCCCATCGTCGGGACGGGGGGCGTCGCGACCGCCGACGAGGCCGTCGAGATGCTCTATGCGGGGGCAAGCGCCGTCGGAGTTTGCACGGCGCCCTTGCTGCGCGGCGTGTCCGTCTTCGGAGACCTCGTTCGTGGCCTGTCGGCGCGCCTCTCCTCTCTCGGATTCGAGAGCGCGGTCGAGGCGACGGGCGCCGGCCTCCCGGGGCTCGTAGGCGCCTCGAACCGGACAAAGACCCGGGAAGGCTGGAGATTCACGTGGAGCCGTGAGATTTGCACGGATTGCGGAGCCTGCGTCCGCGTCTGTCCGTACGGGGCCCGACGGAGCACGGAAGTCGTCGCGGAAGGCGACTGCCGCGGTTGCGGACTCTGCGCCGCGTCCTGCCCGACGGGGGCCCTCCTTCTTCTGCAAGGGGGAGGGGGCCCTTCTCCTGCGGAAAGAAGGGCGCCGTCTCGCGAAGGAGGCCCAGCCAGGAGACGCGCGAGTCCCTGCGCCCGCGGACCTTGCGCCGGAGGCGCTGGGCCTGTCCTCGAAGGCAGGGGTATCATCGAAGAGAACGACACAAGATGGAGCAGCGAAGGAGACGGCCATGCGGTTCAATAGGGTGCAGTCGCGGAAGGTCTCGGCGATCGCCGCCGAGCAGATCGTCGAGGCGATCCACCGAGGCGATTTCCCCGTGGGGAGCCGCCTTCCGTCCGAGTTCGAGTTGGCCGAGCAGATGGGCGTCAGCCGACCGTCGATCCGCGAGGCGCTGTCAGCCCTTCAGGCGATGGCCATCATTGAGTCACGCCCCGGAAGCGGCAACTACGTGCTCCGGGTGCCGTCGACGACGGAGGAGACGAACACTCTTCATCTTATCGAGAGTGAGGCCGGCTGTCTCGAGGTCATGGAGGCCCGCGAGGCCCTTGAGCCGCCCGTGGCGGCGATGGCGGCCGAGAAGTCCGATGAGGCCGCCATCGATCAGCTTCGGGAGATCCTGCAGATAATGCGCCGTCGCGCCGCCGAGAACGACTTCGACGCGTACTTCGCAGCGGACAAGGCCTTCCATCGCGCCCTGGCCGACGCGGCGGGAAATCCTCTGGTAGGATCCGCCCTCGTCCCGCTCATCGACACGATGGATCAGAAGGTCTACCGGGAATTCACCCGGCACTACTACTTGAAGAACGTGAGCGACCTGCAACACGTCGTCGATCTTCATCGAGAGATTCTCGACGCGATCGAAGGCGAGGACGAAGACGCGGCGTTCGCCAAGATGGTCGAGCATTGGACGCGGATGCGGGAGATCTGGGAGGCGTAGGCCCGTCCCATCCGCCAACGAAACAGGAAGGGTGATGGAATGCAAGTCGAGAAGAAAGTGGTCGTCGTTGCCCTCGGCGGGAATGCCATTCTCCAGCCCGGGCAGCGCGGTACGTTCGAAGAGCAGATGAAGAACGTCCACGTCACCTGCGAGCAGCTCGCTCACATGGTGGAGTCGGGCAAGTACAAGATCGTCGTGACCCACGGCAACGGCCCGCAGGTCGGGAACATCCTGCTCCAGAACGAGGTGGGCAGGGACGTCGCGGCGCCGATGCCGCTCTACGTCTGCGGTGCGGAGAGCCAGGGGCTTATCGGGTACATGATCCAGCAGAACCTGACGAACCTCTTCGCCGCCAAGGGGCGCCCGGACATCCCGGTGGCGACGATCGTCACCCAGGTGGTCGTCGACAGGGATGACCCCGCCTTTGCCAACCCGACGAAGCCGGTCGGTCCGTTCTACAGCGCCGAGGAAGCCGCTCGTCTAAAGAAGGAGAAGGGGTACGACGTCAAGGAGGACGCCGGGCGCGGGTGGCGCCGCGTCGTCCCGTCTCCCGATCCGGTTGAGATCTTCGAGAAGACGGCGATCCGCCAGCTCTTGGACGCTCGCACGATCGTCATCGCCTCCGGGGGCGGCGGGATCCCCGTCGTGCGGGAGAACGGAGGGCTCAAGGGCGTCGACGCCGTCATCGACAAGGACCTCGCCGGCGAGCGGTTGGCCGTCGACGTCAAGGCCTCGATTTTCATGGTCCTGACCGACGTCGCCCAGGTGAAGCTCGACTACAAGAAGCCGCAGGAAAGGAACCTCGCCCGGATGACCGTGGCCGAGGCGAAGACGTACGCCGCCGAAGGGCACTTCGCCAAAGGCTCGATGGAGCCCAAGGTACGCGCCGCGATCCGGTTCATCGAGTCGGGCGGTGAGAAGGCGATCATCACGTCGCTCGACAAGGCGACGGACGCGCTGGAAGGCAAAGCGGGAACCACGATCACGAGGGAGTAGATCCAAGGAGAGATCATGTCGAACACAACGCTACGAGGACGAGATTTCATCACCTGGTTGGAGTTTTCGCGCGACGAGATCGATGCCATGCTCGACACCGCGCATGATTTGAAGCGGAAGTTCATCCGCCGCGAGCCGCATCGGGTGCTCGACGGACAGACGCTCCACATGCTGTTCTACAACACGTCGCTGCGAACGAGGAACTCGTTCGAGACGGCGATGACGCAGCTCGGCGGTCACGCCCACTTCCTGCAGCCCGGCGCCGTGTACACCCCGGCCCTGTCGGGCGACGAGAAGGCGTACTCGACGGAGCGGATCAGCGACGTCGCCCGCGTGCTCGCCGAGATGGGTGACGCCATCGCCATTCGCATCTACGGCAAGTACACCGATTGGATCTACGGAAAGGGAGACCGGATCGTCCGCGAGTTCGCTCAGTGGTCGAAGGTCCCGGTCATCAACATGGAAGACGACATGTACCACCCGTGTCAGGACCTGGCCGACGTCATGACGATGCAGGAGAAGCTTGGCCACAACCTGCAGGGGAAGAAGTTCGTCATGAGCTGGGCGTACTCCGGATCGGTCGAGAAACCGCTCGCCGTACCGCAGAGCTGCATCATCGCCGCGTCGACGATGGGTATGGACGTCACCCTTGCGCATCCGAAGGGCTTCGATCTCGACCCGAAGGTGCTCCAGGCGTCGAAGGACCTCGCGAAGCGCCACGGCGGGTCGTTCAAGGTCGTGAACGACATGGACCAGGCGTTCAAGGGTGCCGACGTCGTGTATCCGAAGGCGTGGACGGTTCAGGCGACGGACGGCAAGACGCCGATGGATGCGGAGAAGGCCAAGGTCCTTTTCGAGGCGAACAAGCATTGGATCACGACGCCCGAGAAGATGAAGCTGACCAACGACGCGATCTACATGCACTGCCTGCCGGCGGATCGCGACCAGGAGGTCACCGACGACGTCATCGACGGGCCGAACTCTGTAATCATCGAGCAGGCGGCGAACCGCCTGCACGGCCAGAAGGGGATGATGGCCTGCATCATGGGCTAGGGGATTCAGGAGTCCACCGAGAGGTGCGGGCCGGGATCGGCCCGCAC
>JBDKUT010000033.1:0-5856 GCA_039679545.1 Thermotogota bacterium
CTTCTCGAGGCGATCAGCGAGACCCGCGAGAAGACCGCCAAGGGAACGACCTGCCCCTGCTGCGGGCGGTTCGTGAAGCTGTACAAGCGCAAGCTCCACGCCGAGATGGCGGCATTCCTGTGCCGACTCGTCCGGAAGTGGCGGCAGGAGCCGCGGTACTACTCGACGCGCGAGCTGTGCCCGGCGCTGACAAAGTCGGCGACGGACGGTTCGTACCTCGTCCTCTGGGGGCTCATCGAGCGCGATCCAATCCCGTACAGGAACAGGCGCGGTGGCAACGCGGGGATGTACGCGCCGTCGGCGCGCGGGATCGATTTCGTGGAAGGCACCCTCTTTGTTCCATTTCGCGCGCACATTCTCTGCGGAGAACTCGTCGGGTTTTCCGCAGAGCAAATCAGTATCAGGCAGGCACTCGGGGACAAGTTCAACTACGACGAGCTGATGGGGAGCGCGGGATGAAGAAGATCAAGACAGGCAAAAAGGGGAAGCCGAGGGTTCGGGGCTTCCGGGCGACCGCGGCGATGGACTCGTGGAAGCGCGGCGAGACGCGGAGGGTCCTGCAGGATCAAGCCCGCCGCCGTCGGATGACGAGAAAGGATAGCGCGACCGGGGAGGAGTACGTCCTAGCACGTCTCGCGCTCGTCAGCAAGGAAGAGGTCGAGGACTACCGGAAGGGCCTCGCCGAGTGCATCGACGGGATCGACGGCGCCGAAGGGCAGTCCGAGGCGATCCGGGCCTACCTCCAATCGCTCGTCGAGCAGAAGCGCCTCGCGCCGATCCCGTGCGCTCCGAAGGAGAAGCCAACCTGCCGGGTTTACAGCAGCACACCGCGGCGCGTGGTCGTCATCCGCCAGGACGACCCCGAGCTGAAGGGCCCCAGATGACCTCTCCTCGGGCGAAGCTGGCAGCCCTTAGGGCCCTGGCCGACCACCCCGAAACGCCGAAGGAGGAGGCGGATAACGCGCGCAGGCGCATCGCCGAGATCGAGGCGAAGTACAAGGCGGGGTCCGGTGCGCCCGGGAGGAACCCGTTCGAGGTCTGGGGCGCCGACGAGTGGGGCGTCGACATGTCGGAGGACGGGGTGTTCACCATCAACGTCGGGATCCCGTTCTCCGATGAGGACTTCCTGCGTCACGTCGCGAACGCCGTGAACGAGCGCATGCGCCAAGCGGCGGAGCGGGCCCGGGCTCGAGGACCGGCGCAGCGTGTGCACCGGGTGGACAACTTCGACGACTTCGTGAACATCTACGGGAATCCGGGATTTCGTCCGGGGGGTGGGAATTCTGATTACGGCTGGTTCTTCGACTCGTGGCTTGAGTGGTGCCGCGGTCGGAAGGAGGGACCGTTCAAGCGCGTCTCGATCTTCTCTTTTCAATCCGACAAAGATCCAGATGTCGTCGTGATTTCGTGGAAGTGCCCGGGTTGTGGACGCAAGGTCGAACACAGGACCCTTCGCACGGTGATGACGTACGCCACTTCGGAGCCGGCAGCCAGATACCGCATCACGTCAGAGATTTTCACGAGGCTGAACGGTGACTCGGACAACAGATGTGGCCAGTGCTGTCGGCATAATGCGGTCTCGGAAGAGTGCAGCGGAGATGATCCCTGGCCACGATTTTCCGGAAGGACACTCCGTGAATTCGGAGGGTACGTCATCGCTTGTTGGATCCGTCAGCCTTCCCCAACCATCGGCCCGTTTGGCAAGGTCGGCCACGTTGGGCTGTGTGAACCACTGGATGATTTCTTGACCTTCCAGTGGTGGTGCCCGAGCTGCGCGCATGGTTTCGATTTCAGCAAACCACATCAACTCGACGAGGAGATGCTCCGCCACAAGTTTCACTGGAAGGAGATCCAAGAGATTATACGGAGACACGGTGGCGTGAAAGAATTCATGGAGGGAATCTTCCGTTTTTGGGATGGGCACGAGGACAATCGCTGTGAGCGGTGCAGAGAAAAGGAAGGGGCAAAATGCGCGAGCAATTCCTGAACGAGAGAGAGTTCCGCGGCGACGGCCCGGCCATCATCGAGCGGTGCGCGGAGATCCTCGAGGACTACGCGCAGCAGGGGTACACGCTGACGCTTCGGCAGATCTACTACCAGCTCGTGTCGCACGATCTCTTCCCGGACGACCGGCGGTGGTCTCAGGTCCCGGGCACGAACCGCTGGGTCCGCGATCCAAACGGAACGAAGAACGCGGATCCGAACTACAAGTGGCTCGGCGAGCTCGTCAACAAGGGGAGAATGCTCGGGATCCTCGACTGGGACCTCATCGAGGACAGGGCGAGGGAGACGGTGACGCCGACGCACTGGAAGCACCCGAGCGAGATCGTGAAGGCGGCCGCGGAGCAGTTCCGGATCGACAAGTGGGAGGACCAGCCGGTCCACGTCGAGGTGATGGCCGAGAAGGACGCGGTGAGCGGCATCCTCGAGCCCGTGTGCCGATCTCTCGACGTCTCATTCACGGCGAACCGCGGCTACTCTTCGCAGAGTTTCATGTACCGCCGCGGGAAGTACCTCCAAGGGAAGTTGCTCGAAGGGAAGAAGGTTCTGGTCGTCTACCTCGGCGACCACGATCCTTCCGGGCTCGACATGGACCGCGACATCGAAGAGCGGCTCCGGCTGTTCGCTGGGATCGACGGGGAGTTCGCCGACGAGGGAACGCAGTATGCCGTCGAGGACGGTGCGAGTTTCGAGATCCTTCGGATCGCCTTGACGCGCAAGCAGATCGCGCACTACGCGCCGCCACCGAACCCGGCGAAGCTCACCGATGCCAGGGCCAAGTCGTACGTCGCGCTCCACGGGGACGAGTCGTGGGAGCTCGACGCGCTCGAGCCCAAGGTTCTCGCAGACCTCGTGAAGCGCGCGGTCCGCAGTGTCCGCGACGAAGGGCTGTGGGTGCTCGCCGTGGAGCGCGAAGAGCAGATGAAGGACAAGCTCAAGGCCGTCGTGAACAGCCTTGGAAAGGAGCAGTGATGCAGCAGGTAGCGGCCATCTTGAAGGACACCGGTCACGTCGACAAGGACGTCGTGATCTTCTCCTGGATGAAGACCTGCCAGGGGGAGAGGGAGCGCGTGTTCGCCGCGCTGCGCGCCGCGGAGGCGGTCGCCGCGGGTAAGTAGGCGACCGGGGATCTCGTGACCGTCGGGTACAACGCCGGGGCCGACCAGATCATCATGGCGGCCGCGGGGAAGACTCGGTTCTCGCACAAGGTCGAATCCGGAGTGGCGGAGGCAGAGGCCGCTCTCGGAAAACTCGGCTGGAAGATCCACCGGGTCGACGTACCGGACGATGCCCCGGGAATGTTCCAGAAGTCGCCTTGGGATTGGGAGGTCTCCCGATGACACCGGAGCAGTTCGAGCAACTCGAGGAGTTCCGCGTCGGCGCGTATCCCATCATCGACTTCTGGTGCGAGGCCGCGGTCGAGCAGCACGGGACCGGGTGCAAGATCGGTTGCGACGCCTGCTGTTGCTTCGTCGTCACCGTCACCTTGGTCGAGGCTCTCGTGATGCTCAAGAACGCGAACGGCCTCAAGACCGTCGAGGGCAACCGCCGGAGTCTCGTCGACACGGCGAACATGTTCATGCTCCGCGAGCCCGAGACGCGCACCGTCCCGTGGGCGAAGCGGAAGGAGCCGTGTCTGTTCCTCGCGGACGGGAAGTGCTCCATCTACGACGACCGGCCGTTCAACTGCAGAACGCACATCGCGGTGCGCCAGTGTACGCCCGGGCAGGCGGGGAACTCCTACGTCGACTCGGGCGACATCACAAGAGCGGGTATCGAGTTGTGCAAGCAGGCTTCGGAACTCGTTTCCATCCCGCTCGCGTTCGGGCCGATGCCGGTGATGCTCCTCATCGCAGAGGGGTTTCTGAAGGCGGAGCAATCGGTGATCGAGGCTGCGTACCGCGCGACGCCGTTCCTCGACACGCTGAAGTCGTTGGAGTTCTGGTCGTACCTCGAACTCTGAGGAGGAGGACATGGAAGATCTTCGAGCGCTGACGTTGTGGCCCGAGTGGTGTTTCACCTTCACGAAGCTCGGGAGGTCCGGGAAGAATGTCGAGAATCGTACCTGGGCACCACCGAGCACGCTGCACCTTGGTGAACGGATTGCGATCCACGCCGGGGTCGCGTTCGGCGGCGGTGGCGGATACCGCAAGGTCAACGAGGTGTTCGCGCCGGTCTTCGAGGTGGCACACCGCGCCGGTTGGCGTCTCGCCATCGAAGGGGCGGACAACGCCGTTGTCGGCTACAGCGTTCTCACGACGGATACCGTCAGGGAGCCCATTCACAAGATGCCCCGGGGAGCCGTCGTTGCCGTTGCGACTTTCTCCGGATACATCCCGTCCGGCACGCCAAAGGACGTGAACATCTGGCCGTGGTGGATGGAGGACCAGTTCGGTTGGATACTGAAAGACGTCGTCGCTCTGAAGGAGCCGGTGGCCTGCCGCGGGAAGCAGGGCCTCTGGAAACTCGAGCCCGGGATCGCGGCCGCGGTCCTGGCGCAGGTCGAGTAGGAGGGCGCCGTGGATATTGTCATCGGCATCGACCCCGGGGCGACTTCAGGCTGGGCCGGCGTGACCGTCTCGCACAACCCTGGTCTCGTCCTGACGAACCACCTGGAGATGCCGAAGCCGGGCACGAAGAAGGACCTGCCGAGCAACACGCCGAGCGCCATCGCCGAGGAGCTTCTGTGCGGCCTTCGGCAGATGGGGCACAACGTCGTCGCGGTGGCCATCGAGGACCAGTACCTCTCGAAGAACCCCGACTCAATGAAGAAGCTCTCGCGGAACTCCGGTCGCTGGGAGGAGGCATGGCGCCGACTCGGATACCCGGTCGAGTGGGTGAACACGCAGACCTGGCAGAGCGCGGAGCTCGGCACGCACCGCATCGACAGCGCGGAGGTGAAGCGGCGCTGCGCGATGAAGGTGCTCGGGATGTGGAGGACGAAGGTCGTGAGTCACGAGTCCGATGCGGCGCTGATTGCCCGGTACGTCGCGATCCGGATCGCGTACCGGCGGATGAGGAGTGATCCGTGAGAGGGTACGCCGCAATCGGTCTCCATCTCCCGAAGACGCCAGTCAATGTCGGTGCCGCGCTGCGCGCCGTCGGGTGCTACGGCGCTGCGATGGTCGCCATGTCCGGGCGTCGGTTCGCGAAGGCACCGACGGACGTGCAGAGGCAGTGGCGTCTCACCCCCGTCATCCAGGTCTCCGATCTCCGCGAAGTGATCCCGTACGACTGCGTCCCGGTGGCCGTCGACTTCGTTGACGGCGCGAAACTCCTGCACGAGTACAACCACCCACAGCGCGCCTTCTATATCTTCGGCCCGGAGGACAGCACGCTCGGGAAGGAAGTCCTCTCGTGGTGCCGAGATCGGATCTACATCCCGACGCTGTACTGCATGAACCTGGCGGCGACGGTGAACGTCGTCCTCTACGACCGCTGCACGAAGATGGGCTTCCCGGACGGGGCTCGAAGGGTAGGTCCCTGATGGAGAGGTTCAACCGCCAGTGCCCGTTCTGCGGTGGTAGAATCGAGGTGTTCGACGTGACAGAACCGGAGCGCCGGGCAGTGGGCCTTGTCTACCTGCGAACCAGGTGCGTTCCGTGCGACGCCAGGATCGAGGCGGCCGGCATAGGCGAGGAAGACGCGACTCGGAATCTGGACAAAAACATCTCGATGCGCGTCGGGACCGAACCCGGACAGTGGAGGATCCTTCAGAACAGGCTCGAGAAAAGGAAGAGAGGGAGGTGAACTTGGAGACGTTCAAGAAGGGCGACGAGGTCATCATCGTGCTAGACAAGCAGGCCGCCGGGAAGCGTCCGTGTCTCAGACCAGGTGTCGAGTACTCCGCGACGG
>JBDKUT010000034.1:0-3471 GCA_039679545.1 Thermotogota bacterium
GCGATCGACGCGCTTGCCGCCGCGCCGGGGATGGAGCCGATCGCCGGCGGGACGAGCCTCCTCGTCGACCTGCGCGGCGGACGAGCGAAACCGGAGACGCTCCTCGACCTCGGCCGGATCGACGAGCTGCGGGGGATCTCTGTCGACTCGCACGAACTCGTCATCGGCGCGACGACGACGATTGCCGAGGTGCTGCGCAGCCCCGCTGTCGCTGAGCATGCGCCGCTCCTCGTGCAGGCGTGCGCGACGTTCGCTTCCCCCCTCGTGCGGAATCGGGCGACGATCGGCGGGAACCTGGCCTACGCTTCGCCGGCCGCCGACGCGGCGCCGCCGCTCCTCGCCCTCGATGCGGTCGTCGAACTTCGCAGCGTCCGCGGCCGCCGGCAAGTAGCGCTCTCCGACTTCTTCAAAGGGGTGCGCAAGACGGCGCGCAAGCCGGACGAGCTTCTGACGAGTGTGCACATCCCAATGGCCGTTCCGGGGACTCTGTCGGCGTACCGCAAGCTGGGCCTGCGGAAGGCCGACGCGATCTCCGTTGTGAGCGCTGCGGTCCGCGTGGTCGTCGACATGGCCGGGCGGTGCGAGACGGCGCGCGTGGCCCTCGGTGCGGTGGCTCCGATCCCTCTCAGAGCCCCTAAGGCAGAGACCGCGTTGATTCGACACGAGTTGACCATCGAGCTTGTGGTCGCCGCTGCGAAGCTGGCCGCGGAGGCGACGTCGCCGATTGACGACCTGCGCGGCACGGCCGCGTACCGGACGCAGGCTGTCGAGGCGCTGGTCAAGCGTGCGCTTCTGGAACTGGTAGAGAAGGGAGGAGAGGAGCGATGAGCGGCGCAAGCACAAAGCCGACGCTGACCGGAGAGCCACGCTCGGGCAGCCGCCCGGGGCGGATCGTCCATCTCGTCGTGAACGGCCGAGCGCACGAGGTCATGCTCCCGGCGCATCGCACGCTGCTCGAGGCGCTTCGCGAGCTCGGCCACGTCGACGTGAAGAACGGCTGCGAGAAGGGCGACTGCGGCGCCTGCACGGTCCTCCTTGACGGAAAGGCCGTCAACTCGTGCCTGGTGCTCGCCTGGCAGGCCGAGGGGGCGACGATCACGACGAACGCCGGACTCGGAACGGTCGATCACCCGCACACGATCCAGGAGGCGTTCGCCGACGCGGGCGCCGTCCAGTGCGGCTACTGCACGCCGGGGATGGTGCTCGCGGCGAAGGCGCTCCTCGACGTGAACCCGAACCCGTCCGCGGCTGAGATCCGTGAGGCGATCTCCGGAAACCTCTGCCGGTGCACGGGGTACGACCAGATCGTGGCCGCCGTGCAGTTGGCGTCGCGCCGCCTACGTGAAGGACCTGCGGCGTCGCTTACAGGAGAACGCGTCGCTGAGTCGTTGCGTTCTCCGGATGGCCCTCCGGCACCCGCTTGTGAGAAGCGGGGTGATCGGCGATGAGCGGCCGTGTGACTCCCAAACCTCTTCCTCCGACGAGCCTTCCTCCCTTGAAGCAGGTGGGGAAACCGCTGCGGCGCGTCGATGCGCTGGGCAAGGCGGTGGGCGCAACGGTGTACGCCGGCGACTTCTCGATGCCGAACATGCTCCACGCGAAGGTGTTTCGCAGTCCGGCTCCGTCGGCGCGCATCGTGCGCCTCGACGTCTCGAAGGCGCGCGCGCTTCCAGGAGTCGCCTGTGTTCTCACGGGCACCGATCTGCCGGACGCGAAGCTCGCGACGGACATGCCCGGTCAGACGGGGCGCGCGGCGCGCAAGGGGTCCGACGCTCCGGTGCTCGCGACCGACGTCGTCCGTTTCCACGGCGAGCCGATCGCCCTCATTGCCGCCGAGACGGTCGAGATCGCCGAGCAGGCGATGCGGCTGATTGACCTCGGCCTCGAGCCGCTTCCCGCGGTCTTTGACCCCGAGGAGGCGCTCAAGCCGGATGCACCCAGGGTGTACGCCGATGGGGCCAACTCCGCTTCGGGCGATGACGCTGAGCTGGCCGATCGAAACGTAGTAGCTCGGTGGACGATCCGCAAGGGCAACCTTGAGCGGGGCATGGCCGAGGCCGACCTCGTGGTCGAAAACACGTACCGGGTGCCGTTTGTCGAGCATGCTTACCTCGAACCGGAGGCCGGCGTCGGCTGGATCGACGAGCAGGGCGTGATCAACCTCCGTATCTGCACTCAAGTCATCGAGCACTTTCGCTCGGTGGCGAAGGCGCTCGGGATCCCGGAGAACCGTGTTCGCGTGCAGGGGACGATGGTGGGCGGCGGGTTCGGGAGCAAGGAAGACGTCACGGTCGAGATCTTCCTCGCCCTCCTTGCGCGGGCGACGGGGCGGCCGGTCAAGCTCGTCTACACGCGTGAGGAGTCGTTCCTCGCGACATCGAAGCGCCACCCGTTCACGATCACGCACCGCACCGGCGTGAAGCGCACGGGCCGGATTACGGCGGCCGAGATCAAGATGACGGCCGACTCCGGCGCCTACCCGTACTTGACCCCGTACGTGCTCCTGTATGCGACGGGGACGGCGACGGGACCGTACAAGATCGACAACGTCCACGTCGACTCGGTCGCGGCCGCAACCAATCAGCCGTTCACGAGCGCATTCCGCGGGTTCGGTTGCCCGCAGGCGGCGTTCGCCTACGAGTCGCAGATGGACGAGATCGCAAAGGCCCTATGGATGGACCCGCTCGAGGTGCGCCGCGTCAACTACCTAAAGACGGGCGACACGACCGCGACGGGACAGGAGATTCGATCGGCGGCCTGGTCGGAGGAGTGCGCGACGCGGGCACTCTGTGCGCTCGGCGAGCGGACCCCCGACACGGTGATGAGGAAGGTGGGCCGCGGTTTCGCGAACTACATGCAGAGCTACGGTCGGATCACCTGGTTCCACGACACGTCACGGGCGTGGGTGGGGATGGAGCTGGATGGGACGGTCGTCGTCCGCTGCGGCGTGCCCGACATTGGCGCCGGCCAATCGAACTCGCTCTGCCAGATCGCGGCCGAGGTTCTCGGCGTGCCGCTCGAGCGCGTCACGATCTACTCGACAGACTCTGCGGTGACACCGCTCGCGGGAACGTCCACAGCGACGCGGCAACTCTACATGTCGGGGAACGCAGTCATGCAGGCGGCGGGAGTCGTCCGCGCGAGTCTGGTGAAGCAAGCGGCGGAGATGCTCGGGTGCGCGCCGGAAAGCGTTGACCTCGCGGATGGAGAAGCGTTCGTAGTCCGTGGCTCGTTGGGTTCATTGAGTTCGTTGGGTTCGTTGGGTGACGAGGACCGTTCAGAGTCTGTGGCCGGAGGTCAGAACCACCATGCGGGCGATGCGCCACAGGGCATTCCACTAGCCGAAGTCGCGGCTAAGGCGGCGGCAGCGGGGCTACCGCTGGCGAATCTAGCCCAGTTCAACGCGCCGTTCACGGACGGGATCGACCCGGAGACGGGACAGGGCGACATCTGGCCGGACTTTACGTTTGG
>JBDKUT010000035.1:0-9362 GCA_039679545.1 Thermotogota bacterium
CGGCGGCGGCGTCCGCCCTTGACTCGCTCCATTGACGCGCCACGTCCGTCACGTACCCGGCCGCCCTCAGGGCCTCTTTGGCAGCCCGGCACCGCGCAGCCGACGAGCTGACGATGAGGATGTTCCCGCTCGCGCTCTCGCTCAAGACGCCCCCGTCAGCTGGCGCACCTCGCGCTCGTTCTTCGTCCATCCCGGGAGAACGGTCACCGCGAGCTCGAGGAAGACCCGGTGCCCCAAAAACGTCTCGATGTCGGCGCGGGCCAGGGTCCCGATCCGCTTGATCAGCTTTCCTCCCTTTCCAATCACAATTCCCTTCTGCGATTCCCTGTCGACGATGATTTCGGCCTTGATCTCGACCAGGCCGTCGTCGCGCTCCTCCACCCACTTCACTCGCACGGCAAGGGAGTGGGGAACCTCGTCGTACGTCAGCTCGGTGACTTTCTCGCGAATCAGTTCTTGAATGAGGAAAGCCTCACCACGGTCGCACTTCACGTCGGGGGAGAAGAGCACCGGCGATGGCGGAAGGTAGCGCGTCAGCGTCTTCACCAAGTCGTCGAGGCCCTTCGAGGTGCGTGCCGAGACCGGGATGAGCTCGGCAAAGGCTCCAAGCTCCGCGTAGGCAAGGAGGGTCTCCTCGAGGTCGTTCCCCCGAGCGAGGTCGATCTTGTTCACCGCGAGGATGAGCGGGAACCCCTCCTGCGCGAGGCCACCGATCGCTTGCCGATCCTCGTTTTCAACGCGCCGCCACGGTTCCACAACGTAGACGGCCAAGTCGAGGCCCCGCGCACTGCGGTGGCTCTCACGAAGGAGCTGACGGCCGAGGAGTGTCTTGGCCCGATGAAGCCCCGGTGTATCGACGAAAACGATCTGCGCTTCAGCCGTGGTTAGCACACAGCGAATGCTGCACCGGGTTGTCTGCGGCTTCGCCGACGTGATCACGACCTTCTCGCCGAGCACTGCGTTTAGGAGCGTGGATTTGCCGACGTTCGTCTGGCCGAAAAGGCCCACGTAACCAGCACGGAATTGCAGATCCTGTGTCATAGTACAACGTCTTGCCCACGCCCGCGGAAGGCTTGAAGCACCGTCACTCGTTCGCGCTTCTCACGTCCCCCCAAGACGCCGGTTGTTGCAGTATACGCATCGGAAACGTCGTTGTAAAGCGAAGGTTCGCATCCTATACTTCGCCCGGTGCTCCATGAACACGCTCGTGACCAACATCCGCCAGCTCGTCACTCCGACCGGAGCAGAGCCGGCCCACGGCGAGCGAATGGGAGTCCTGTTAGTCAGGGAGAACGTTCACATCCTCCTTCGCGGCGACCGCGTGGCCGCCGTCTCGGACACCCGCCCGAGCGAAAAGGTGGATGCCGTGATCGACGCGACGGGCGGCATTGTGCTTCCAGGCTTCATCGATCCGTTCTTTTGGGCCGCCGACCCGGCGAATCCCGACACCACGAGCCTTTCGCCCGCAACGCTCCTCGATCGACGGGCCGCGTCGGCGCTCGCTCAGCTCATCCGCCACGGCACGACAGCCGTCGAGGTCCGCACGCCAGCCGTCCCCAGTTGGCACCGCGCGGAAGAGATCCTCGCGCCCGTTGAACTGGCCGCGCGCCAATCGTGCGTTCGAATCCACGCTTGCTTCCTGGGGGTCCCCCCCGCCCAGCCGCCCCGTTCCTCCGACGACCGAATCTCGGTCCTGATCGGCGAGACAATCCCGGGAGTCCAGCGCCATCGGCTGGCATCGTGCTGTGCCGTCCTCTGCGGCGACGGCGGTTACAACCGCAAGGAAGCGAAGGCGATCCTCCGAGCCGCGCACGGCGCCGGACTCGGCATCAAGGTCCAGGTGTCAGGCCCCGGTAGCGACGCCGTTCTCCTCGCGTCCGAACTTGAGACCACGACGCTGGATCACCTCATTCGTGCAAGCCGTGCTGAACTCGAACGGCTCCGGCTGGCCGACGTGATCCCCGTACTACTTCCCGGCGACCCGTTCCTCCCCGGCCTCCCCTGGGCGAACGCGCGGGGAATGCTCGACGCGGGGCTTGCCGTAGCGCTCGGGAGCGGGGCCGCTGCCACCGGAGCTGGAATCTTGTCGATGGCCACGATCCTCTCGTTGGCGGTGCGCGCGATGGGTCTCAACCTCGCCGAGGCGATCACGGCGATTACGCTGAACGCCGCGGCGGCCCTCGGCCTCGCTCACCAGCTGGGCACCGTCGAGCCCGGAAAGCAGGCGGACCTTCTCATCCTCGACCTCGACAACTACCGGCAGATCAGCGACTTCGTCGTCGGCCTTCCGGTCCGAGAGGTCGTCGCCGGAGGCAAGGTCGTATGCCGGACATGACGATCGACCTGTTGGCGTACGCCAAACTGAACCTGTCCCTGCGTGTACGCGGCCGGCGCCCCGACGGGTACCACGAGATCGATTCGATCGTGCAGACCATCGACCTCGCCGATCGTCTGCGCATTCATGTAGCCGAAGGAGATGGCCTGCGCGTCACGAACGACCTCCCGGGGCTCGAGGGACCAGACCTGGCCGCGAGAGCCGCGACCGCCGCCCTCGCGACGAAGGACGCGCGGCGCGACATCACGATCGATGTCAGGAAAGGCATTCCGGCCGGCGCCGGGCTCGGTGGCGGGTCCTCGGACGCCGCTGCGGTGCTCCGATCTCTCGATCTCGTCGTCCCGCCTGTGCTGCCCGGCCATCAGCTTCACGATGTCGCGGCTCAGCTTGGATCCGATGTCCCGCTGTTCCTGGTCGGAGGCTGTGTCCGCATCCGAGGTCGCGGCGAGCAGTTGGAGTCATGCCCGGAGCTGCGGACGGAGACGTTCACGGTTCTCGTCCCTCCGATCCATTGTGCGACACCGGTCGTCTATGCCACCTGGCACGCGCACCCTGCGTCCACAGATGCTCCTTGCGCCCTTGGGGCAAACGATCTTCTTGCCCCGGCGCTCGCGACGCATCCGGCCCTCCTCCCGTATGATCGGGCGATTCGTGGCCTCGGGGGCCACTACGCGGGGATGAGCGGGAGCGGATCCGCATTCTACGCGGCGTTTGTGGAGTCTTCGGAGGCGCGCTGTGCCGCTGACGTTCTCGAGCGCATGTTTCCGGAGGCGAGGGTGTTCCTGTGCCGGCCGACGCCCTCCGCAAGCCGCCGGGTCAATGAGGGGAGGACGACGTGAGGATCGCCATCGATGGTCCAGCCGCATCGGGGAAGACATCGCTCGGACGAGCGCTCGCCCAGCAGTTCGGGTGCCGGTTCATCGAGACCGGGAAGATGTACCGGGCCGTCGCCCTCGGCCTGGTGCGCGGCCTCTCGCTCGATCGGATCGTCATCGATGTCGCCGAGCCGGAGCGGTTCCTCCTGAACGGGGAAGACGTCACCGACCTTCTCCACACCCCTGAGTTGGATCAGGCATCTTCGGAAGCGGGAACACGCCCTGAAGTCCGCGCGCGTCTGGTCGCCCTCCAGCGACGGATCGCCACAGGCATCGACGTCGTGATGGAGGGACGCGACATCGGCACGGTCGTCCTGCCCGACGCCGACGTCAAGATCTTCCTCCAGGCAAGCCCCGACGTGCGTGCCCGGCGCCGTGTCGACCAACGAGCCGGCGCAGATGTCGGTCGGACCCTTCACGAACTGCTCGTTCGCGATCGGAGAGACTCGACACGGGCGATCGCACCCTTGAACCCCGCTTCTGATGCGACTATAATCGACACGGATCGAAAGACCCTCGCAGAGGTCATTTCCGAGGCAGTCAACCTGGTTAAGGAGCGGTTACTAGGACATTGACGCGACGCCTACGCATCGTTGCCAAGAACGTCTTCTACACGGGCGCCGTCTGTCTCCTGCGCCTCGTTCTCGGACTCCTCTTCCGACTTCGGGTCAAAGGGAGGGCGAACGTCAAGCGAAATGAAGGATACATCGCTGTCGCCCGGCATCGGAGTTACTGGGACATCCCGTTGCTCGCGGCCGCGATGGGGATCCGCAATCGGATCCACTTCATCTCCCGCAAAGGACTGATGAAATCGAACCCTCTCGTTCAACCGCTGATCCATGCCTACTCGACGATCATCGATCGCGAGAACTTCGGGAAGTCGGACTTCCGTCGGATGCTCGAGGCCGTCAGGACCGAGCGACTCGTAGCGATCTTCCCGGAGGGCACGACACGCAAGCAGGTCGACGCCAAGGCTGGCGCCGTCTACTTCGCTTCGCTCGTCGGGAAGGCCATCGTCCCAGTCAACATCCGCTCTCAGGGACCGTACCCGCCAAAGTACCCGTTCCGCTTCCCGCGGATCACCGTGTCGATCGGCGAGCCCGTGACCATCGAGGCTCTTGGGCGCGACGTGAGCGAAGCGGGATGCAGATCGGAGAAGCTTCGCGCGATGAGCGATCGGCTCATGGAGTGCGTGGATCGGGCATGATGAGTGTAAGATGCAACTCGCGGAAGTGGGCCGGGCGCCCCAGCGCGCGCCGGGAAGCGAAGTCCGGATCTGGCAGTGGAGCATGGAACAGAAAATAAAGATGGAGGACGCTTTCTCTGAAAGCGATGTCAAGACGTACAGCCGCGGAGACACCATCTCCGGGACTGTCGTTCAGGTGAGCGACAACGAGATCCTCGTCGACATCGGATACAAGTCCGAAGGGATCCTTCCGGTGTCGGAGCTGTCCCCGTTCCGCCCCGGTGGAAAGATCGAGCAGGGCGAGCACATCGAAGTGCTCGTGACCTACATCGACGAGGAGAAGGGGACCGTCTACGCGTCCGAGAAGCAGGCCGAGTACGAGAAGCGCATCGACGGCCTTGAGGCCGCGTACCACGAAGGGCACGTTGTCGAAGGCGAAATCACAAGCGAAGTCAAGGGTGCGGGGTACCACGTCAACCTCGACGGAATCCGCGCCTTCCTACCGGGTTCGCACCTCGGCGGGGATCTGCCGAGCAGCATCGACGAACTGCGCGGCAAGAGGATCCAGTTCAAGATCCTCGAGCTGTCGCGGCGCGACAAGAACCTGGTGGTTTCCCACAAGGAGTTCATCAAGGAGCGCGAGCGGTTGCGACGCAAGGCGCTCTTTGACTCTCTCACGCCCGACCAGGAACTCGACGGCGTCGTACGCAGCATCGTCGACTTCGGGCTCTTCGTCGACATCGGCGGCTTCGAGGGCCTCGTTCACCGATCCGAGATCGCGTGGAAAGACCTCCCGGTTCCGCCTGCCGAGTACAAGATCGGCAGTCCGGTCAAGGTCAAGGTCATCGACTTCGACCGCGAGAAGGGCAAGGTGTCCCTCTCGATCAAGCGGCTCCGCCCGAACCCGTGGGACGGCATCTCCAAGCGCTACTCGACCGGTACCCAGGTCGACGGGAAGGTTGTCAGCGTTACCGACTTCGGCGCGTTCGTCGAACTCGAACAGGACGTTGAAGGGCTGGTCCACGTTTCTGAGCTCTCGTGGGGACATCCGGAGAACCCCAAGGATGTCGTCAGCGAAGGGGACGTTGTTCCGGTCGTCGTCCTGAGTTGTGACGAAGATGCGCACCGAATCAGCTTGTCGCTCCGGCGGACCCAGCGCGATCCGTGGGAGGATGCGGAGAGCAAGTACCCGCGGGGACAAGTGGTCACGGGCGTAGTTACGAAAATCACCGACTTCGGCGCGTTCATCAAGCTCGAAGAGGGGATCGAGGGACTCGTCCACGTGTCGGAGATCGACTGGGGCCACGTCAACCACCCGCGCGACCTTCTCAAGGAAGGCGATTCGGTCGACGTCAAGGTGCTCGGCGTCGATTCACGGGAGCGCCGCATCTCGCTCAGCATCCGCGAGCTGAAGGACAACCCGTGGCGCCGCTTCGTCGACCAGTACGCGATTGACCAGATCGTCGAGGGTGAGATCACCGAGATCAAGGACTTCGGCGCGTTCATGAAGATCACCGACGACGTCGATGGGCTCATCCACGTCTCGGAGATCTCCAACGAGCGAATCGCGACCCCCGCGGACGTCCTGGCCGTCGGCTCGAAGGTTCAGGCGAAGATCATCGGGATCAACGAGGAGAAGCACCAGGTTCGCTTGAGCATGCGGAACCTGTTCGGCCCCCCCGAGGTTCCGACGGCGCCCGTCGACGAGAGCGACCGCGATCGAGGAGGCAAGGGACGACGCCGTCGTGGTGCCGCTCCCGGAACTCCCACGGGCGGCAAGGAGCGAGGTCCGAAGGCGCGAGAACGCGAGCGCGTCGACCGACGCTTCCTCGACGAAGGCGGGCACGAGTCGCTTAGCATGCGCGATCTGCTCGGCAAAGCGGGCATTGACGACGAATCCTAGTCCAAAGGTACTTGTGCAGAGTAAGCAAGGAGGATTGTAGATGAACAAGGGCGAATTCATCGATCGGCTGGCCGACAAGTCGAGCCTGACGAAGAAGGAAGCGAGAAAGCTCCTCGACGGAGTCCTCGATCTGATCCAGAGCACCCTCCTCGAGGGCGAGGAGGTCAAGCTCGTCGGGTTCGGGAAGTTCGCTGTCCGCGCTCGCAAGGCGAGCAGTCGCATCAACCCGCAGACCAAGCGCCCGATTCAGGTCGAGGCGAAGGTCGTTCCCCTGTTCAAGCCGGGAAAGGAGCTGAAGCGGCGGATCGAGAAGGCCCTCAAGGTCGCGCCGAAGGGCGTCACGCGAAAGTAGCGTGACGCTTTTCACCCCAGCGAAATGACCCAACGGCCGGCGACAAACGCCGGCCGTTCTCTTCGTCTCTTGTCGAACGCACCCGCTACGCGTGTCCGACGATGCGCAGCCGTTCGGCCATGACGATCGCCCGCAACTCATCCACGGCCGTGGCAAGGTCGCCGTTCAAAACCAGGTAGTCGAAGATCTCCAGGCTCTTCATTTCTCGCGCTGCCGCACGCAGCCGCTCGGAGATCTCGGCCTCCGATTCCGACCCGCGTGCGCGCAGTCGCTCGCCCAGCTGGCTGAGCGACGGAGGCGCGAAGAACACGAAGGAGAGCGTCACGTCCGGAACGCCCACGCGTCGGAGCGTGCAGGCTCCCTGCACATCGACGTTCAGCACGACGTCCAGCCCCTGCGCCGTCAGCCGCTTCATCTCCGCCTTCGACGTCCCGTACCGGTCGCCGAGGTACACAGCGTGTTCGATGAACCCCCCCGCCTCAACCAGGTCCGCAAACTCGGCGTCGGACACGAAGTAGTAGTCGACGCCGTTCCGCTCTCCCGGCCGCGGGGTGCGCGTCGTATGGGAGACGGAGTAGACGAGGCCCGGCACTCGAGCGATCAGTGCGCTGATCGCCGTGTTCTTGCCGGCGCCCGATGGGCCGGATACGACGAACGCGAGGCCCCTCCCCGCTCCCCGGCGGAGGGATGAAAGGTCGTCACTCGACATTCTGAACCTGCTCCCGCATTTGTTCGACACACATCTTCATATCCAGAACCGTGGCGACGATCTCGCTGTCGCGGGCCTTCGAACCGAGTGTGTTGATCTCGCGGAGGAACTCCTGACCGAGGAAGTCCAGCTCCTTTCCCACGGGTGACGTTCTGCGGAAAAGCTCCCGCGCCCTCGCGATGTGCCCCTTCAACCGGACCAGCTCTTCCTGGATGTCGAAGCGGTCTGCGTAGAGAACGACCTCTGTCTCGAGGCGCTCCGGGTCGATCGCGACGTCAAGGCCCTCGATCCGCTCGAGAAGCTTGTCCCGCAGCCCGGTGAGTACCGATGGGAGGCACCCTTCAATCGCCGTCGTACCGGACTCCAGAGCATCCGTCAACCGGGCAAGCTCGGTTCGCAGCACCCCGCCTTCCCGCTCACGAGCCGAGATCAACGCTGCGAGTGCCACCTCCAGCGCGCGCTCTGCGGCAGGCCACAGCGCCTCGTCGCTCTCCTCGCGGATCTGGAAGCCGCCGGCGCGAATAAGGTCGCCCAAGGTCGGCGGTGCTTCGAGCTCGAGCTCGTCGGAGAGCTCTTGCAGCGCGGCGTGAACGCGGCGGGCGAGCGCACGATCGACGTTAGGACCGTCACCCGGCCCCTCGTTCTCCTCGATGGCCAGCCACACGCCGACATCGCCGCGAGCCAGCGCTCCCCGGATCTTCTCCTCGATCTGGGCGTGGAGCCACGGACGTTCGCCGACCGACCGGATCCGCACGCTGAGGAACCGGTGATTGACCGACCGAATCGTCGCCTCGACCCTCCACCCGTCGAGCGCCGCCGCACCGGCCCCAAACCCGGTCATGCTTCGCATTGGCTCAATCCCCCCTGCGCTATCGTAACCCCCGCGTACCCCACGACCGCTGTCCGATCCCCAGTCGAGTCCCCCGACGTCTCGTAGGCAACGAGCGACGACCCTCTCCAGCCCCTTCGACTCGCGAGAGCGAGCAGGGTCGCGATCGCCCCCACACCGCAGATCGAGAAGCGACCCTCCACGCAGACTCGGTAGAACCGGGCCGGGTCGACCGCGAGGATCGGATCGAGCGCCACACGGTCCCGCTCCCTTGCGACCGAATCCGCCTCGTAATGGGTGAAGTCACTCGACGCCACAACCCACGTCACGCGCCCTCCCGTCGTCTCGAGCAGCGCCGCCGCGCCCGCGCTGAGTTCTTCCAGCGACCCTGGCTGTACACAGACCGGAACGATCGGGACCGGGTCGTCCCACAAGTCCTGCAGGAACGGAAGCTCGACCTCGACCGAGTGCTCGCGGTGGAACGCGGGCTCGTAGATCTGCATTCCCGCCGCCACCAGCGTCCTGATCGTTTCGCGATCAAGCGGCACATCACCGAGCGGGGTACGCCAGGCCGCCGTATCGGACAACGAGAATGTCGGTCCAAGGCCTGTGTGGCTCGCGCCGAGCAGGATCACCACGTCCGGGCGTCCGCATTCGAGCGCCCGCCGAAACGTTGCCCCGGCCACGCGCCCCGAGTACGGATACCCCGCGTGCGGGACCACCAGCCCCACCGATTCTCGTGCACTACGCACCATCGGCCGTTCGCCCAGGAGCCGACGCACGGTCGACCTCAGGACGTCCGGATCCCCAGGGTAGAACATCCCCGCGACAACGGGCATTCGCACGTGGCCTAGCATTCCTGCCATTGTACCGAGAAGCCCCGGCCCGGACCATGGCGATCTTGACGCCCCGTCCCGACTCCCGTACTATCTTGGCCGTCCTTGGGAGATCGTTTAATGGCAGGACGACAGGCTCTGGCCCTGTTAGTGGAGGTTCGAATCCCCCTCTCCCAAAACCGACCCTGGGGAGCGGAAGCTCCTCAGGGTCCAGTTTTGTGGTGAGGGGGCGAGAGAACCCCCAAGCCGACGAAGGAGTCTGCGCCAGCAGACTCCCCAGCGACCGGAGAGCCACTCAACCGCCCCAGTCGCCATCCCCCGCTCCCCCCCCCCGCTG
>JBDKUT010000036.1:0-13793 GCA_039679545.1 Thermotogota bacterium
CGAGGCGCCTAATGGTGGCCGAGCCGCTAGATGCGCTCGAACGAATACCATTAGGAGGTGCTCTCGGATGAGGATCAGTAAGGGTTTCGGTATTGCGATGGCGATCGTGGCGTCGGTCGTTGGACTGGCAGTGGGCGTGTCGGCGAGTTCAGACTCGGTGTCGGTGAACGCCTCGTTCTCGATCCTGTCGTGGATCTCCCTCTCGGTCGTCGGCAACGGCGACGTGAGCTTCGGTGACATCACCGGAGTGGGAAGCTACAAGGGGTCAAACGGCACAGAGATGCTCGTCCTGAGCACAACCACCTGGTCACTGTCGAACACGATTCTGTGGGCACAGTCGACGCTTCCAAAGGGTGCGAGCCAGAAGACGATCGAAAGCGTACTAGCTCTGACGTTCGACCGAACATCGGGGACGTGGGGCGTTCACGATGTGAACGTGTCCTACGAGATGACGCTCAACGAGAGCGATCTGGCGACACTGCCGGAAGGGAACTACAACCTGGTCATTCAGTACACTGCGACGACGGACTAGTCACGGCGCTGGAGCGTACCCAGAGATGCATGAAGCGGGGGCGGGAAACCCGCCCCCGCTTCACCTCAACTCCAATCTCAGTTCACACCGCGCTCGGAGCGCTTCCCCTACGGAGTCCACGGAACCACGCGTCCACTCGGGTCGGTCCACTCTCCACCAATCGAGTTCGTCCACTCTCCTCCAAACCACCACATCAAGTACTCGATGCGGGCCGCGCGGTCCAGCCGCGAGATCTCGAACCGAAGCGGAGTGGACGCCGGCGGATCCAGGAGAATCCATTCTCCTCGCTTGTTCTCGAGTCGGGCAGACCCGGGAACGTAGGCGAGGCCTGACGCACAGTCGATCGACAGGGATCGGACGGGTCCAAGGCGTGCCGGCACGGAGAGATCGACCGTGAACAACAGGAACCCATCCTTCATGTCGGGCGCACCCACGACGGGAGTTCGCCTCCACCCGCCAACCGACGTCTCCCGCCCGAACACGGGGGCGATGTGGGTCGGGGCGCGAACAAGTGTCCCTCGGCCGTACCCCGTGGGCGGCGCCACGAGCTGCATCCTCCCTGCCTCGACGACGGCTTCGAAGGCACGGTCGACGACGCCGGGAAGCGCCAGGCCAAGGGCGGTCAGGGTCGAGAGCGCGTCGAGAAGCACGGCCGTCTTCCGCGGCGAGAACGTCCACTCCGATGGGGTAAGCGTCTGATCGCCGGGAAGTCCGTAGAGCGATGACCAGAAGCGCTCGTGAATGGCACTCCACAGCGCACTGATCGCCGTTGCGGGAATCGACGCGTCGGAGAGCGACGCCGAGTAGAGAAGGACGCGCAGCAAGGCCATCGCTTCCGCCGCGTCGCTCGGGACGGGTGCCACCGCGGCGACGCGGCAGAGGTCGCCCAATCGCGCCGCGGCCGGGGCCGAGCGGGTCGACGAGCCGCGCGCAATCTCGAAGAACGCGCGCGCAACGAGTTCCAGGTCCATCCACACAGCAGCCGACGCCGCGTCGGAAGGAAGGAGAGCCGCGTACGTCCCCGGCTCCGAAAGGCCGTGCTCGACGATCCGGTCGAACGTCGCCTCAAGCAGCCGATCGACGGTCTCGCCGTCGCCTCGGGTCTCCCGAAGGAGCTCGAGTCCCCACAGGAGCGACGCCTGGCCGTACAAGTCGCTCGCCCAGCCATCGACGACGGATTCCACCGGCGGAACCCCGGCAACGACCCGGATCGACTGCGGCACGTACTTCGCCGCGTCCTCCGCCCCAACTCGGTGTTCATCGATCCACACGAGCTGGAAGTCGACGATGTCACTCACAAGCCTCTTCACGGCCTGCGATCCCGCGTCGCTCTCCGCAGCGTAGGCGCGCAGGGCCGCCGCCTCCATGGCGAGCGTCTGGCCGAGCGCCGCCGCCGTGATGGCCGCGTCCTTGGCTCGGAACCCGCTCTCGATTCCGAGGACGGGCTCCCCGCCTCGGAACGGAATCAGGAGAACATCGTCAAGAGCTCTCGTTCCACCGCACGGCCCACCGGACACGGCGGCAAGATCCTCCCCGATCACGGCCGGGCTTCCGCCGACCCCGCGATATGTCAGGCCGAGCTCCGAGTCCACGAGAAGCGTCGCGAGGTTGCCAAACGCGTACTCTAGGCCGCGGGGCTCGTTCGACCATCCGGCGTCGGACATCCCCGTCAGGATCGCGGACAGGTACATGGCCTCCGCCGTATCGTAGTCCGGTAGGTCAACCCACCAGGCTGCCTTGCGGGACTCCGCCGGAGGGTCCTCCAGGCGCGTCTCGACGCACGCGCGGCGCGGCTTCTGCTCGACGCCGCTGTCGCTTCGGTACGAGAGGGTCGCGCAGTTCTCGTAGACAGCGCCCGGAGGGGCGTCCGTGGGGATCCGACCGAGGATCGTCCACGATCTCGCCTCGCCTGGCCCAAGCGAGTCCGCTGGCCACGAGAGGGTTGCTCCAATCGGCGTCCCGACCGGATCCAGCACGACGAGGCTTTCGGGAAGCGCGTCCGCGAAAACGAGATCGGTCCAGGTCGACTCGGTCGGGTTGTCGGCCGTGATCCGATATCGGACGAGATCTCCGGGCCGAGCATAGTCTGCGCCGACGACGCCGCGAACCGGGCGGAGGCAGACGCGGCGATCGAACACGGGGGCGTACTCCGTGCCGCCCCCGTTCTCCCGTCGTTGTGAGAGCGACGACAGCTGCATCTTCGCTGCATCCGCCCAGCGCAGAAAGCTTGACCGCATCTTGGTTTCAACATCCGCTGCGCGCCCGATGCCGAGAAGTGCCGCAAACCGCGCGTGCGATCCCACCAGGAGTCCGAGATCGAAGGGCGTGTAGCACCAGGACAGGGCGTCGGCGGACGCTCGGTACATCCCGGACTCTTCGTCCCAGTCCAACTCGACCAGTCGGCCGAACGCCGCGCACGCCTGCTCCTCCCAACGGGGGTCGCCGAGCGCCTCGTACCCCGCAACAAAGGCGCGCAGGGCGGCGAGCCGCGAGGTGAGCCCGCCGATCTCGCACGAGCCCTCCGTCTCCTGGCCCACCCGCCCCGCCAGGTGCTCAAGCAGGAGCGGGACGAGTCCTCGCGCCCACCGAGTCTCGTCGGTTCGCCCTGCGGCGAGAGGAGACCGGGTGAAGTCGAGGAGCGCCGGAACCGCCAATGCAAGAGTCGTTTCGTCGACTCGCACCTCGAGGATCCATGCCCGCGACGTCCGCCGGATCTCGTCCAACAGCGTTCCCGTCGACGAGTCGAGGTGAAGCATGAGCGTAGCCAGAACGGCATCCGTGGCGTCCGCCAGCCGCGCGCCCACGTCGGCCCCCGTGCGCCCCTGCGCGGCGAGCCACGGGCCGACGTCGGGGCGCGAGACCAGGGAAGCAAGCTCGGAGAGTCCCCACAGGAGCGCGGTTTGGTCGAAGAGACTGCTCTGCGACTCGTCGAGGGTCACTCGCCAGACGCCGTCGACGTGTTCCGCTAGCACGGCCCGCGGCACGTAGCGCGCCCCCAGGGCGGCTTCGGCCGCGTCAAGGATGGCTCCCACGGCATCCAGCGTCTCGAGAGCGGACTCGAGCAGGATCTCCTCAGAGATTTGCTCCGAGTCTGTTCTCAGGCCTCGGTCTGCGAACTCCGCTAGCTCTTGTGCTTCCCGGAGGAGCGTCATGCCGAGCGCAGATCCGGTCCGCCGAAGGTCGAACGTCGCCGCGTCCCAGGCGAGCGAGGTGTCCTCGACCAGGCCGGGATCGCCTCCGGCGTACGGCGTCGACACGGGGCGAAGCGCGGAGGTTGCAACCCCCGCCGCGTCCGCGCGGGCGCGCCACGCGGAGGCTCCTCCGAGCGGTTGTCCAAGGCCGGCGTGGAGGATCGCGGCGGCGAGGTTCGCGTCCGCGTAATCCGCGGCCCATTTGGCCGCGCTCTCGATCTCGTATCCCGCGTACATCGCCCAGTCCGTCTGGTAGTAGACGTCCCTCTCATCGACGGCGAGGCCGACGCACGGGTTCTCACCCATCGCGCCTTTCGCGTAGCAGAGACGGTCTTTGAACACGAACGCCCATCCACGCGGTGCGTCGAACACCCGAGCGGGCGCGAAGGATCCCGTGCCATCTCCGACGAACGTTCCCGCACCGCCTTGGGGTATGGCGTTGGCGAGGTGCAGGGCGGCCGAGTTGACGACCGCTCGCACGTGGCTTGCCAGTCTCGCGAGGACGCGATCGGCCTCACCTCGCGGCAGCACGGTCGCGGCGTCGCGGAGCGCACCAACCACGAGGCCAAGATCGAGCGGCGTGAGGCATACCCCAGCGCCGGTCTTTTCGGACTCCTCGACGTACGCGCCGAAGGCGTCGTCCCAGAAACCGCGACCAACGGCCTCGAGGACTCGCACCGCCGTAGTCTCGTACGCAGAGACGCCAAGGACTCGCGAGGCTGCGAGAAGACCCCGAACGGCCGCACACGCGTTGGCGACGTCCGTCCCGGACGTCGTGGAATCGAGGTGCCCGTCCAAGCCGACTCGTCCGGAGAGCTGGATCGCAGCGTGTGCTGCGAGCCGTTCCGTGGCCGGATACGATTCAAGAACCCTCGACACGTCGTTCAGGGCACCCAAGAGAAGCCCGAGGGTGGTTGTTCGGACTGAGGCGCCTTCCCCATCCGTTGTCGACTCCCGCAGCGCCCCGTCGAAACCGCGCAAGCTTCGGCTGGTTCCGTCAAGGACTCGTTCCAGTTCCTTGCGCGCATCCCGCGCATCGCCGGCGAGCGAGCCGAGGGCGCTCGGCCACGGGGAAGGAGTGAGTTCCGCGAATTCGACGAACGCGGTGAGGCCCCAGGCAAGAGCGACCTGATCGATAAGGTCGACGCGTGGCTCGACGACTGTGTACGCAACGCGGCGGCCGCTCCACGTCGCCGTGTAGGCGTGAGCGAGCAGGCCGTTCGCCGACCCCGGAGCCGCTCGCAGCTCGGCAAGACTCGCGATCTTGTTCCGCATCGCCTCGACGACAACGCACCCCAAGTAACGGTCCTGCGGCAGTTTGCTCTCAAGGAGACGACGTGCCTCAAGAGCCTGGGCCAGTAGTCCCATCCCGACGGCGCTTGGCGTGATGCGCCGATCGTAGATCTCCCACTCACCCGTCGGCCAAGGGTTCGTTCCGACGTCTCGGGAAGCGAACCTCGGGTCCCCTGCGGCATACTCGAGCACCGTCCACCGTTCGTCGGACGGGCGCTCCGCCGGGTCGAGCCCGACGGCCCGAGCGAACTCGTTCAGCCTTTGCTCGAGTGCGATCTCTGCGTCGGCCGCATCGCGGAACCGCGGCCCGACCGCGAGAGGAACTCCCATACCCGAGCCGGCCTCGACCTCGATCAGGTTCTCGAATGCGACGCGACGAGCCTCGACGGCCACATCGCGCAGCCACGTCGGAAGCAGAGTCTCGCGTGCCAGCTCGGGGCCGGTCGCGGACCGTGCGAGCCACGCGAGCTCGGACGCCGCATAGAGAGCGATGTCCGTCTGGAACCACACGTCATCCCCGAGCGGCTCCACCTGCCGACACGGGGTTCCGCCCAAACGCTCCACGTCCTTCCGAAGGATCGGAGCCTCGATAAGACCTCCCTCGCCCTGAAGGAGCGAGGACCTCGTCGTCAAGAGGAGATCCGAACTGTCGTCGTCGTCGATGTCTCCAGGAACTCCGCGGCTCTGGTCGGTCGGAATCGGCGCTCCCGCCTCGTCCTCTCCGCGCGCCTGCATCCGGTTCACGAGGGTCTCTCCGTCGAGGATGCCCTCGGCAACGACCGCCTCGAACGTGAGTCGGATCGACTCGCCGGCGCGCAGCGTCGCGAGAAGGTTCCACTCGAGTTCAGGTCCCGGAATCCCGGAAGCATCGTCGAACCACGCTCCGAGCGGCCACCGAGCGGACGTTGTCCCCGCGACACATCCCATCTCGGGCGGCAGGCTGTCCGTCACGATCACGCCATAGGCCGTCCCGGTTCCGACGTTGCGTACGACAAGTTCGAACGTCACGCGGTCTCCCGGCTCGACGATGGTGCCGAACGCGGTCTCTTCGCCGCGGACGATGCGAGCGACGCTCTTCTCGGTGACAAGGGCCGGGATCATCGCGGTGGCGAGAACGTCAGGGGCGACAGAGAGCCTTACGCTGTCTGCGTCGTCGGCATCATCGTCGGCGGGGACGTCGGCGGCGTTGTCCGGAGGAATCGGCATGCCGGACCCGTCGACACCGCTGGCTCGAACGACGTTCAGAAGCGTGGCGCTTCGCGCCGCGTCGTTCGTAACGCGGACGTCGAAGGTCACGAAGAGGTCGTCTCCTCCCTCGAGGGTCGCCGCCAGATTCCACGCGAGGGTCGGGCCCGTCCCGCCCGAGGGGTCGGTCGCCACCGAGCCCTCCGGCCACGTTGCGAGGCTCGGACCTTGGTAGACGAGGCCGACGGGGAGCGAGTCTGCGATGTTGACGGAGTAGGCGCTCCCCCGCCCGACGTTCGACACCCGGACTCGATACGTGATGACGTCGCCCGGGCGAACCGGCGTCGCGGAGTCTACGGACGCCCCATCGCGAACGATGTCGGCAACGATCTTTTCTGTCACCAGCGCGGGCTCGACCACTGAAATCGTCTCGGTTCCGACGTCGTCGGCGTCCCGATCGTCCTCGTCGTCGTCGAACGTGTCCCCGACGGTCGGGTTCGCGGGAGGAATCGGCACGCCGCCGACGTCACGCCCGAGGGCCCGCGCCTCGTTCACCAGGGCGTCGCCTTGGGAGACGTCGCCGGTGACCCGGACCCGATACGTCGCCGTCAGGGTCCCCCCGCGACCCACGCGCGCCCCAAGCGACGCTTCGACCGACCCGGTCGCTCCGTCGGCGAAGCCGAGCGCCGTCGTCCCCGTCGCAGGAAGGTCGACCGTGAACGTCCCAACGCCGTACGCAGCCTCCATCTCGATCCCCGGCGGCAGCAGATCGACGAACCCCACGTCGTACGCGTCGTCGGTCCCGACGTTGCGGATCGTGAAGCGATACACCATCACGTCGCCCGGTTCCACAGGACCGGCGGCACCGATCGAAACGCCCCGACGCTCGATGTCAAGCGTCTCCTTGTTGACGGCGAGGGCCGGCATCCCGACGCGAATCGGGGCGACCCCGGTGTCGTCGGCGTCGGCATCCTCCACATCGTCGTCGGACACGTCGCCGACGACCGAGTTCGCGTCCGAGATCTCGACGCCTGCGCCGTTGAACCCTTCGGCCTCGGCCACGTTCTCGAGCGAGACGCCGGTCTCCGCCGCGTCGGTGATCCGCGCAGCGTAGGTCGCGGCGAGCTGCGCTCCCCCATCGATCGTTGCGTCCATCGAGGTCGTGAACGAGGTCGCGCCGTCGGGAACCGACAACCCTCCGGCCGCGCTCGGTGCGCTGACCGCGTACGAACCGCCGCCGTACGGGGCCGCGGTCTCGTACTCGAAGCCCGGCGGCAACTCGTCGCGGAAGTCGACGTTGTACGCGGCTCCGTTTCCAACGTTGCGAATGGTGAATCGGTAGGTCACGACGTCGCCGGGCACGGCGGCGGGGATCGCCCCGAGACTGACTCCGTCGCGGTGCACGTCGACGATGACCTTGTCCACCGACAGCGCCGGGATGATGCCGGGGAGACTTACGGCGCTCGCGTCGTCCGCGTCGGTGTCGTCGGGAGCCTCGTCCGACCGATCGGTCGACGTCGGAGCGCCGGTCGCGTCGTTGCTCGCCGCGGACATCGCGTTGACGTAGACCGACCCTTGCAGGACGGAGCCCACCAACGCGTCGAACTCCAGAGCAATCGCCTCACCCCATCCAAGCGTGACAGACAGCGGCCACGCAAGGGACGGCCCTGGAGCCCCGACTGGGTCCGACGTCGCCAATCCATCTGGCCACAATGCGGTCGTCGATCCCCCAACGAAGGAGAGCGGCGGCGGAAGCTCGTCCTCAAGGCCAACGTTGAACGCGGTACCTCGCCCGACATTCGCGACGGTGAGCCGGTACGTGACGACGTCGCCCGGCGCAATGGGGCCGGCCGTCGAGATCGGCTCCCCCTCACGGACGATGGACGCGACGCTCTTCGTGGTGACGAGAGCCGGTCGCGCAGGAAGGAGCGTGGCCTCGCTCGCGTCGTCGCCGTCCGTATCGCTCGGCACGTCGGATGAGTTGTCGGCGGGGATCGGCGTTCCGCTTCCGTCAACGCCGATCGCAGAGAGGACGTTCGTGTACGGGCCGATCTCGTCTACGCCGGACGTGAGGAGTCCTTCGAACGTCAGCGTGAGGGCGCCTCCCGGCGGCAACTCCGCCCCAAGCTCGAAGTGAAGCTCCGACCCGGACCCTCCGAGCGGATCTGCCACCGACGCGCCGCTCGGCCACACAGCACTCGTCGACCCGACGACGTAGGCGAATCCGTCGGGGAGCGCGTCCACAAGGCCGACAGCGTACGCGGTTCCCCCACCCACGTTCGTCACGTGAACCTCGTACCTCACGCGGTCGCCCGGCGCGACGCGGCTTGTGGCAGGGATCGTGACGCCGTCACGCAGGATCGAGGCGACGGACTTCGCCGTGACGAGCGCCGGCTCCACGGCGCGCAAGGACACCGCGCTCTGGTCGTCTCGGTCGACGTCCGCCGGCACGGTCGTCGACGCGTCGGCGGGGATCGGCGCGCCGGTCCCCTCGCTCCCCGTCGCACTCATCACGTTGACGTACTCCGCGTTCGGCGACACGTCGCTCCCGACGACCACGTCGTAGACAAGCGAGGCCGTCTCACCCGCAGCAAGGGTCGCGGCAAGGCCGAAGGTGAGGTTCGGTCCGACTCCCCCCGCGGGATCGGCCGTCGACGCCCCCTGCGGCCAGGCCGCGTGGGTCGATGCGGGGACGTACGAGAAGGAGTCGGGAAGCGCGTCCTCGATGCCGACGTAGAAGGCGGTTCCGCCCCCGACGTTCGCCACGGTGAGTCGATAGGTCACGACGTCGCCCGGCTCGACCGGTCCACTCGCGCTGACCGATGCAGCGCCGCGCTGAATGGCTGCGACCGTCTTCGTCGTCACGAGCGCCGGGCACGGGCACGTGGCCCACACCTCGGCCTCGTTGTTCGTCTCGTTGCACTCACAGAAGGCAGCCGCACCGTCTGCCACGACCCGCATCGAGTGGGGCGTCCCGCACGGAAGGGCCTGCGTCTCGAACGTCAGGCTCGCCGAGGCGCCGGCAGCGAGGGCCTGCGTTCGCTCCTCCCGCCGGACGCCGTCGACGTAGAGCACGACAGCGATGTCCGTCTGCGCCTGGCCGCCGACGTTGTCCAGGTTCACCTCAACGTCGAACGTGTCGTCGCCGCGGCACGCGGCGACGAGGTCCGAGAACGTTGCGTCAGGGTCGGCGACGGAGAAGTCGACGACCTGCACGTTGTTGCCGTCATCGCACTCGCAGACCGCACCCGCCGGATCGACAGCAATGGTGAGCCGATGACTGCCGCAGGACAGCACCTCGTTCAGGTTGACGCTGACAACCTCGCTTCCGCCGGCCCCAAGAGATCCGACGGTCTGGGCTTGCCCCAACGCGTCGCCGGTGACCCGAACGACCACCCCGGCCGGTACGGTGCCGCACCCGGCGTTGCGCACGGCCACCAGCACGTTCCCGGGGCTGCACGCCGTCGACACGCTGGGAGTCGCAAGGGCGATGACAAGATCGGGGACCGAGGAGACGATCGCGGCACAGAGGGCGTTGTCGGTTCCATCGCACTCGCACACCATCCCGTCGGGATCCACCTCAAGCTTCGCCGACAGCGAGCAGCTTCCGTAGGCGCACAGGTCCTCGGCGATCACCCGATCGACGCCGACGGTCTGGGTTCCTCCTCCCGCGGCGAGCGAGATCCCCGAGAGCGTCTCGGTCCACGTCTCGACGACGCTCCCGGCGCATGCCGGCTCGCTGTAGACGGTGACCCGCAGTCCGACCGAGCCCGTGACGGGCGCGCACCCTGTGTTGGCGAGCACGACCGAGCCGTGGAGCCGCGCGGCCGCGTCACCGGCGCAGTCGAGCGAGAGGGCCGCCGAGCGCACCTCGAGGTCGGGACGCGCGGGCGAGAACGTCGATGACGCCTGATTGTTGGCCCCCGTGCACTCACAGACCTCCCCGGGGCCGTCCACGGTGGCTGTGAACGTACAGCTGCAGTCCGTGCAGTCCGCCCACGTCGTCGCGACGGGGAAGGTCAGCGTCGTGGACCCCGACGCCGCGAGACTCGTGACGCGCTGGGTCGCGAACGTCAGGCACCCGTCAGTGACCAGCGAGACATAGAACGCCGTCGCGGCGCCGCAACCGATGTTCTCCACAGTGACAGCCACGCTTCCGGAGACGGCGTCGCCGACGCACGTCAGTCCGGCGAGGTTCATGGACGAGACGCGGAGATCGGGGAAGGCAACCGCGTAGGGCCCGACGCAGAGGGCGTTGTTCGTCCCATCGCACTCGCAGATTGCGTTCGCATAGTCGAGCTCGAGCCGGATCGAGACCGCGCACGTCCCGCACACGTTCAACGTCCGGGTTCGGTTGAGCGTGAAGCTCTGCGTGCCTCCGGCAGGCACGCTGGCCCCCGTCAGGGCCAAGGTGAACTGGTCGAGCACGGTGCCGGCGCAGCCGGCCGCGTCGTAGAGCGTCACGCGAAGAGGGATCGATCCCGTGTACGCACTGCCGCACCCTGCGTTGCGCACCACGATTGGACCCTGAACCCGAATCTGGCCGTCGGCGCTGCACGTCACGGCCAGGCTCGCGCTGTCGATGGACAGGTCGGGCACGGTCAGGGTGTAGTCAAGGGTGGCCGTGTTGTTTCCCTCGGCGCACTCGCAGACCTGCCCCGCGGCGTCGACGGTCACGGCAAAGTGGTACACACATGCGGTACAGGCAACCGGCCATCCGGGAAGCGTCAGGGTCTGCGAGCCGTTCGCGGCCATCGGCAGCGTTCCACCGAGCGAAGTGAAGGTCCCCGAAACGCTCCATCCAGTGGTCGATTCGCTCGCCTGAACCGCGAAGTCCTGTGTGACGGGGGCGTCGCTTGGATTGCGGATCGTGATCCCGAGCGCCCCCGAACCCACGCCGTCGCCGCTGCACGCGAACGCGGGAACGATGTCCGTTGACCCGACCGCCAGGTTGGCCACCTGCACCACGGCGGCGTCCTCGACCGTTCCGCCGGAACACTCGTACTCTCCTGTCGTCGTGGGGTTCCCGTCGGGCGCGCCGCACGCCCACAGGGCCGTCGCCGTGTTGGTTCGGCGCGCCGCGTCGCAGCCGCCGAGCACGGCCGACAGCTCTCCCGTGAGCGTCACGTCCTCGAACTCGCCCGGTCCCAGCGGGCCGAACTCCCACCCCCAGACCTGCGGATCTCCGGCAACTTGCGTCCCTCCCGAGACGTGGACGAGATCGTCGCCCAACGTGTCCACCAGCCGGACGATGTCCGCCGTCCCCGTGCCCTGGTTGGTTACGCGAAGGGTCCACGTGACCTCTTCCTCAGTCAGGCAGTCGAGCGCCGAGGTCTCCGGGGTCTTCGAAAGGGCAAGGCTTGGAACCAGCGCCGGCGCTGCGGCGCTGGCGCTCACCGTGGTCAGCGTCGTGCCGCAGCAGTCGAGATATGTGACGTCCACGTCGATGGTGCGCGTCGTTGTGTAGCACGACGACTCCGCAAGGAAGGTCAGAGTCAGGGTTTCTCCGGGTTCGAGCGTCGCCGCGAGAGGCCAGACGAGGTCGGGGCCGGGGGTCCCGGTCGGGTCCGCCGTCGAGCCTCCTCCCGGCCACACGGCCGATGTCTCGCCGACGTACGCCAGCCCGGTGGGGAGAGAGAGCGCGATCGCAATGTCCGAGGCGGTCACGGTCGTGCTCGTGTTCTCGACGGTGACTTGGATTGTTCCTTCACTTCCGCAGACCTCGAAGCCGGACGAGAGGACCGCTGCGGTGGCGTCCACGGGCGGAACCCGCGTTCCCGCAACGGTCGCCGTGATCGGCGAACTCGTGATGCACTCTGCGTCCGCCGTCGACGACGCGCCGTCGACCAGCCCGCATCCCCAGTACGCGTCGACGAAGAGGCCGAGCGCCTCGCAGTCCACTCCGCCTCCGGGCGCCGCCGCCGTCAGAGAGAGCGTCGCGGTCGCGCCGACCGGCAACGACGCAACCTCCCACGCAACGGACGAACCGGCCTGGGATCCGCCGTCGGCCGGGCCGTACGTCGGGTCGCCCGAGGAGTCGACGAAGACAAGGCCGTCATCGAGGAGCGCTCCGACGCGGATGACCGGAACGGCGATCGTCCCGGCGTTCGTGACGTCGATCTCCCAGGTCGCCTCGCCGTCGCAGGCGATGGCATCCCCCGCCGGCGGGCTCACCTGACGAACAGCGACCGCGACGTCAGGAATTCGGGCCGACACGGAGAACGCGCCAACGCCCGACGTGAACTCGTTGCCGCACGGGTTCTTGTATCCGACCTGGAAGCCGAGGACGCCTCCGTTGAACGCGCAGTCCGTGGCGACGACAAAGCGAATCTGCACTTGCTCCCGGGCCGCCACGACCGCGAGGGCGGCGATCTCACTCGCCGTCCACGTCAGCGTCGGGCCGGAAGTCCCCGACGGGTCGGACGCCGAAATCCACGATCCGCTCCCAACGCGGTACTCGGCCCCGCCGGCGTACGAGACCCCGTCGGGAAGGGTGACCTCTGCCGTAATGTCGTACGTCGCCGTGACGCCAGCGTTCTTCGCCGTCACCGTGGCCGTTTCAGACGAGCACACGTTGATCGGAGTCGGGAGGTACGACGTGGCGACCATCGTGCTGGTGGGGACCACGACGGACGACGCGTCCGTCTTCGGGGTCTGGCACGAATCGCCCAGGCACCCCCACCCGACCGCGACGTCGTTCGTCATCCCACTGCAGGCGAGAAGACGCGCCGTCAACTCGATCGCCCGCTCCTCGCCGGGCTGGAGTTCGTCGATGACCCACGTGACGCCGTTCGCCGGAGCACCGAGACGGTCCTCGTTCGGGTGCTCCGTCGCCCCCGTCCCGTCGCTGATCGATGACGAAACGTAGACGAGCCCCGCGCCGAGCGCATCCTCAACCCACGTGTTCGCCGCGACCCCGTTGCCGACGTTTGTGAAGCAGAGCCTCCACGTGACCTCTTGCTCGGTCGCGAAGATGATCTCCGGCGTCTTCTGCACGCAGACGTCGGCGGCCACCGAGAGCGAGGCCGCGCCGCCGGCCGACGTGGAGCACACGCCGTCGTAGACGTCGTCGTTCGAACAGAGGTCGTCATAGAACGCTTCCGCCGTGAGCGCGAGCAGAGGCCTTCCGCACGGCACGGTCACGGGGAGCGTAATCGTTGCCGTGACGCCCGAGGCGAACGCGTCGTCAAAGCGCCACTCCATGGAGTCCGATGTCTCGATCGGCGAGGTGCACGTGGTTCCGTCTCCCGGAGCGACGCCGTCACACGTAGCGAACGAGGCTTCGGCGGCGTACGGGGCCAGACCGGAAAGAACAAGCCTCGCGTCGTACGGGACCGCGTTCGTCGAGGTGCGAGACAGCGTGAGCGTTACATCGTACGTCGCGCACTCGTCCTGGATATTCGGGATTCCTGAGACCGAGACGCTCATCGCGGGAGGTTCGATCGACACAGGGGTCGCGTCGTAGAAGGTTCCGCAAGCTCCGGCCGGCGCGTCCACGCCGAGCTGGTGGCTCGTCCACACGTAGAAGGTCGATGCGCCTCCGCACGCGGGCGTGGAGGCTTCGCTCGCTTGGAGTTGGTACGTGTAGACGA
>JBDKUT010000037.1:0-6283 GCA_039679545.1 Thermotogota bacterium
CACACCGCCTTCCTCGTTGACGTCTTTGCGGTCCGTGATTCCGTTCTCGCCGAGCCACTTCTCGATCTGCTGCCGAAGGAGCGGGTCGAGGTGACTGTCCGTTTCCCCACCGTACGCCTTCCCGGCGAGGACACCGCGAAGGATGTTCTCTGCGTCCAGGCAGGCGGACCCGAGTGCATCCGCCCGTTCAACCAAATCGAAGTCCTCGGTCGTTGGCAACAGCGTGAAGCACGACTCGAGGAGATCGGCCTTTGCGTCGCTCCCGGATTCCCGTTCGAGATCCGCGAGCAGCTCCAGCTTGGCTATGATCTTCTCGGACATACCAAGCTCTTCCGGTTTCTTCATCGTTTCCCTTCCTTTCTGCTCTCGGCTAGATGTCCGAGAACCTCTTGCTCCGGTCCTGCGGTCCTCCCGTCTTCGAGCCCGTGCGACCCTCCTCGTCGTCCGACTTCTTGATGACGGCCGCGATCTCCGGGGCCGGCGGCCCGATCACCTCGACGCGAGTGACGTCGATCCACACGGGGTCCTGGATCTTTCCGTCCTTGTCGAGCCCGCGGCTCTTGATCGCCACGACGTCGCAGCCGGTGATGTGCACCGTGTACGCCGACACGATCCCCTCGTAGCCGGAGACGACGTCCTTGACCCGGGCGCCCATCTCCACCTTCATCTCGATCTTCTTCATGCCGTGCCTTCCTCTCTGGCCGCCTTGCGGCCCATCTCGGTTTTCAGTTTCTCGCGGAACAGCGCGAGCCCGCCGCCCTTCTCGACCTCGCGGATCTCGGTCTTGCAGCCGAGCACCGCCTGCAGGCGCTCCGCCAGGTCTTCGAGCCAGAAGACCGCGGAGACCTCCTCCGTCGGCCTCTCGCGCACGCAGACGACGGTCCTGTCGTCCGGCTTGGCGTCCAGCGGGCGGCGCCCGTTCGGGCAGCGAGAGCACTTGTACGGCGGCGGGCACGGACTCCCGACTACCGGGATCGAACCCTCGCGCCGGACCGGCTGCGTCACCTGAATCATCGTTCCGTCTCGCATCTCAGATCTCCCTTCCTGCCGCCTCGCGGCCCTTCCACTTGCGCTCGCCGACGGGGAGCGCGTCCAGTTTCATGAGCCGGCCTCCGCCGGCACTGTTCGTTGTGAAGAACGCCGCGTGCTCCTTGTCGCAGACCCAGGAGTAGAACAGCGCCTCGTACTCCCCGGGCTCCAGCTCTCGGTCGACCGGGGCGAACAGGGCGTAACCGTTCCACGTGCCGACGAAAAGGATCGGCTCACCGTCGTAGCAGACGAAGCCCGCGGCCGTCTTCTTGTTCGAGCCGAAGCGACGGTACGGCAGGCCGGGCTTGAACGTGTACGCCCCGATCTCAAGTGCAGAGCGGTCGATGTCCGCGACGTCCTCTCGCCGGCGCATCCCGAGGAACTCGTAGATCCCGCAGGCGCTCACCGGAGCGATCCGGTCGTGCCGCTCGTCGACCTTCCACACCGTGACTTCCATCTGCTTCGACATCAACACCTCTGGGCCCCGGCCGAGGGTCCGAGCCCCGGCCGGTGCGTTTCAGTCCAACCCGGCGATGAGCGCCCGGATCTCCTCCGTGGACTTCGAGGCCAGGGCCTCGTCCTCCTTCTTCGCGAGCAGCTCGAGGAGGCGCTCCTTCCTCGCCTTCTTGTCCGCTTCCTTCAGCTTCGCGTCGGCCTCGGCCATCTTCACCTTGACGATGTACGTCACGACGGCGATCTGCAGCTCGAGCCCGGAGTCCGGGGTCTTCCGATCCAGGAGGCTCTCGCCGTCCGCCTTCTTCTGCTCGCCCTTCAGGGTCTTGTAGATCCCGTCGAGCGCCGTGACGGACAGGTCCCAAAGATCCTCGACCGTGACCTGCCCCTTGTGCGGGAACCGCACCTTCTGCCTGGCTGCTTTCTCGAACATCTGGTCCATCTTCATCCTCCTCAGATGACGACCTTCAGCGTTCGCTTGAAGGCCCCTTCCACGCGCACGACGAACGAGTCGTGCTTCGTCGCACTGAAGCCGAGCCCCGAGAGCTGTTCGGCGTCGGCCGCGACCCGCATCTTGGCACCCAGTGCCTCGAACACCCGCTTGTGCACCATGAACTCCTCGCGCAGGAACTCGTTGAAGAACCCGTTCGGCGACTCGTCACTCCGGCAGCCGTTCAGCATGAAGAAGTAGTGCCGGTGGCCGATGCCCGTCTGCGCGTCCCAGTAGTTCGGCGAGTACATCGCCACCGAGGCCGGATGGAACTGGTTCGACCGCAGCCCCCACAGCTCGCGCGACGACGTCGCCGACGGGAGCTTCTCGTGGAGCTTGAACTCGCCGCTCCTGAGGAGTTCGACATCGGCCACCAGGATCGCCTCGCCCTGCCGAACATCCTGGTCGTACGAGAACTCGAAGAGCTGCCCGTCGAACTCGATCTCGGCGCGGAACCCGGAGCGGCCGCCGCGGTGCGTGTAGTTGTGGACCATGAAGGCGTAGATGCCCGGGTGCATCAGCACGCGATCCGGCCAGGTGATGTTCTCGACGGCGACCCCCTGCGGGTGGATGATGTCGACGTCGAGCATCCCCTTGGAGGAGTGCCCGGTCTTCTGGCGGAACCAGATCCGGTTCCCGTTCGGCTCGAGGCAGTGCGCGTCGAAGTCGTTCAGGTTGTCGCCGTTCTCGTTCCACTGGATGCTGAACCGCAGCACGCCGTCGACCTTCCCGCCGGCCGACTTGACGCGCTCCTACATGCTGTCCGTGATGTTCCCGCGGTACGCCCAGGAGAACCCGTTACCCCACTTGAACAGCGACGGGCTCGCGGCATCCGCGGGCGCGACGAGCGAGACGAGATTCCCGGCGTGCCGGTTCTCCAGGAACAGATCGATGCTGGTCGAACGCGGGAGGATCTCCTCGACGAACTGGGCGATCCCGACCTCCTCCAGGCGGTCGAACTTCTTCGGCGAGATCGGCGCGGCCGACTCGGAGGCCAGCTCCTCGAACACGTTGCCGGCCATCTTCGCCCGCGCGCTTCGGTTCGCGAACAGCACGTTGGGCACCGTGATGTCGTCGATGTGCGCGTGCCGGCGCCCGAGCGAGCCCTCGAGCCCGAGCTCGTGGAGTTTCTTCTGCGCGTCCTCGATCATGCGCTTGGAGAAGACCGCCTTCGGACGCTTGTAGTTCGTCGGCGCGACGATCTGCTCGTACTTCCTGACCGCCTCGTCGAGGTCCATGCCGGCGGACAGGTTCAGCAGCAGGACGCCGATGCTGTGATTCCGGATCTTGCCGAGCACCGGGCCCGCCTCGAGCGACTTGCGCCAGCAGTAGTTCTCCCTGCACGCGGACGGCGTCGCCCAGTACGCCTGCCTGTACGCGGCGAACTTCTGGAGCACCGAGGCCCACTCCTCGCCTTTGTACAAGGAGCCCTGTGCGATGAGATCAAGGACGGCCTCGAGCGCCTCGCCGGAGATCTCCTCGAGCGAACGCTTGAAGACGTTCCGAATGTCGCGAAACTCCCCGCGCTTCTGGTTCAGGTCGGTGTACACCGCGAAGTTTTTCGGGAGCACGGAGTGGAAGTGGGTCCACACCCGAGCTTCACACGTGCCGACCTCGGGTGCCGGAACGGCTTCGTAGCTCTTCTCCACGCCGAACACCCGCGTGTCCGTGACGAAGACGTCCGTGATCGGCTTCGAGCGGATGAAGGTCGACATCGCCTCGATGACCGCCCTGTACTTCGGGTCGTCGACCTCGAAGTCCCAGATCGTGTCGACGCGCAGGTCGGGCCCGATCCGCACCACGTTCCCGAACGTCTTCACGAACCCGCGGCAGCAGGAGCAGTCGAACTCGCGCCGCTTCCTGAAGACCTCGTTCGTCCCCGGCGGGAAGCTGTCGAGGTAGGTGTTCCACAGCGCTTCCTTGTCCACCTCGACCACGAACAGGTGCGCTTCGTCCTTCGCGAGGCCGGCTACGTGCTTCGCGAGGCTCTCGTTGAATTTCTTGAACTCCACGTCTTTACCCCTTCCTCCTGGCCGGCGAACCGGCAACCCTCACTGCCTCGATTTTTCGAGCGCTCTACGCGCCTCGATTGTCTCGTGCGCGGCACACAGCTTCCCGACAGCGACGGAATCGATCCCGAAGCCACGTTCCCCAGGGCAATTGGGGGCACCGAACGTGCAGACACTCGGGCGTTCCTCTTCGAGACCGTCTGTCTCTGTTCGTTTTTCACGAACCAGAATGGAGAAACGTGCCGCATCAACCGAACGCGCCACGATGTCCGGCAGGAGCGGCGCCACTGCGGACTGGAGACGCACGGGCCAGAACTCGAGCCGGGCCATCTCTCGCGGGATCGCCCTGAGCTGCTTGCCCAATGGATGAGCCTCGCAATTCTCATCGTGCGCGCGACACCGCTCGAGCACGTCCTCTGGTGTAATCGTTCCGCCGGCGCAGATCTCCTCTCCGCACCAGACGCACAGCACGAAGCGTTCTGCCTCGCGCAGCTCGGCGAGTTCGCCCTTCAACCCGACAAGCTCCCTCGCCTTCTCGCGCACTTCGTCGTAGGAGCGCGTCGCGCACCGGTCCTCATCCTCGAACAGGATGTCGACGACGTCGGCCAGTATCCCGATTGTCTCGGTGTCCCGGTCGTTCTGCTCGGACAGGTTGTAGGCGAGGCGTTCCTGGCGGAGGAGTTCTTCCTCGAGCTGCTTGTTCTTCGCTTCGACCGAGCGCACGCGCTCGAGCGCGGCCTCGAGCTCGGCGCGCAGGCGCGTGTTGCGCTTCGAGATCGCTTCCTTCTTCTTCATCAGACCGCCTTCTCCGCGCTGCGCTTGTTCAGCCAGCGCATGTACGCCTGCTCCCCTTCGATTCTCGCTGCGTCACTCAACTCCAGCCTGAAGCCCATCTGCTCCCAGCGTTGCCAGAAAAACGCTTCCTGCGCGCCACGGAGGAAGGCTTCATCCAGTGTCTCTGCCGCCTCGGGTGCGAGTTCGTTCGGGACTGGTAACCCGACGCGCGTCATGAACTCGACCGCGTCGGCGCGCCGGAAGCGCAGGTGCCGCCCAGGCGTGCGGAAGAACTTGATCTCGCCTCGGTTGACCCAGTTGTGCAGCGTCTTCAGGTCGACCGACAGCAGCTTCGCAAGCTGCGGAGCGGTGAGAAGATCGAGGAGATTGCTCATTGAATTCCCTCCAGTTCCGCGGCCGCCTTCAGGGCCACGAGGACTCGGCTCGCATCCCCGCCGGCTTCAAGGCTTTCGCGGGCCATCTCCTTGACCCGTTCCTCGAGGTACTTCGCGATGTCGCTTCGGTTGTCCCAGATGAAGATCTCGTACGGGCGCGCCCCGTTGCAGGGACAGTCCACGACGAAGATCCTGCCGCCGAGTTCCATCCGCTCTATCGTGTACTCGCCGTGGCTCACGAACGCATCCGGGTTCTCCGCCACACGGCCCCGGAGATCCTCGAGTTCTCCGGGTTCGTAATCCCAAGACGGGTCCTCGGAGAAGTGCTCGCGCCCGCAGTCGCACACCTCGCGGCACCCGCCGGAGTGGACAAAGGACCGAATGAACTCGTCGCTCGGCGGGGTGTCGGAACGGATCGGCTTCTTCTTAACGGCCTCGCTCACGCCGCCCCTCCTTTCGCTCCCGAGAGACGCAGCGCGGCCTTCAGGAGATCGCGGGCCGAAACCTCTCGAGCCCCGAGTCTGACCGCCTGCTCTCGCTTCGTCTTCGTCAGGTCGTAGTGCGGGCGCCTGCCGTCTTGAAACCACGACCGCCGCATCCCGAGCTTGGCGGCGAACGAGTGGAGCTCCTCGAGCGACGTGTCGCTCGTCATGTGGCACCACTGCGCGTTCGGCAAATGCCGCGGCCCGTTCGGGAAGAAGTGCGGTGTGTCGACCAGTATCACTGCGCGACCGCCGGTTCCGTGGGATCCCCCAAGAGACGCTTGGCCGCCTCGCGCAACTCGGCGTTCTCCTCGAGCGCCTTGGCGAAGCGTCGGAAGAACGAGCAGAGAACGTCGTAGAGCCTCGACAGCGCGGACACGAACACCCGGAACGCGCGGTACATCCCGCGGGCCTGTCTCTTCGTGCGCCCGAGGTTGTTCATCGCAGCGGACACGAACCGATCCCTGCAACGACGACTTCTTCTACTTCTCCTCATCAGCCCCTCCCTTCGTCGTCCTCGTCGGACGGGTTCATGTCGCACCCCGCGCACAGCTCGTGAGCACACGCCTTGCACTCGTCCGGCGCGTCCTCTGAAAAGTTCGGGTACTGCCCTGACCTACGGAACACAGCGTCCTTCACGAGAGCCCCGTC
>JBDKUT010000038.1:0-10600 GCA_039679545.1 Thermotogota bacterium
TCTGCCGCGCCACCTGGGTCAGCTCGAGCCCTTCGGGGAGGTGTCGCAGGAGGCCGCGTCGGGTCGCGCCAAGCCGGTCGAACGCCCCGGACTTCACAAGCGCCTCGAGGGTCTCGCGGTCGAGGCCGTCCACGTCGACGCGGCGACACAGGTCGAAGAACGAGGCGTACGGCCCGCTCAAGCGCGCGGCCAGGATCGCCTGGATGGCGTTCTCTCCCACGTACTTGATCGCTCCGAGACCGAACCGGATTCGCCCCTCCTCGACCGGCGCGAACTCCCGACGGCTCTCGTTGATGTCGGGAGGCAGAACCTCAATCCCCATGTCGCGGCAGGCGCCAATGTATTCCGCAACCTTGTCGGTGTCCCCCTGTACGCTCGTGAGCAGGCTGGCCATGAAGTGCGTCGGGTGGTGGGCCTTGAGGTACGCCGTCCAGTACGAGATGAACGCGTAGGCGGTGGCGTGCGACTTGTTGAACCCATACCGCGAGAACTTCTCCATGTCGTCAAACGTGGTCGCCGCCAACTCCTGCGACAGCCCGTTCGCCCGGCACCCGTCGATGAACTTCTCACGGAGGCCGGCCATGATCTCCTTCTTCTTCTTCCCCATCGCCTTGCGCAGCGTGTCGGCCTGCGCGAGCGTGAAACCTGCCAGTTTCTGCGCCATCAGCATCAGCTGGTCCTGGTAGATCGGAAGCCCGAACGTCTCCTCCAGGATGCCGCGGATGCTCGAGTGGGCGTACGTCACGGCCTTCCGGCCGGAGCGGCGCTCCACGTACTCGTCCGCCATCCCGCTCTCGAGAGGGCCGGGGCGGTACAGGGCCAACAGGGCGATCAGGTCTTCGAACCGATTCGGCTGCACCCGGAGGATGAGGCCCGTCATCCCGGAGCCCTCGAGCTGGAAGATCCCATCCGTGCTTCCCTGGCGCAGAACGGCGAACGTCGCGTCATCGTCGAGGGGGATGGACTCGAGATCGATCTCGATCCCCGCTTGCGTCAACAGGGAGGCCAGCGCATCCGCAATCATGGTTAGGTTTCGAAGGCCGAGGAAGTCGATCTTCAAGAGCCCAATCGCCTCGATGTCGGTCATGTCGAACTGGGTCACGTACTCGTTCTCCGCCACGCGGAGGAGCGGCGCATGCTTCGCCAGCTCATCGGGCGCAATCACAACGCCCGCGGCGTGCGTCGAGATGTTTCGGGTGAGGTCCTCAAGCCGCAGACCGATGTCGATGACGCGGCGGACGTTCTCGCTCTCCTCGTACAGCGTCCTCAGCTCGACCACGCTGTCGACCGCGGCCTGCAGCTTCGACCCGAACGGGATGAGCTTGGCGATTCGGTCGGCTTCGCCGTACGGAAGCCCCAGGACGCGGCCGACGTCCCGCACGACGCTCCGTGCGGCCATCCGATCGTACGTCGCAATCTGGGCGATCCGCTCCCACCATCGCTCGCCTCCGTACTTCGAGCGGACGTAGTCGATAACCCGATCCCGTCCGCGGATGCAGAAGTCGATGTCGAAGTCCGGCATGCTGACGCGGTCGGGGTTCAGGAATCGCTCGAAGATCAGGTTGTAGCGGAGCGGATCGACGCCGGTGATCCCGAGTGCGTACGAGACAAGGCTTCCCGCCGCGGATCCTCGTCCCGGCCCGACGGCAATCCCTTGGCTCTTTGAGAAACGCACGAAGTCCCAGACGATCAGGAAATACGTGCTGTACGACATCTTCGCGATGACGTCGAGTTCGTACTCAAGTCGCTCTCGGATCGTCGAGGTGATCTCGCCGTACCGCTCAGCCGCGCCGGCGTACGCCAGTTCTCGCAGGTAGGCATCCGTGTCGGTGGCTCCATCCGGAAGCGGAAACGGAGGAATCAGGATGCGGTTGAAGTCGAACTCCACCCGGCAGCGCTCCGCGATTGCGCGGGTGTTGTCGATGGCCTCCGGCAGGTCGGCGAAGAGCTTTTCCATCTCCTCGCCGCTCCGGAAGTGGTAGCCGTCCCCATCGAACGTCCGGTGTTCCGGATCGGACAGCGTCCGGTTGGCTCGGATGTTGATCAGAACCTCGTGGGCCAGCTTGTCGTCCGGATCGAGGTAGTGAACGTCGCTCGTCGCGACGAGCGGCAGGTTCAGCCGGCGGGCAAGGTCGATCAGCCGACGACGGACCTGCGCGTCACGCTCGGTGCCGTGATTCTGAATCTCGATGTAGAAGTGATTCGACCCGAAGAGCTTTGCGTACGCCGAGGCAACCTGATCGGCCTCGCGTTCCTTCCCGGCAGAGAGCAATCGCGGAATCTCGCCCGACTCGCACGCCGACAGGGCGATCAGGCCCTCGGCGTGGGCCGCCAGAAGCTCCTTGTCCACACGGGGCCGGTAGTAGAACCCCTCAGTGTGTCCCGCGCTCACAATCTGAACGAGGTTGCGGAACCCGATGTCGTTCTCGGCCAGCAGAACCAGATGGTAGTATCGGCCACCCTCCCCCCCCGTGCGATCACGGCGGTCGCCGGGAGCCACGTAGACTTCACAGCCGAGTATGGGGTGAATCCCTCGGTCTCTGGCCTCTCGGTAGAATTTGACGACTCCGCTCAGCACACCGTGGTCCGTGAGCGCGAGCGCGCCCATGCCGCATGCGGAGGCCCGCTCGATCAGGTCAGGTAGGCGGCACGACGAGTCGAGAACGCTGTACTCGGAGTGGACGTGAAGATGGACGAATCGGCTCGGCAACGGGCTCACTCCTCGACGAAGATGACCTTCTCCTCACCCGGCTTGATGAGACCCAGCTCCTCGCGCGCCTTGTCCTCCAGCACTTTCGCGGTCGAGGCGGACGCCAGCTCAGCGCGCAGCCGCTTCTGCTCCGCGGCCGCTTCCACGGTGGCCTTGTCGAGGCGGACAAGGTCGTGCCGCAAACGGAGGATGCCGAGCCCGCGACTGAGAAAGGTGCCGAGAACAAGCAACACAACGAGAGCGGCAATCCCTATGGCCACCCAGCGCCGCCCCTGGCGCGTCGGCCAATGAACGCTCCGCGCCACCTTTGCCCAGAGTCCCCTCATCGCCCTCTCCCCGGTTGCTGCAAACCGCCGTTCTACGGAGCAAACCTCTGCGGCCACGCCGCCAGCCCGAGCTCGAACTCGCCCTCGATGCGCAAGAGTCGGTTGTACTTCGCAACGCGCTCGCTGCGGGAGATCGAGCCGGACTTGATCTGCCCGCACGCCGTGCCGACAGCGAGGTCGGCGATCGATGTGTCTTCCGTCTCTCCCGAGCGGTGCGACACCACGCACGTGTACCCGGCGGAGCGAGCCAGGTCCATCGTCTCCAGGGTCTCGGTCACGGTGCCGATCTGGTTCAGCTTGATCAAGATGGAGTTGGCGATCCCGTTCGCGATCCCCGCCTCGAGAATCTTCGGGTTGGTCACAAACACATCGTCGCCGACGATCTGCACCCGCTTACCCAGCGTCTGCGTCAGCTTCGTCCACCCGCGCGAGTCCGCCTCGGCGACCCCGTCCTCGATCGAGACGATCGGAAACGCCTTGACCCACTCCGCGTACAGCGCCACGAGCTCGTCGCTCGACAAGGTCACGACGCGTCCGCCGATCGTGAATCGGTAGGAGCCGTCCTGGAAGAAGCTCGACGCCGCGGCGTCGAGGGCGATCGCCACATCGACCCCGGGCCGATACCCGCTCTTCTCGATCGACGCAACAAGCAGCGCCAGCGCTTCGCGGTTGTCGGCCAGGTTTGGAGCGAACCCGCCCTCGTCCCCCACACTCGTCGCCAGCCCTTTCTCTTTGAGCGTTGCCTTCAGGGTGTGGAAGACCTCCGAACAAGCGCGAACAGCGTCGGCGAAGCACTCGACTCCCATCGGCAGCAGCATGAACTCCTGAATGTCGACGTTGTTGTCCGCGTGCTCTCCTCCGTTCAGCACGTTCATCATGGGCAGGGGGAGGGTCGGGGTCCGCAGCCCGGCGACGTACCGAAAGAACGGGATGTCAAGGCTGTCGGCAGCGGCCCGCGCGGTCGCGAGCGACACCGCGAGGATGGCGTTGGCACCGAGGCGGTGCTTGTTCTCCGTCCCGTCGAGCTCGATCAAGAGCCGGTCAACCTCTGCCTGATCGAACGCGTCGCACCCGAGGAGAGCCGGCTCGATCTCGGTGCGGATGTTGTCGACCGCCGTCGAAACGCCGCGACCGTGGTATGTCTTCGGATCGTTGTCGCGGAGCTCGAGGGCTTCCCGAGTTCCCTTCGATGCTCCCGAGGGCACGGCGGCACGCCCGAAGCCCCCGTCCTCAAGGTAGACGTCGGCCTCGACCGTTGGGTTGCCGCGAGAGTCGATAACGGTCCGTGCCTCGATGGCTTCGATGTACATGCGTCGTTCCCCCCTTCGTTTCCGCGCCAGTATAGCCCGACGGCCGGACGACGGGCAATCGACGAAGGGCAACCCGTATTGACCCTTCTCCGTAGGGCGTCTACTATTCCGCCACCCGAGCGTGCACAAGGAGACTGCGATGTTGTCGTCCGAGCTTCGACGCCAGTACTTGGGATTCTTCCGCGAGCGTGGCCATAAGCTGCTGCCGAGCTCGCCGCTCGTTCCCAACGATCCCACGCTTCTCTTCACGGCCGCCGGGATGGTCCAGTTCAAGGATTACTTCTGGGGACGCACAAAGGCGCCGTTCGACCGCGCGACGACGTGTCAGAAGTGTTTCCGCACGACGGACATCGAAGAGGTCGGCCGGACGGCCTACCACCACACATTCTTCGAAATGCTCGGCAACTTCTCGTTCGGCAACTACTTCAAGCAAGGAGCGATCGAGTTCGCGTGGGAATTCCTGACTCGCGAGCTCGGCATCTCCGGCGAACGCTTCGCCGTGACCGTCTACGAGGAGGACGAAGAGGCCTACGCCATCTGGCGCGACGTCGTCGGGATTCCGATCGAGCGGATCGTCCGCCTCGGGAAGGACAACAACTGGTGGGGCCCCGTGGGGAACACCGGCCCGTGTGGCCCCGACTCGGAATTGCACTACGACACAGGAAAGGACCACGCCTGCGGCCCGAACTGCCGAGGAGTGGCCTGCGACTGCGACCGGTTCGCCGAAATCTGGAATCTGGTGTTCATGCAGTTCGACGCCCAAGAGAACGGCTCATTCCGCCCCCTGGCTCGGAAGAACATCGACACCGGCATGGGGCTCGAGCGGGCGACGGCGATCCTGCAGGGCGTCCCGACGAACTTCGACATCGACGTTTTCGCACCGACCATCCAGGCGATCGAAGCGGCGGCACCTCGCCCTCTGGGCAAAGCCGACCGCGCGTATCGCAACACCGTCGTCGACCACGTCCGCGGCGCCCTCTTCCTCGTCGCCGATGGCGTGATGCCGGGGAACGAGAAGCAGGGCTACGTGCTGCGCCGAATCCTCCGCCGGGCGATCCGCGCCGAGGAGAAGCTGGGCATCCTCCCCGGCTCGCTTCCCTCGTTCGTCGACCCGGTCGTCGAGTCGCTCGGCGCCGTGTACCCCGAGATCGAGGGCGCTCGCGATCTCGCCAAGAAGCTGATTGCGCGCGAGGAAGAGACGTTCCGCAGGACGCTACGCGACGGAGAGCGCCGACTGGAGAAGATCCTCGCCGAGCTTGCGAAGAGCGGCGACAAAACGCTACCTGGAGAACTGGCGTTCGAGCTCACAGACACGTACGGATTCCCGCTCGAGATGACGCAGGAGATCGCGACAGAGAGCGGAGTGGCGATCGAACTCTCCGGATTCGAGCAGGCGCTGGCTGACCAAAGGCATCGATCCAAAGACGTGTCCGCGGCTGTCGGAACCCGAGCGTCTGTCGAGCGAAAGGAGCTGCGGGGAAAGGCCCAGTCCTGGCACAAGAAGCCGACCCGCTTCGTCGGCTACGAGACGCTGGTCGCGGAGGCCGAGGTGCTGGGCGTCGAAGAGGCGGACGGGCGGCGGCACCTCGTCTTCTCGGAGACACCGTTCTACGCGCAGTCGGGAGGGCAAGTCGGAGACACGGGAAGGGTCGAGAACCTGGCGCGGCACGGGTCGGCGGCCGTCGAGAGCACGACACGACACGCCGAAGGCGCGACGCTCCATTGGGTCGGCGCTCTCGAGGGCGAGATCCGAGCCGGCGATCGCTGCCGACTGACCGTGGATATCGAGCGCCGGCGCCGCATCGAGCGGAACCACACCGCGACCCACCTTCTTCACGCCGCGCTGCGGAACGTCCTCGGGCCGCACGCCCAGCAAGCGGGGTCGGAAGTCACAGACCACGAGCTGCGTTTCGACTTCTCCCACTTCGAGAAGCTGTCGCCCGATGAGGTCCGCCGCGTCGAGGACTTCGCGAACGCCGCCGTCCTTGCTGATCACCCCGTGAAGACCGACGAGGTGACGCTCGAGGAAGCGCGCGAACGAGGCGCTATCGGGCTGTTCGAGGACGAGTACCGCGGCCGCGCCACGGTGCGCCTCGTCCAGGTCAGCGACGTAAGCCGAGAGCTGTGCGGCGGAACGCACGTCCGCAAGAGCGGCGAGATCGGCCTCATTCGGGTCGTCTCCGAAGAGGGCATTGCCTCCGGCGTTCGACGAATCCGAGCGGTCACCGGCGACTCCGTCCTCGCCCTCTTGCGCAACCAGGAGGCGTTCGCGGGGCGGATGCGGTCCGAACTCGGTGACGACCCCGAAGCAGGCCTGGCTCGGTTGCGCGAGAAGATGGCGTCGCTCGAGGCAACCCTCAAAGCCCAGCGGGGGGCCGAGACGAACGCCAAGATCGACGAACTCCTCGCGGCCGCGGTGGAGAAGGGGGGCATCCGAACGATCGTCGGACGCGTGGACCTCTCCACCGAGCAGCTGAAGGACCTCGCCGACAAGATCGAAGACCGCTCTCGCCCGGCCGTCGTGCTCCTCGTCGGCGACACTGAGGGACGAGCCGTCGTCGTCTGCAAGACCTCGAAAGACGTGAAGGGCGTCGACGCGGGCGCCGTTGTTCGGGCTCTTTCGAAGATCCTTGGCGGTGGGGGCGGCGGAGGTCGCGGCTTCGCTCAGGGCGGGGGTCCGGATGTCGGAAAGCTCGACCAAGCGCTCGCCGAAGGGCGAAAGGCCCTGACCAGCGCCTAAGATCTCCTGCAGATGAGATGCCGTGCTCTTGGGTTACGAGCTCAAGAGCACGGGCATGCAGACGTAGAGGAAGCCCTCGTCGGCGGCCGCAATCTTCTCGCTCGCGGGCTCGACGAGGCCTGCCTTCTTCGAGTCCGCTAGCCAGATCGTCACGAAGTCCGAGGCCAGGCGCTTGAGGACGTCGATGACGTACTCGGCGCGGAACGAGATGTCGATCAACTGCGCGGGCGCTTTCTTCACGCGCACTCGCTCTTCCGCCTCGCCCTTGTCCTTCGAGGAGGATCGGACCTGTACCGAACTCTCGTCGGGGGAGGCGTGAATCGTGATCGCGCCCGAATCCTCGGCCGCCGTGATCTGGATCCGCTGCAGCGCCTCGAGAAGAGCTCGCCGATCGAACGTCAGGGGCACCGGATTGTCGCGCGGAATCACACGCTCGAAGTCAGGGAACTCCTCGGCGATCGTTCGGGCGGAGAACGTGACCCCGCCAGCGTGGAAGAAGAGCTGCGCGTCGCCGCGGTGGATGTCCACGGTCGGCGAGTCGATCTGCCCGAGGACTCGGTCGAGATCGGTGAGAACGCTGGCCTCGATCAGGTACTCGCCCTCTTCCTCGATGGCTTCGATGCCAATCGTCTTCACGGCGAGGCGGTAGCCGTTCGTCGCCACCAGCCGCAGCTGGTCGCTCTTCAGCACGATGTCGACCCCCGTGAGGCTGAGGCGCGTCGTCTCACCCGCCTTGAGCGCGGCGAATGCCGTGTGCTCCAGTCCATGGTGGAAGTCGGCGACCCGAATCGTGGCGATCTTCGTCGACGGGAGCCCAGGGACTTCCGGGTAATCGCCGACTGGAAGGGTAGGCAGGTCGAACGAAGCTTCGCCGCAGCGAAGCTTCACCGTCGTTCCATCCTTGGCGTCGGTCTTAAGCGCGATCTTCTCGTCCGCCGGGAGGTGGGCGGCAATCTGGTTCACGATGGCGCCGTTGAGCACGACGGATTCGTCCTTCGCGCTGTTCTCGATGGGGATCTCACAGCGCACAGCCCGCTCCAAGTCCGTCGCTTGGAGAAACAAATGCTTCCCAGCAACCTCGAGCTTCAGCCCGGCCAGGATGGGCATACTGCTGCGCGTCCCCAGCGCGTAGCTCGCGAGCCGCACTCCGAACACCAAGTCGTTCTTCGAGCACACGAAATCCATCGATGACCTCCCTTGGGACTGCTGTGCAGAAGCTATGATACTCGATCGGCCCGAGGCCGGACAAAAGCTAGAGCCCCAGGCAGCGTGCAACAGCGGCCGCTGTCGCGTCGACGTTGCCCGTCCCATCGATTCGATGGACGTTCGGGTCGTTCGCCGTGAGTTCGAGGAACCCACGGCGCACCCGATGGTAGAACTCCACGGCCTCGGCCTCGATCCGGTCGCGGTCTCCGCGCTTGCGCGCAAGTGCCACTTCAACGGGCACGTCGATGAGGAACGTGATGTCCGCCTTGCGTCCCCGCGTCGCTTCCTCGTTGAGACGCTCGATCAAGCCGAGGTCAATGCCTCGCCCGTATCCCTGGTACGCGAGGCTGGACAGGCGGTACCGGCTCGAGACGACCGTCTTTCCCCGGTCGAGCGCCGGGAGGACAACCTCACGAGCGTGCTGCGCCCGGCTCGCAAGGAAGAGAAGGAACTCGGCGAAGTCGTCGAGCGTTCCGGAGTTGTGACGCGAAAGCAGGATCTCGCGCACGGCGTTCCCTACCTCGGTCCCTCCAGGCTCCCCCGTGAGAACGATCTCGCACCCCTCATCCTGCAATCGGTGCGCGAGCAGCCGGGCTTGGGTTGTCTTCCCCGTGAAGTCGAGGCCCTCAAACACGATCAGCTTGCCCGCAAGTTCGATGCCGCCCACCTCCCCAGAGAGCATACACCACGAGAAGAGCGGCGCCGACGGAGATGCAGGCGTCCGCGATGTTGAAGACGAAGAATCCTCGGATCTCGAAATAGTCGAGGACGTAGCCAACAGCGGCCCGATCGATCAGGTTTCCCACGGCCCCCGCGAGTACGAGCGTCAGCCCAAAGCGCAAGAGGGGATGCAGGTTGCGGGGCACGACAAGCACCAAGAAGAGCAAGACGGCAACGACCGCCGAGACGACCAGGAAGAGGGCCTGCCCCTGCGGGAAGATGCCGAAGGCCCCGCCCGTGTTGTGAACGCGTGTGAGCCGGACCACATCCCCCACCAGAGGAACGGGAATCCCCAGGGAGAGAGTCTTGGCGGCCCAGAGCTTGGTCAATCGATCGAGGGCGACGAGCGTGATGGGAAGAAAGATCCAGAGAGCCCTGCGCATGATGCCGCGAGCGTACCCGCGTCACCGCATACCGTCAAGCGAAGCGCCTACGGGATTGACGCAAGACGGCTCGCCGGGTACGGTGTCGCGCGAAGGAGGCCGATGAAACTCGTTCGATTCCGACTCGGACCTGGCGGGCCCGTTCTCGCGGGAACACTGAAAGGTGAAACGGTGGTTGCCGACGGGCGACCCTACGCGCTTGGAGACGCCACACTCGTCGCTCCGTGCACGCCAACGAAGCTTGTCTGTGTCGGACGCAACTACATCGCCCACGCGAAGGAGCTCGGAAATGAGGTCCCCGAGAAGCCGCTCCTCTTCTTCAAGCCCCCCTCGGCGGTCATCGGTCCCGGCGAGGAGATCGTGCTTCCGACCGGGCCCGACGTGCACTACGAGGCCGAGCTGGCCGTTGTCATCGGGACGCGATGCCGAAACGTTCCGGCGCGCGATGCCGGCCGCGTGATCCTCGGCTATACATGCCTGAACGACGTCTCCGACCGCACGGCGCAGAAGTGGGAGAAGAACTGGGTTCGTGCCAAGGGATTCGACACCTCGGCGCCCCTCGGCCCTGTCATCGTCACGCCGGACGAGATCCACGAGCCCTTCCATGTTCAGCTGCGCCTTAACGGAGAAGTGCGCCAGGACGGTTCCACGAGCGACTTCATCTTTCCGATCCCGGAGCTGCTCGAGACGATCACCGCCTTCATGACCCTCGAGCCCGGCGACGTCATCGCCACTGGAACGCCGGAGGGCGTCGGGCCGCTGCAATCCGGCGACATCGTCGAAGTCATGATCGACGGCATCGGCGTTCTCAAGAACTCCGTTCGATAGACCTGCCTTCGCTACACCTCTTCTTGCGGTGTCCTCTGACTTGCCACCGCTTGGTATCTTGACTAGGATGTGCTGATAGCTTGCTCTATGAGGATACCCGTGAGGAGGCAAGGCCATGCGGCGAAAGGGTTTCTTGCTGGCGTTGTTGTCGATGGCCGTCCTGGGACTCGGGGCCGCGACGGGGTGGGTGGAGGATCAACGAGCCGACGTGGAAGTTGGGTGGAGTCCGCTCTACGAGCGCCGGGTGACCGACGCTCTCGTCCCGGTCACCTCACAGGAAGCCCGTGGGGCGGCGGCGTTCGCTACATTCACGTGTGACATCATTGACACTCTCGCCTGCCCTCCCGAAACATCCGATTGCACGACGGATTGCCAGA
>JBDKUT010000039.1:0-2295 GCA_039679545.1 Thermotogota bacterium
CATGGCGACCGCAAACTCCGACGGCCAGCAACCGTGGCGGTTCATCGTCGTCGAAGAGCCGCAGCTGCGCGACGAGCTCGCGTCGCTTGAGATCGAGCGCGATCCGTACTATCGATCGCCCCAGCTCATTGTCGTGTGCGGCGACATCGGATCGATGAAGTGGAAGATGCACTGGCTCACCGACTGCGCCGCCGCGATCGAGAACCTTCTCCTCGCCGCCCACGCCCTCGGCCTCGGCGCCGTGTGGCAGGAGCTGTACCCGTACCACCAGCGCGTCGCCAAGGTCCGCAGACTCCTCGGCATCCCGGACACCATCTACCCCATGGCCGTCGTCTCCATCGGCCATCCCGCGGAGAAGAAGCCGCCCGTCGACCGGGACGATCCCGAGAAGGTGCGCTGGAACCCTGGTAGCACCGTCGCTTCCTACAGGTGCTTGTTCACTTCCGCGAGCAGACGTCGGGCGTCGTCTTGGGCATTCGCGTTGTAGAGCGCGTACGTGTCGCCGATAGGTGCGTCGATGATGCTCTGCAGAACCTTCGCCGCGTCCGCCCACAACCCCTTCTCCATCAGGTAGAACTCAGCGAAGACGCGGCGGTTGCCCAAGTACTCGGTGCAGATCGGATCGACAAGGCACGGCGCGAGATCGCTGCAGACGCGCGGGGCGTCGACCACGTGGCAGAGGTACGCTCGCGCCCGTTCGAGATCTCGCCGATACGTGCCGAACGGCAGCCACGGGAGCGCTCCCCAGATGCTGCCGAGGACGCGATAGGCTCCGTAGCAGTCGTAGGTTTCGTCCAGATCCACGACTCGCTCGAGCATGGTGACCGTCTTCTTCACGGCGCCGGACGACACCGCCGCCAGCCGATCGAAGTTGCCAAGGCTCAGCCAGTTCAGGCCGGCCCAGTAGAGCGCGGGCGCGCTCGTCTCCTGGCTCACGGCGGCAACGAAGCCGTCACTCTTCTCGACAGCAGTGAAGTCCGGATCCATCCGCAAGCTCTTGAGTCCCCAGTGCTTCCCCTTCCGGTAGGCGACCTCTTCCTCGTCCCGCCCATCTGCGAAGACGACCCCCAGCGTGAAGTAGCCCTGTGAGAGCTTGACAACCAAATCGCGCTCATCCGGAGCGACGAAGAAGGCGTCAACTTCACGCTCGCTCTCCTCGTCGAGGTTCGCGGGAACGCCCAACGCGCTCTTCAACGCCTCAATCGCAGCCTCGAGCTGTGCGCGGCCTTGGCTGCTGTACTCAACAACCACGCGATCGCCCTGGAAGATGCCCAGAGCATCTACCAACGGCATCAGCGCATCCTGAGCCGTCACGGCAAGTGCCGTGAGGACCAGCACAGCAATCAGAGTGAGCTTCCTTGCCGTGTCCGTTTCTTCTCCCCTCGACTTTCGGCTCCGCGTGCACGAAGCCGGCTGTGGCGAGTTCGATCATAGACCCTCGCTCGTGTGGAAATGGAGGAGAAGCGCAGAGAGCTGTAGCCAGCTGTGCAGGCTTGCATGCCGGCCAATGCCTCGCTACACTGCGCCCATCTCCGAGCGATCACCGCTCGCGAGTCATCAAAAGGAGGAGTGAAGACCATGAGATTCGTGAATGCTGACCTTGTCTTTGCTGCCTCCTGGCGAGCGTTCTAGGGGCTCTTTCGGGCCCATCCTTCTAGCTCTATCAGGACTCGTCTCGAGTCTCCCATTTCGGTCCCAGGTGGCAGCCGTCCCGGAATCGGTTCTTGTTCAGTCAGGATTCGTGGGAGGAAGCCATTACGCACGGAGATCGAGAAGAAGTCCGTAGTCCGCTGTCCGTAGTCCATGGTCAGACGACGAAGACCGAGATGCGCGTTTCGGAGTCCATAGTCCGTGGTCAGACGGCGAAGGCCGCAATGCGCGGCCCTGAGTCTGTGGTCCATGGTCAAACGGCGAAGGCTGAAGCGCGCGGTTCGCAGTGTGAAGTGCGCGGCCATGCCGCGGCAGAGCCAGGGAAGACGGATGATGCGGGCGGTCGCGTCTTCCAGGTGGGAGACTCGGGCCAGCGGAGGGCAACAAGCGGGGCGGGCAACGTCGCGGAGGATTGGGACGACTCCGTTCTGCTGCCCGAGAGATGGAATGCGGTCGGCTGTCCTGGCGGACAGCTTGGCGGAACGGATGACTGGGACGTCTCCGTTCCGCAGCGCGGCAAGACACCCAGCCGCGCGTGGGCAAGGGAAGGCAAGGCCAACCGCGAGTGCCGCCCGGGGGCCAGTGCCGGCAGCCGACGCGTGAAGACCGACGAGGACTATGAAGCGGCCCTCCTGGGGACGTCGG
>JBDKUT010000040.1:0-9920 GCA_039679545.1 Thermotogota bacterium
CAGCAAGCCTCGGCGAGCGCGTCGACCTCGGCCTTGTTGCGCGAGCCCGGGATCGACCAGCCGCAGAGGTCGCCGAGGTGGCGCCCCTCGGCCTGCTGGAGCGCCTCGTCGAGCTTCCGGATCCCGACGTGCGGGGTGGCGGCGACCTTCTTCTTCGGCGTCTCGTCGAGCGCCTCCTCGTCAGCGGTTTCGGGCTGTTGCGCGTCCGTGTCGAGCGCCTCCGCCGCGGCCTCGACATCGGCGTCCGACGGCGCCGGCGGGGTTGCGGCGTTCTGCGCGCACGAGATGGTGTCGCGCACCAGGCGCAGCACCGCCTCGAGCCCGTGATCGTCGGCGTTCACCGGGACGTGCATCTCGTCTCCGAGCTTCGTGACGAAGCCCGGGAGGACGCGGGCGCGCTGGTCGCGCTTGCGCTTCAGGAAGTCACGGGCCGCCTTCTTCGCCTCGGCGCCGAACGCCTCCCCACCCTTGCTCACCGCCCGCGCGATCTCCATCCCCTTCTCGACCATCGTGTTCTCGTTCGTCATGACTGCGGCCCTTTCCACGGAGGCCTCAGCCCCCGTCGCAAATCCGGCGCCTCCCTGGGCGTCCGGCTGAACAACCGTTGTGCTGTTCTGATTCATCACGCTAACCCTGCCTGCGAATCGTTGCCTGGGCAACATTCTTCGTGCGAATCGTCCGTGGACGTGGCGGCCTCCCAGCGAGACAACTCCGCCTGGATCTCGACGGAACGGACTTGGGCCGCCTTGAACGCAGCCCGGGATTTCGCGACGTCCTCCTCGCTCTGCGCCAGGAGAAACGCGACAGCCCCGGAGAGTTCGATGTGTACGTTCCTGGAGATCTCGGGGGCGATGATGCTGTCCGGGCCCTTGCTCCGCCCGTCGCTGCCGACGGAGCGAACCCTGAGCGCCGAACGGAATGTGGGCTCGAGCACGACGCAGCGGTAGATCTTGCGGTCGCGCACGAGCCAGAGCACGTCCCCGGGCTGCTGCTTGCTCGCTGTGTGTTTCATCTTCCCTGCTCCTCGTAGCTCTCGAAGGCGGTGAGCAAGCCCGCGATGTCGTCGACCAGGCCGCGCTCCTGGTAGGTGCCCATCGCCGCCGTGACGGACAGCGTCTTGCCGTCCCACCGACCGTCGACAGCGACGTCCCGGTTCCGCGTCTTCGCCGTCACGCGGCCGTCGCCGTTGTGCAGGACGATGATCGACTCGCCGTGCCACGGCCAGAGCATCCCGAACGGTTTCAGGAAGGTCGTCTGCGGCTGTGGTTGCCTCGCCATGGGGTTACCTCCACGCGGCCGCGGGCGCCGCTGTCAGGCTGTCCTCGATGCAGGCGAACAGCTCGTCGACGTTCTCGGCACCGCGGATGAACGCGAAGTGCGCGGCGAGTTTCGCGCGGCGTGCAGCGCGGCGCCGGCTCGAGCGATCCCTCTCGTGCAGCGACTCGTCGTCGCGTGAGCGCTGGTCCCTCTTCTCGTTCGACATCACAGCACCCCCTCTGCCGCCTTCGGGGCCGGCTTGCTGATGACGCACTTCCCGCCTTCGCCGACGAGCACCTCGGACTTGAAGTTCCCCCTCTTTCCGTCCACCTTCGGCCCCCACGTCAGGTAGACCTCGAAGGTGCGCCCGGCGTAGTCGGCGAGATCGAGGCAGGTCACGGTGCGCGGCGCCCGCAGGTTTTTCTTGTTGTCGGGCAGCGTCTCCCAGGCGAGCTTCACGAGGCGCGACACCGCGGCGTCCTCGAGCTGTTGTGCCTCCTCCTCGGCCGTGGCGTGGATGACGGCGAGCTGCTTGCCGTCGAGCCAAGCCCCGAGAAGGATCTTCACGCGCGCCACCATGGCGCCCAGCCGCTCGGCGAAGGCAAGCGCGTCCGCACCGGAGACGGTGCCGAGTGACGACCAGCTGGCGTTCACGTGCAGGTTGACCAGCTTCACGACGTCGCCCTCGGGGGTGCGCCTGTAGTCGCGTGAAGCGAACCGGTCCTCGGTCGCTTCCTCGATTGTCACCTGAAACGAGTACGCGCGCTCCCGGCGGACCTCCACGTAGGCGCTGCACCAGCCGCTGCCAACGCGGATCTCCTCACCGGAGGTGCCGGCCTCGGCGAGCACCGCGAGTAGCCTCTGCAGCTCGTCCGTGAACTCCCTCTTGACGACCTTCGCGTCCGCGGCCACCTCGTACAACGGTCTCGTTACGTTCAACATCTTCGTCCTACCTTTTCCCGAGCCCACCCGGGGCTCGTCGCTTGGGCGACCGCCGGGCCGTCGCTCCGTTCCGCTGTTGATGAAATCCACCATACAACGATTATGCAACAGAAGGGATGCGCGGGCAACAAAAAAGCTGCTCACGAAAAAGACGTGTCGGGACGGAGTGTTGTGCGGGAAATCTACTCGCAGGCGAGCGTGCCGCAGGGATCCAGACCGCGGGCCATCCGCTGCAGGTTCCGCTCGAACAGGCGCTCGTACTCGCGCTCCGCGACCTTCCGGTTGGGGATGTCGTCGGTCAGGCGCCGCGCCTCCGCCCGGGCGATGTCGCGTGTCTGGGCCGACTCGATCTTCTCGACGGTTGCCGTAACGCCCCTGATCGCCGTCGTGTTCTCCGCCGTGACCTTCTGCTGCTCGGCGAGCGTCCCGCGGATCTCCTTGTGGTCGGAGTCGTTCTGCGTCGACACCTCGTCGAGCGTGGCGCTCGAGGCTACACCCCCGAGGAGGAGCTGCATGGCATACGAGCCAGCGCCGCCACCGGCAATAACGCCAAGGACTGTGAGTAGGATTTTCCACCCGATGTGGATGCCCTTCCTGTCGAGCATCACTGGAGCGGCTGATTGAGAACCTCCCATGTCGAACCTCCTGCGCCCCGCGTTGGTGGGGCTTCTCTATCAGGTTATCGGGCCACCCTTCAGCAGGACCACTTCGGCGGCGATGCGGTCGATGGCGTCCTGGGTGTTCGCAGGATCGGGGTCGACCCAGTTCGCCCCGACGGCCGGCGTGAATTTCAGGTGCGCCGCCTGCTGGTAGATCGAGATCGTGCCCGGGCCGGAAACCGAGCCGGACGGGAAGCTGTCGTACAGATCGAGCTTGCCGTTCACAACGTAGGCCCCGACGAGTGAGGAGTGGTACGCGATGATCTGCGCGTTGACTGGGATCGTCTCACCGGCGCTCCCGTGGCGACAGGCGCGCAGCTGCAACGCCGTCCCGGTCTTGGCGACGATGTTGAGCAGCGACCACGTGACGTTCGGCGTCCTCTGGTGCGAGCACAGGACGGCGGTGCCTGTCCCGAATCCGTAGGGCATGTTCGCCGCCTCGTCTGTCTCGATGGTGAGCGACGGCGCCGACGTCTTGTACCCGCCGATGTTGTTGACGCTCGTCTGGGTGATGTTGCTGAACGTCACCCCGCCCGAGAACTTCGACCAGTCGCCGAAGAAGCTCGGGTAGGTCATGTTGCGGAACAGCGCCGTCGCGCCGCTCGGCCAGTAGCAGTTCTCGAACATGAAGTTGTAGCCAAAGTAGTTTCCGGCCGCGGCGCCGGTCATCTCCGTCGGCATCGAGAACTGGATGTTCTCGCAGTGGAAGTCGTAGAAGCTGGCGTTGTTCGCGTTCGACCTCAGGGCGAGCCCGCTCGCAGGCTTGATCTGCGTCTGCAGGCGCGAGCCGCGCCCGCGCCAGATGAGGCTCACGAGCTTCGCGTCCTCGAGGATGAGATTCTCCGGGTAGATCCCGGCCGCGATGTCGAACTCGTAGGGCCGGTCCTGGTGGTTGTCACCGTTCGCGATGACCTTGTTGATCGCGGCCTGAATCGTCTTGAACGGGTAGGAGTAGCTCCCGTCCTCGGTGTACAAGTCCGTGCGGTTGCGGTCGATGTAGAGCTTGCGCGTCACAACGCCGGCACCGAACGGGAGCCCGTCTGGCCCGACGATGCGGTCGCCTGTCGTGAACGGTACGTGCTTCACCGGCGTCACGGTCGTGTCGCCAGTCAAGATTCGATGATCGGCTCCCATAATATCCTCCCTGCGAACGGTTAGACCGGGCCGACCTTGGCCGCGATCATGTCGAGCGCCTCCTGCACTGTCGCCGGCTGCACGGTCCAGTTACCCGCAACGGACGGGGTGTACGCGAGCATCGAGCTCTTGGTGTCGGCCGTCCACGTCCCAGCGTTCGCGAACACCTTCTCCACGAAAGCCCCACGCTGTTGGAACGTGCCGTTGTTCGTGAGGTTCCCTCGGATGAACGAGTTGTACGCCTGCAGGGTCCACCCGGACGGAACGACGATGGTGCCGCTGCTGCTGTTGATCCGGCTTCCGCCCAGGACAGCGACCACGCCGTTCGCCGTCCCGACTTTCGTCAGAGTGACCGCGCCGGTCTGGTAGACGCCGTTGAGCAGCGCCGTGCAGTCGAACCCACCGCTCGGAGCGTCCGCCGTGCTGTCGCACTTGAAGCTGAACGTGCCACCCCAGTTCGCGGAATCGCAGTAGAACCAGGCGACGTTCGTGCAGGAGATCGCCACCGGCAGGTAGCAGCCCATCAGCGAGAAGCTGTTGATGCAGTTCAAGGTGATGGCGTCGTTGAGCTTGCAGTCCTGGAGCCAAACGTCGCTGAAGCCCGTCCCACCATTCGGACCCGTGATGACAATCGGCTTCGTCGTCTCGATGTTGATGAGCCGCAGCTTCTTGAGGTTCCCATTGTTCGCCGTGGACTGCAACGAGTTCCCGGCCGCCGGAACGATCCCGACGATCCCGCCGTGACCGACGAGGGAGATGGAGTCCAAGAGGCCTAAGTCCTCGAGGACGACGTTCTCCGTGTACTGCCCGGTGCGGATGATGAGGGACCAGTCCTGAAGCGCGACCGCCACGGACCTGATGTACGTCAGAGCGGCCGCGATGGTCTTGTACGGTCTGTACGGAGAACCGTCCTCGGTGTAGCTGTCGGTCCGGAACTTGTCCACGTGCATCTCGTGGGTTCCTACCGTCGGCATGGATTCGAACAGCGGAGCCCCGTCCGGCTGAAGAACCTTGTCGCCTGCCGCGAACGTGCCGTGTTTCTGTGGAGTCGAACTCGGGTCGCCCGTGAGAAGCATTCGGTCGGTCATCGTCTTTCCCTCCCACGCGCCCGCGATGGACCTCACACGGAGACCGCCGCCGGCGCGCCGCTAAAAACACGGGCCTCGCGGCCTACGGAATCGGGATCCCGAGGTGCGCCGCCAGGGCCGACGAGATCCGGTCGAGCGCGGCGGTGACGGTGGTCGGATCGGGATCCGCCCAGTCCGCGCCGGCGGCCGGGGTGTAGTTCCCCGCGCCCGCCGCGATGCCGTCGAGCTTGGTCTTGTCGGCGCCGGTCATGAAGCCGTCGGCTCCGCCTGCGACAACGTCGGCGTGCAGCGTCCCTCCGGCCTGGTCTCCGTGCGCGTGCACGTGGTCCTCGCGCGAGGCGTTCGTCGCCGTGCCGGGAGCCGCGGCGCCGAGGTCTGCCGGATTCGCGGAGCCGAGCGGCGTGTTCGTCGCGCCGGTCGCAACGCCGTTGAGCTTCGTCTTGTCCGCGCCGGTCATCAGGCCGGCCGCGCCGCCCGCGACAGCGCTCGCGATGGTGTCGCCGCCGCCCGTGATGTGCCGTGCCGCGTGCGCCCCCGCCGCCGCCTCGTTGGCGTTGCACGCCTGCTGGAGCTCGAGGATGAGATCGTCGAGCTGCTTCTCGTTGGGATCCGTGTCGCCCTTCTCCGAGAGATTCCGCCCCCCGCTGAAGTGCCCCAGTGTGATTTCCGTGATTGGCATTTTCTCCTCCGTCGTCGTGCGGCGCTCGCCGCCGTTGTTGCCGGGTCTCCCGGCGATTCTCCTATCTGAACCCAGCCCCTCGGTAGCCTTCGGCCGCTATCGCTTATGCGCCATCGTGACGCACCGGGTTTTCCCTTCCATGCCGTCGCCCAACGCGTGCGAGTTCAGCACGACGTGCACCCCGTCTCCGTCGAAAAGCGTGCGCCCCATGTGGTCCATGTTGACAGTCGCGATTTCGACTCCGGGCTGCAGGTAGACAACACGCTCGCGCGTCTCGGCATCCGGAGCCGTCCAGGCCGACAGGGGTCGCGCCTCCACGACCGGCAATTTGAACAGCACCTCGAGATCGGAAGTCCCGCCGCCGTCCATGTCCCGGATCGCCTGCACCCACACGTTCATCCCGTCGAAGGCGAGGTGGCCCAGGGCGAGGATGGTGGGCGTCGCCTCGATCATTTGCCGAATGGAGGTGTCGGTTTCGAAGTTGAAGCAGTGGACCATGCTCGCCGAGTACGGTGCCGCCGGTGCGTCGTTCGCGCTCGACCAGAGCTGGTTCCCGTCGAACACGAGATCCACGGGGCAAGCCGCGGGCATCAAGGCACGAGGCCACGTGCCCGTCGCCTTTCCGCTCGACGGTGACGAGATCTGCAGGGTGGCGATTCCGCCGGCGCCGGTCGTCCAGTTGTGGTACCCGAAGTAGACGTTCGCCCCGTCGCTGGCGAGCGCCTCTTGCGTGCGGATGGTCTGCACGCCGCTGACCGGCATGTCCCCGCAGCCCTCGCCGAGCAGAACTCCGTTGGTTGCGTCGATGATCGAGACGCACTGCGAAGTCCCTGCGACGGTGCCGGAGACCCAGGAGTTGAGCACCGCGAGTTTGTTCGCCCCGCCGCCGAGGGACATGTCCAGCTCGATAACCTTGATACGCTGAGAAACGCGACTCGAGGACTGCCCAGTGCCGGTCAGGAGCAGACCGCCGACGGGCCAACTCGGGTGCTTGGTCCCGGCGATCATGTCGTACGCCTGCACGCGGTGAGTCGAGGCGCCTCCGTTGTAGTCCTCGAAGAGCACGTAGACGTAGTGCCCATCGGAACAGCAGGACATGGGGCGCCACCGAACGACCGGCGCGGGGAGCCCGTCCACGACGGTGTTGAGGTTGACGAGGACGTACCCGGTCGGGTTGTACTGGTCCATCCAGAAGAAAGAGTTTATGGCGTTCGCCGGGTAGGTGCCAGCGCCGCCCTTGTCGACAAGGAACCCGACCTGGCGCACTTTCGTCGTCTGGTTTTGGAACATGCAGAGGTCACAGGCATTCACGCCAATTCCGAGATCGATCCCGGACGACCACGGCTCGCCAGCGAAGTACCCGGCCGTGTAGAGACCGGACGCAACGGCGGCCATGTCGTAGGTGGCGCCTACTCCGCCTCCGAGCTGGGTCTTCATGAACGGCGCATTCTGGAACTGCTGATTGGCGAGCTGCCTCGCGCGGTTCACCGGGGTGCTGCCAGTGTTCTGCCAGATCCAACGCGCATCGACGGTCTCAACGGTCGACCGCTCCGTGCGCGCGTTGAGGTGCCCGTAGATCGCGGTGAGGACCGCGAAGACGTTGGACACCGCGATGCTCTCGGGAGTCCCGGCGATGGCGTCGGTCCCGATCCGCGCCGCGCCACACGTCGCGGCCGTCGCTTGCAGGGTCTCCGCGAGCGCCTTGATGGCTCCCTGTACTGTCGTGTTTCCGATGACACCGTTCAGGAGTCCGGCAACGATGTTGTCGAACCAGCCGACGCGCGAGGCTCCACTCGTCACCGCACCATTCACAGCAAGGTCGTCGACGATCTCCTGCACGACCAACTGCATCTGGGCCGCGGCGATCCACGAGTACGGCGTGAAGACGATAGACGATGCCGGGTGCTGTGGCGCGGCTCCTCCGATGTGCGAGTCGACGACACCGGCGAGTCCGGCGAGCGCACCGGAAATCGAGAGTGCTGCCCAGGAGAAGTACGTCCCGGTGAAGTCCGTCGCGCTGATGAGCGTGTCGCCCGCCGGTGGGCCCGCGGCGCCGAGGTCGTACACGATGGCGTTGAGCGCCTGCTGGATCGTCGTCGGCGGCGGTGCCACTCCACCGACGGGGACGGCGCCGAACCACTGGCTCGTGAAGGTGAAAGGCAGAGAGGCGCCCCAGGAATCGATGAGGGAGAGGATGTCGTCGACCGCGTCCTTCGGCGTTCCGTAGACGCGGGAGCCGATGGCGGTGCCCACGAAGCGCACCCAGTCCTCGCGGCGCGAGAAGTCGAGGTCGCCGTTGAGGATCGCGGTGAAACCGTTCGTGACGAGGATGTCGATGACGAGCCTGGCGTCCGCCATCAGGGGTGCCGGGATCGCCGTGCCCGCCGGTGCCGAAGCTCCGATGCGGACGAAGAACTCGGCGGACTCGAGCTGCTTCGTCCACACCTTGATGTTGTTCCCGTCGAGCATCGGTTCCGTCAGGTTTCGCTTGAACCTGACGAAAATCGAGATGTACCGCTGGTAGGTCCCGGGCGTCGGGTTCGTGTCCGTTCCGAACTCGTCGACGGAGCAGTCGACCACCGTCAGCGCGTCGCCGATGTAGATCCTCTGCCCCTCGGGATCGCCTGCCACTCCGGGGCCGACGATGTCCACCGTCTTGTCCGGCGCCGGAGCGTGCTGCTGCGGATCGAGCCCGTACAGGATCCCGAGCATCGAGTTGTCGAGGGACAGCCCGTGCATCGCGTCCTGAACGCGCTCGAACGCCCAGTCCAGTTGGGACTGTGTTACCACCTGTTTGAAGTAGAAATCGAAAAGGTCCATCTTTCAGCCCTTTCCCTTTTTATCGATTCGGTGCATAGTTGCACGTGAGAAGGAGGTGCAAAGATGCCTGCGGAATCGGTTGGAAACTGCCGCCAATGCGGGAGACCCTTGGGGAGGAATGGTTCCAGCTTCTGCTCCAAGGCGTGTGCTAACAGGTGGAATGGTGAAAACAGGATGGCGCCCAGGAATCCTTGCGATAACTGTGGTGGACATGTTCCGCGCAAGGGTTCCCGCTTCTGCTCGAAAAAGTGCTTCGGAGAGTGGAAGCTCGGGCGCAACGCGAAGAACGAGCTCGTCAACGAGTGCATCCCGACTATCGACGGGAAAAATGTAGAGATGTACTGTGAGGTCTGCGGGGTGCGGTTTCTCGCCCCCCATCACCGCGCCACGAAGGCCAGATTCTGTAGCTCCCGGTGCTTCGGAGAAAACAGAAAAAACGAGGGCTACGAAAAGCGTGAGGCCCAAAATGAAATCGGCCTGTGGAGACAGGCGATGAAGTGGAAAATATTCTCCGGGGCGTGGCTCAGATCTCATCCCGAGTGTTCCTCTTGCGGAACAACCCGGCGTGGTCGCAATCTCGTTGTTCACCACGTCGTTGACCCGAACCCCGCACGAGACGAGGCACTGTTGTTCGCGCCTTCCAACCTCGTCGTGCTCTGCCGTTCGTGTCACGCCAAACTTCATCGCGCTACTCCCCAAGCTCGGTGCTCTCTTCGAGCTCGCTGATGCCGAGCACCCACGACTCCGGCCACGGCAGCGGCGACGCAGTCCGGATGTCGATCAGGTGGGTGTGTGCTGGCTTCATGTACTCGGCTACCTTCCGCACGATGACCTCTTGAGCGGATGTTAGCACGTTCTCCGTCTCGATGTCGAACGAGTACAGTGTGTAGGAGTCGTCCGGGGCCAGCACTGCCCCACCCGTCGACCCCACTTCGTCGGTATCGAATCCGAGGACCGCGTTTGCGGAACCTCCGACGACTTGAATCGTTGCCTCGACGCCGGCCTTGTTCGAGTAGACCGACACCTGCCCGTGATCGGTGCCATGGTAGACGGCGGCCGCGCCGAGACCGAGGACAGCGCTGGTCGGCCCACCGTGAGTCTCGAGGGACGCCAGCCCACCCCTCGCCACCGTATCGATGCTCAAGGCTCCTGCGTCCGCGTAGGCTGCCAGGAGACCATCCCAGCCGTTGACGAGCGCGATGGCGATCTCTTCGGCGGTCGCGGCTCCGGGCGTCTCGATGTCGTCGACCGCGAAGGTGATGATCCTGTTGTCCGTTCCGACCGTCAGCTCGAGGGTGTCCCCGGGGGAGATCGCGAACGGCTCAACGTTCGTCCCCGTCA
>JBDKUT010000041.1:0-4127 GCA_039679545.1 Thermotogota bacterium
CTCTTGGCAGAAAGCCGGGGTCGCCATCGGCCCTCATGGCCGCGGTGGAGCAGATACTCCAACCTTCGCAGAGTGAGATGTTCTTCTGCCAGGTGCCTGTGCTTGTTGAGGGCACCGAGGATGTCGCTTTCCTTTGCACTTACCTTCGGCTCACGAACCGGTGGGGCGAATTCCGGAGGCTAGGGTGCCACCTGGTTGTCTGTGGGGGCAAGACTTCGATGAGCCGGCCGCTGGCCATTGCCAACGGCCTGGACATGCCTGCCTTTATCGTGTTCGACGGAGACACTGATGATCCAGCGCGTCGCGAAGAGACTGAGCGTGACAACCGCTGCCTGCTGTTGCTGAGCGGACAAGACGAGCCCGTCGCCCCTGGGACGAGCGTATGGGGGCAGAGAGCCGTCATGTGGCGGACGAAGATACTCAACGAACTGAAGAATGAGGCTGGCGAGGCTGCATGGAACGCTGCCGAGACCGCCGCGCGCCGATCCCTAGGCTTCGAGGAGGGCGTTGGGCAGAAGAACCCGCTGCTCGTGGCTGCGTGCATAGAGGAGCTCTGGAAGGGCGGCTTCCGTTCAGGTCTCCTGGAGAAGCTCTGCAAGTCGATCCTCACGTTCGCCGATCAGCAGGACGAAACTGGCTTGGTACTAGGAGAATCAGAGGTGAAGTTCCGGGGAGACATACCATAACTCGGTTGGGCGAAGGGTACGTGTCCCCCTAGTTCCCTGCCGCGATGCAGACGCGGTCGCGGCCTTCGGCCTTGGCTTGGTAGAGCGCGGCGTCGGCTGCGCGGAGGAGGCCGTCGTCCGACTGCGCGTGCATTGGGAACGCGGCGACGCCGGCGGACAGGGTCGGCGGCGTCTCGAACCCCTCCGCGCGAAGCCGCGCAACGTACTCCGCGCGCAGGGTGTTCAGTCTGTCCCTTGCGACCTCAGGCGCTGCGCCCGGAAGGATGAGGAGGAACTCCTCACCCCCGTACCGGCAGGCGGCGTCTCCAGGGCGCGTTCCATCGCGGAGGACGCCCCCAAGAATCGTGAGCAGCCGGTCGCCCTCGCGATGGCCGCGCGTGTCGTTCGTCTCCTTGAAGTGGTCGATGTCGATCATGACGACGGAGAGGACTCCGCCCTCGTGGGCGGCCCGCCCGAGTTCACGGGGCAGGATCTCGTCCAGGTATCGGCGGTTGAACAGGCCGGTGAGCCTGTCGCGGATGGCCTGGTCGCGCAGTTCGCCTTGCAGCGCCCCGATCTCCCGCACGTGTCTCTTGAGCTGATCGTTCGTGAGCTGAAGCGTGACCTCATCCTGGTAGCGCTCAGTGATGTCGCGCAAGACGACGAAGCAGCCGGCCTGCCGGCCCTCTGGCTCGCGCAGCGGAGTCACGTGGATGTCCACGTGCAGCAAGGGGGCCTCCCGCAGGGTCAGTTCGATGCGATCCGCCTGCTCCGCGAGGCAGGCGGATCGCAGTTTCGGCCACTCCGCAAAGACCGCGGCGATGCGCTGTCCCACGAGGGGTGAGTCGCCGCCGAGCCAATGCACGGCGGTCGGGTTGGCGTCGACGACGAGGCCGTCTGCGTCGGCGACGAGAACGGCGTCGGTGGTTTGCTCGATGAGGGCGTTGCGGGCGGCGGATACGAGGTCGAACACTCGGAAGAGGCCGATTCCGACCAGGAACACGAGCCCCGTGGTGAGGAAGGAGACGGGGATGAGGTCGAGTCCCGGGACGATGCTGACGTCGGCGACGTAGAGCAACCCGGCTGTGAGTGGAAATGCTGATGCGAGGAGGATGGTGATCGCCTGCCGACGGCGTGCACCGGAGTGGTGGAACGCCGACCGCGCGACGAGAACGCATCCGACGAGGACAAATGCGTAGACCTCCGCGGCGATTGCGTAGTAGGCGGGTCCGTGAACGTAGATGATGGCGTTGGAGCCCTGTGGTCCCGGCAGGTAGTCCGCCCACAGCCAGCGGTGTTGGGCGTTCGTCGCAGCGACGGCGAGCGTGGCGAGGGCGGGAAGCCAGAGCGCGACTCGCCGGGTCCAGTGGCGCAGCCAGCGGTCGTACCCGGAATGCCTTGCGGCGAAGAAGAGGAACAGGATCGGAGTCGCCGCCATTCCGATGTACTCCAGCTGCGACATGAGAATCTTGACCGAGACATGCGTCGATGCCGCTTCGAGACCGGAGAAGAGCGCCCACTCCGCGACGGCGAGCATCACGTAGGGAAACACGCGGCTGCCGGGGAAGGCCTCGTGTCGCAGCACGATCCAGACGACGACGAGTGCGAGGATCGCCGTCGACCACAGGCCCAGCGCGGCGGGTGTCAGAACCCACGTCATGTCGCGATTCTACCGAGTGTTCGGGGGCGTCCACCACATGGTGCAGCGGACGCGGGTTCCGTCGGCTCCCATCGCATGGTGAAGGGCGGCGCTCCTCTTGTCGAGACGGAGGCGACACGTGTCCGCGGGTAGCCCTTTCTCGGGGGACGAGCCTCGCCTAGATCTCGATGGGCAGGTGGATGGCGAACGAGCAGACCTCGTCTCCCGCGAGGACGGTCTGGACAATCTCCACATCAACCGGACGTTGGAGGATCTCCTCGAAGTTCTTCTTGTAGAACCCGGCGCTGCAGTGGCAGTACGTCGTCGACAGCCGCTTTCCGGTTTTGAGGATGTCCCGCACCCGCGGGCAGTGGCAGTAGTTGAGGGCTCGGCGCTTGGCCGAATCCGGCTCGGCGAAGAACGCCTCGATCGTGCCCTCGAACGGGATCTTCGTCACATGGATCGTGTCGCCCACGCGGCGTCCCGGCCAGCCCCAGCCCCGGCGCTGCACTTCGTCGACCACTTCCGGGCTGATTCCGCAGTCGTCGCGCAAGTAGCCGAGAAGCCCCTGTCCCGCCTTCTCGAGGACGAGATCGAGATCGTGAGTCGCCTCGTACAGGGCGCGGAGGTCGCAGAGATCCTCCTTGCCCATCCAGCAGCCGCACGCGTTGAGAACGGCCTTCCGCGTCGCTTCGGGGAGGCGCTTCTCCAGCCGCTTGAGCATGCCGACGGTCCACGCATAGATGCTGTCAGCGTCGCCCTGCGCGTCGAGCGCTTCCTCGCCGAACATGATCTGCCGGCGCGCTTCGCTGCCTGCGGCGCGGTTGAGCTCACGGGTGAGCTTCGCTCTCCAGGCGCGATCGAATGCTTGGATGTCGGACATGCCAGTTCCTCCTGCGTCGGGTGTGTCGGCGCATCCTCGCTCCACGTCGTCTCGAGGACGTCTCGACTGCCGCCGTCGGTTCGGGGGTCGCGCTCTCCTCGGGGACGCAAGGCGTACGGCCGCTTTGGGGCAGAGAGAAGGGGACGGCGTTGCCGTCCCCTTCCACTCGCATACAGACAGGATCTGTGCGCTACGCTGCCATCTTCTTGTAGGCCAGATACCGTTCCTTGTACTCGACTTCCAGTTGCTCATGCAGCCTCTTTGCTTCATCCGGGAAGCTCTGCACGAGGCTCGCGTACCGCACTTCTCCCATGAGGAAGTCGCGGAAGTCGCCCGTCGGCTCCTTGGAGTCGAGCTGGAACGGGTTCTTGCCCTCGGCGATGAGCCGCGGGTCGAACCGGTAGAGGGGCCAGTAGCCGGCCTCGACGGCGAGCTTCTCTTCTTCCTGGCTCTTGCCCATTCCTTTCTTCAGGCCTTGGTTGATGCAGGGGGCGTAGGCGATGACGACGCTCGGGCCGGGGAAGCTCTCGGCCTCGAGGAGCGCCTTCAAGCACTGCTGCTTGTTCGCGCCCATGGCCACGGAAGCGACGTACACGTAGCCGTAGGTCATCAACATTCGCCCCAGGTCCTTCTTCTTCGTCTTCTTCCCCGACTCAGCGAACTTGGCAACCGACCCGGTCGGCGTGGCCTTCGACGACTGGCCGCCGGTGTTCGAGTAGACCTCGGTGTCGAGGACGAGGACATTGATATCCTGGTTCATTGCCGCGACGTGGTCGAGGCCGCCGTAGCCGATGTCGTACGCCCAGCCGTCGCCGCCGATGACCCACACGGACTTCTTCGTGTAGAGGTCGCGCATTGACAGGATCTCGGCCTGCTTCTTGTCTCCCTTGGCCGCCTTCTCGAGGAGCTCCGCCATGCGGGCGCCGGTCTCGCGGGAGGT
>JBDKUT010000042.1:0-9866 GCA_039679545.1 Thermotogota bacterium
TACCCAAGCTGGGCCACCGTCGTGAAGTACGGCTTGCCCGCCGCTCGCTCGCCGTTCATCCACATGATGTACGACGGCTTCGCGTCGGCCGGCTGCCACTCCAGGATGAAGGTCCCGCCCGCCACGAGCGATCCGCCGTTGAAGTCGAACGTTGTTCCTGTCGCTCCGCCCAGCGCCGGAAGGAATCCGCCGACCTCGACTTTGCTGGTGATGGTGACCTCTTGATCGAACTCGATGTGGATCCCGGTTACGGCGGCTCCCGTGTCGTTGTTCAGCATCCAGGCCGCCACGTCGCCGACAACGTACGCGTCGAAATCCATCGCGTACGCCGAGGCGGCGACCCCGAGAACGAGAACCGCCACAACAAACACCAACCCCACGCTCTTCTTCGCTCGAACCATGAACGCCTCCTTGACAGACGAGTCGGGGAGCATTCTAGCCGGGCTCGCCGAGTCGGACAACGCGCGGCCCGAGGTGTGCGAGGAACACCTCGGCCAAAGGGAGGTCGGACGCCGTCGTGACCTTGAGGTTCTCCCGCTCCCCCGCAACCGTGGCCACAGGAATCCCGAGGCCGAACACGGCGGCGGCATCGTCGGGAAGCGCCGGATCCGCCGTCTCCTCGAGGCACCGACGGATGAGCTCAGCGCGAAACCCCTGCGGAGTCTGGATGTTCACAAGCCCGACTCGCTCGATGGCGCCAGGAAGAAGGAAGCCCGCCTCGTCGACACGACGAACTGTGTCAACGGCGGAGACCGTGGGGACGCACGCGCCATGCGTCGCGGCGCCGTCGATGACACGATCGATCAAGTCGACCGACACGAGAGGCCTTGCTCCATCGTGGATCAGGACGAAGTCACCGCTCGCCGCGCGCACGCCAGCGAGGGAGGAGTCGCGCCGCGCCGCACCGCCCCGCACGATGCGGACGCGCCCCTCCGCGCGGGGTGGGAGGAGGGAGGCCACCCTCTTCTCTTCTCCCTGCCGCACGACCACAACGATCTCCGAAACACGCGGTGCATTCGCAAACGCAGCGATCGTCCACGTAAGGATCGGCACCCCTCGGAGAGGGAGGAAGACCTTGTTCTCCGCGGCTCCCATCCGAACTCCGCGGCCGGCGGCGACGATGATCGCGCTGACCTGCACGCTACTTGTCCTTGGCGGGCGTCTCGGTCAGCTTCGTGAGCCCGCTGCCGTCCGGGCCGACGGCGTAGATTTCCCAGACGCCGGACCGATTGGAGTTGAAGTAGATGCGCCCGTCGTTACCCCAATGGGGGTTGATGTCATCGCCGGGGTCGGTCGTGACACGCACCGCTTCTCGTGTTGAGAGATCAAGGATGTAGACGTCGTTGTTGTCGCCCCGGTTCGAGGCGAAGGCGATCCGCGCTCCGTCGGGGGACCACGTGGGGGCCCAGTCTTCATCCTTGTTCTCGGTCAGCTGCTCGGTGGAGCCGGTCGCGAGGTTGCGCACAAACAGCTCGAGGTGTTTGTCAACAAGCGACTCGAACGCGAGGCGCGTCCCGTCGGGCGACAGCGCCGGTTCCCAATTCGTGAGCGCCGGCTCCTCGTTCCCGAAGAAGGAACACCCCCCCGCCGCGACGAGCACCCCAAGTCCTAACGCAATGACCTCTACGCTTCTGCGCATGCCTCTCGGCCTCCTATCGATCCCATCGCACCGCCTCGTTCGCTGGCTCAACGAAGAGCATTCGCCCCGCTTCCGTCTGGAGTGTGCTCTTCACTGTCGCCTTGATCGTCCGTCCGATGTGGCGCCGCCCGTTCTCGACCACGATCATCGTGCCGTCGTCGAGATACCCAACGCCCTGGTTGATCTCCGCGCCCCGATCGATGACTTCGACGTCGATCGGCTCGCCCGGCACGAAGCGCGGTCTCACCGCGTTCGCCAGCTCGTTCACGTTGAGGATCGCGATCCCTTCCACTTGCGCCACCCGGTTCAGGTTGTAGTCCGTCGTGACGAGCACGGCGCCCTCCTCGCGGGCCAAGCAGATGAGCTTCCGGTCGACCTCCGGAACTGTCGGGTAGTCTCGGCGCACGACCCGGATGCTGACGGCGTCGTTCTCCATCAGGCTGCGCAGGATTTCGAGACCTCTTCGCCCCTTCCGTCGGCGAATCGCGTCCGAAGAGTCCGCGACGTTCTGCAGCTCCGCCAAGACAAACTCGGGGATCAGGATCTCACCTTCGAGGAATCCCGTGGATGCCAGGTCACCGATGCGTCCGTCGATGATGACGCTCGTGTCGATGACCTTCCCGCGGCCCTCGAGCCGTTTCGGGGATCCTGGCGCTTCTGCGTTCTCTGCGCCCGCAGGCCGCCACGCAACGTCCGGGAGCGAGAGACCTACGCCCATGCCTGCCAGGGCGCCTCCGACAAGGAAGCCCCCCTGGGCAATCCGCACGCTGACGGACGAGGGGAGAAGGAAACCGAGCGCCGCGCAGAAGACGGCTCCGAGAAGGGCACCCGCTAGGCCGACGACGAGAGCGTTCACGACCTTTACGCCACGCCCCTCACCCAGAGCCGGGCGTACGATCGTCCTCCAAGCAATGCAGACCAGTCCTGCGAAGGCGGCCCCTCCCAACGCACCAAAGAACGCACTCGAGACGGATGCCGACCACCCTCCGATGGGTGGAAAGATCTGATAGGAATACGAAATCGCTCCTCCCAGGACCAGGAGGACGGCGACGAAGACTCCAGGGATGAGCATCACGTCACCTCGGGCGGGGCCCATGGATCCTCGGAACCCGCTCCATTATAGTCGTTGCTTGAATTCCCTACAAGGTTTTGCTATGGTATCGAGTGGGGGGCGAGCGTACCGCTCGCAAGATGGGGGGATCAGGGTGGCCGCTGAGTGGACGATCCGCGAGGTGTTGAGCTGGACTCGCGGCTACTTCGAGGGAGCCGGCATCGTTCAGCCACGTCTGGAAGCGGAGATTCTCTTAGCACACGCGCTCGAGGTGGATCGTCTTCACCTCTACCTTTCTCCGGACAAGCCGCTCAGCGTGGAAGAACGATCCCGATTCCGCACATTCGTCCAGCGACGTCGAGCCGGGGAACCGCTTCAGCACCTAATTGGCGAAGTGACCTTCTTCGGGCTTCGTTTCCGCGTGAGCCGCGACGCGCTCATCCCTCGGTCGGAAACCGAGGAACTCCTCGATCACACGTTGCGCCTTGCGACGCGCGATCGGGAGATCCGGTGTCTCGACCTCGGAACGGGCTCCGGCGTCATCGCCGTCTGCCTTGCCCGCTACCTCCCGCGAGCCGCTGTCACGGCAGCCGACGTCTCCGCGACGGCCATCGATCTGGCTCGAGCCAACGCCACGCTCAATGATGTCGCGGACCGGATTGAGTTCGTCGAGAGCGACTGGTTTCGAAACGTCTCCGGTCGGTTTGACCTGGTGGTGTCGAATCCCCCCTACGTCGCTTCGGACGCCGTCGCGGACCTTGCCGTCGAGGTTCGCGACCACGAACCTCGGGTTGCCCTCGACGGCGGCGAGGGCGGAACGCAGGCGATCTCCTCGATCCTGACGGGTCTCGGAGACCATCTCCTGCCCGGCGGGCGCGTGCTCCTGGAAATCGGCGACGGTCAAGGCGACACGGTGTCACGCGAGATGAGAGCCGTCGGACTAACCGACGTACGGATCGACCGCGACCTGTCGGGACGAGAACGGTTCGCCAGCGCGCGGGGATCGTGATGATCCAGGTCTCGGAGCTTCACTACTCCACACAGGATGGGATCAAGATCCTTGAGGACGTTCACTTTCACGTCGACCGCGGGGAGTCGGTCGCCCTGCTCGGCCCTCCATCCTCAGGCAAGTCTCTTCTCCTCGCACTGCTCGCCGCCGTCGTTCCGCCGCAGCGAGGACAGATCCTCGTCCACGGGCGGAACGTGGCACGGCTGAGTCGGCAGAAGATCCTCGAGCTGCAGCGAAGAATCGGCTTCTACCCACAAGGGTTCTCTCCACTGCCACGTACCGTCCTCAACAATGTGCTGTTCAAGCTGCGGAGTCTCGGCGAAGTCCGCGACCAGGCCCAGGAGAAGGCATACGTCGCCCTCGAGGCCGTCGGCATGATCCGGGACCAGGCCACCGACGCCGAGGAGTTGTCGCCTGCCGAGCGCGCCAAGCTTGGTCTCGCCTTGGCCGTCTGCAACTCGCCGCTCGTGCTTCTCCTCGACGACCCGTTCGCGGGGCTCGATCCCGCCGAGCAGGAAGAGATCGGAGCGTTCGTCAACCGGTTCCACGACGGACGGTCAACGGTCGTCGTCGCCACGCGCGGCCCGCTTCCCCACGCGGCCGCCCCCAGTCGGGTTCTCCACCTGGTTGACGGGTCGGTGGTCTCCCCATGAACGAGTTTCTCTTCCTCGAACGAGAGTTGCTCGGAGCGATTCGCGCGCGGAGCGGCGTTCTTCTCTCGTTGGCCATCGTGTTCCTGTTCCTGTTCCTTGCGGCGTTCTCCTCCTTCTACCTGTTCCCGAGTGCCGGCGGGCCCCAGCACGGCCTTCTGACAGCCGATCGAGTGGTGGTGTACTTGTCGCCGCGGCTGTCGACCACGGCGATCGACAGTCTGTTCGCCACGATTCAGGAGCGTCCAGATGTTCGGGAGGTACGCTTCGAGTTTGCGACCCAAGTGACGCCGACATCGTCGGGAGGACGCTTTCTGGTCCGGGCGACGTCGGCCGCCGCCGCGCGCGGCCTCACTGACGTGCTCCGAGCCATGAATGGCGTGGACGACGCGGAGGTGGGTACCGCACCGATCGGCACACCGGGGTTGGTGCTGTCCAGGAACGCCCGGATCGGCCTTCTGTGCGGACTTCTCGTCAGTGCGTGTGCCTTCCTGTTCCTGACACGGAGAGGATTCCGTGCACTTCTTCACGCGTTCCGCAATGAGATTCGGCTGATGCGCCTGTCCGGCGTCTCCGAACGTACGATGTACCCACCGCTCGTTGTGCTCGGTCTTCTGATGGGTGCTCTCGCCAGCGTCATGCTGTTCGCCGGCCTGTACGTGTTCCAGGTAACGACGGGCGGAGCGAATCCCGCGTTGCCCCTGGCGACGCCCCGCCTCATCGGCGTGGGGCTCTTGTCGATTCTGTTGGGGCTCCTAATGGGAGGTCTCGCCGGCCTGTTCGGGGCAAGCCGCCTTACGGCTCGCGAGTTTGATCCCCTACCGTAGGTGCGACGGGTCCGTTCTGTGGACTCATCTTCTCCTTCTTCCGGCCGAGGAAGCCCACGCCTCGTTGGAACATGTACCAGATCCCGGCGGCTACGAGGAGCCATTCCGCGAACTTGAAGACGAGCGAGTAGGCAACAGCGCCGCCGCTCGTCACCTGCGGTTCCACAAGTCGGAAGATTCCGATCAACCCCGCCTCGCTCGTGCCCAGGCCTCCCGGCGTAATCCATAGGAAGAGGGACAAGAGCACGTTCAGCGTGAAGACGAGCGAGAGCTGCGAGAAGCTGAACCCGTAGCCGGCCGAGAAGTGGAAGAACACCGCCGGGCGCACGAACGCGCACAGGGTCGCCACACCCTGGATCGCGAGGACGACCAGCGTGGCTCTCCAATGCTTCGTGAACGCGAGGCCAACTTCATCCTCGGTCTCAGAGACCTTATCGGCAGCGCGTCGCAGGGTGTCCCGCCAACGGGGGATCGGCCGCCCGAGGCAGCGGATGATTCGGCTGATCCATTTCAGGTTCCCGGCAAAGTTGATGAAGCCGACGAAGATCCAGAACGTGATGAACGCAAGGCCGGCAATCAGAAGGCGCTTCTCACTCGCGGGGAGGTCCGGGGAGATGATGGCGTAGAAGCTCCCGACGAGGATGAAGCCGACCATGCTCAGCCCACCAAGGAACCGCTCCACGATGATCGTGCCGAACACACGCGTCATCGGAGCGCGCTCCTTGTCGGCCACGAGGAAGGCTCGGATCGGCTCCCCGCCGAAATACACCGTGGGCGTGAGATACGTCATTGAGTACCCGGACAGCTGAGCGCCGATGCGTCGCAAGAGCGGAATCCGGATCCCGTGGGCGTGGAGGATCACGCTCCAGCAGGCAATCCACGCCAGCATGGGGAGAGCCACCAGCCCGAGAACGGAGAGCATGCCGAGCGCTCCGAGCGCCTTCATCTGTGCGAGGGTCTCTCGCCAGCCTACGAAGTAGAGGACGGCCGCGACGCCGCCCAGTCCGATCAAGAGCGATGCAAGGAACTGCAGCGTGCTACGGAGCGGCCGCTTCATGTGTGGAGTCTAGCCCGGACAGCGAGCGGGGATCAAGGCACTCCCGCGGCACGGACGGACGCGAGAGTGAGCCGAAGCGCAGCGTCTACCGCTTGATGCCTGACGGACGCGCGGTCTCCCGAGAAGCGATTCTCCTCGGACAGCTTGCTGCTCTTCGTCACGACCGCGATGTAGACGAGCCCGACCGGCTTGTCGGGCGTTCCTCCTCCAGGGCCCGCGATCCCCGTGATCGACACCGCGACGTCCGCCCCGAACCGACGCAAGCAGCCGGCCGCCATGGCTTCGGCCGACGACTGGCTGACGGCTCCCGATTCCGTGAACACGGCGTTCGGAACGCCAAGCATGTCCTTCTTGACTCGGTTGTCGTACGCGATGATCCCGCCGAGGAAGTAGGCAGAGCTTCCTGGAGTGTCGGTGATCCTGGCTCCGAGGCCTCCCCCCGTGCACGACTCCGCGACAGCAAGCTTCCACCCCCGCGCCAAGAGTTCCTTGGCCAGCGACTCCACGGAATCCCGCATCGTTTCCTCCTACGCTCGCAGGTCATCATACCCCAGCCTGCGCGCGGCCGCCGTGGGCGCAGCGCTCCTTGAGCGGACAGATCGCACACTCGGGCCGGCGTGCGTGACAAACCCTTCGTCCGAGCTCAATAAGGAGGAGGTGCAGGTCTCGCATCCGTAGGGGGTCCTTGGGGAGAAGCTCATTGGCTTCCCGGTAGGAGCTGCCGCCTCCACGGATCCACCCGAGGCGGGTCAGGACGCGGCGGATGTGGGTGTCCACGGGGAAGACCGGCCGTCCGAACGAGAACAGGAGCACAATGCTCGCCGTCTTTTCGCCGACGCCGGGGGATGCGAGGAGCCACACGAGCGCTTCTTCGGTCGGCATCCGTCCGAGAAACGAGAGGTCGAGCGTGCCTTCCTGGGCTCGGATCCTTTGCAGCACAGCAAGGATTGACGCCGCCTTCTGGTGCTGGAGCCCGGCCGCGGAGACGGCGGCCGCAATCTCGTCGACCGCGGCGTCGGCGATCGTATCGAACGACCCGAATCGAGCGATCAAGGACGCGTAGGCACGGTCACGGTTGACGTCCGTGGTGTTCTGAGAGAGGATCGTGAGGACGAGCATCCCCACGGGATCGCTCGCGACCTTCGGGACAGGCCCAAGGGCATCGTGCAGTCGCTGCAGGACCCAATCAGGATCAGCCTGGTGCACCATGGGCCCCAGGATACGAAGCAAGCCGCCAGTGCACAAGCGGGCTCCGCGCCACACCAGGAAGGAGAGACATGTTCCAAGCAGGGGACGGAAGCGACCTCGTCGTCCGCCTCATCGACGGCGAAGACCTAATAGCTCGTCTGGGGGATCTCGCCATCGACTCGGGCGCGATTCTCGCCGGAATCGGAATGCTTCGGGACCTTCGAACGGGATACTGGAACGGAAGAAGCTACGAGGAGCACCGCATCGAGGAGCCGGTCGAACTCCTTTCGATGCAGGGCAACTTCGCCGTGTCCGCGGAGGGGCGCGTCATCCATTGCCACGTCTCGGTCGCGAAGCGAGACGGTTCCACGTGCGGCGGCCACCTGCTCGGAGCCACAGTGGCGAACACGGCCGAGATCGTGATCCGCGTCTTCGAGGGCGCCCGATTGGAGCGCCGCGAGCAACCGTGGGGCGGTGTGGGCCTTTACCTGACCGGCGGCCGCTGAACCGTTCCCCGGCGGGTGTTTACTCGAAGCGGGCCCCAGCACGCATCCCATTCAGGAACTCGCGCCCCGTCGTCCGCGGACGTCCTTCCCGCTGAACCTCGACGATCTCGAGGAGTTGGTCGGCGCAGGCAATCAGGAGCTGCCGCGCCTCGCGCGGCCCGACCAGGCCGGGCTCGAGTCGTCCCGCCGCAACGCCCGTTCTCGCGGTCCGCAGCAACTTGATCCGCTCGCCCGAGAGGAACGTCCACGCGCCCGGCCACGGAGTCGTGCCGCGGACGAGGTTGTGAACCTCTGCGGCCGTCGTCGTCCAGTCGACGCGGCCGTCGTCCTTCGTCAGTCGAGGAGCAAGCGAGACACCTTGTTCCGATTGGGGTTCCGGGACAATCGATCCTGTCTCGAGGCCTTCGAGGGTCTCGAGGCTCAAGTCCGCTCCGAGCACGGCCATGCGGCGCTCAAGCTCTCCCGCGGTTTCGTCCGGGCCGATGTCGAGCCGCCTCTGAAGGAGCAACGGGCCGGTGTCCATCCCTTGGTCGAGCTGAAACGTGGTGACTCCGCTTTGTGACCCGCCCCGTCGGATGGCCCACTGAATCGGCGCCGCGCCGCGATATGCGGGAAGGAGCGAAGCGTGGATGTTCACCGCGCCGCGGGGCGCGGCGTTGAATACCTCCGGCTTCAGGAGCTGCCCGTACGCGGCCACGACGAGGATATCGGCGTCCGCGGAACGCAGACGGGATACGGACTCCGGAGTGTTGATCCGCTCCGGCTGAAAGAGCGAGAGAGCGAGCGACTCCGCCTCGTCCTTGACCGGCGGAGCGGACGGCTCGGCGTGACGGCCTGCGGGGCGATCCGGTTGGGTGACGACAAGGACGACGTCGTGTCGCTCCGCCAGCCGGGAGAGCGCCGGGCGAGCAAATCCGCCAGTCCCGAGGAAGATGACGCGCACGCTACTCCTCCTCGTCGCGCTTCCGGCGCTTGTACTGCTGAAGCAAGCTCCGCCGGCGAGCGGGGCTCAAGTGATCCAAGAACAGCTGGCCGTTCAGGTGATCCATCTCATGCTGGATGGCGCGAGCGAGCAGGCCTTCGCCCGTGATCTCGATCCGCTCTCCGTCGAGCGTCGTGCCGGCGACGGTCGCGCGCGCGCTACGCACAACGGGTGCGCTGACCCCCGGAACGCTCAGGCACCCCTCCGTCGTTTCCTCCACATCCCCCTCGCTCGAGACGAGCTCGGGGTTGATGAGGACGTGGAACTGCCCGTCGACGTCGAGGGCGATGATCCGCTTGGCGATCCCGATCTGCGGCGCAGCGATCCCCGCGCCGCCGGCGCGCAGCATCGCCTCGACCATGGCGCGACAGATCTCCCGAACCTCGTCGTCGATCGCCTCGACAACCTCGGCCGGGCGCCGCAATGCGGGATCACCGAAGGTGCGAATGGGGCTCTTCTTTCCTTGCATGGCCGTCGGGCGCATTATAAAGTAGCGTCCGATATGCCACAAGAGAACGGCGATCCAAGAGTCATGGTCGAGAAGATCCTCAAGCTGGAGCGATCGACCGGGTTCCAGGACACGGCCGTCACCCGCGGAATCGAGGCGTTCGTCGAGCGCCAACTCCCAGCGGCTCACTCGATCGTCGCCGGCTACGGCAAGGCGTCTCCCTTCGACCGCCAGCGGATGCTCGCGCGGTTGATCGATCATTTCCAGGGCTCGCCTTCGGACGCCGACGCGGCGGACTTGACGACACCGGTCGCCGGCCTCCGCGGCGTCGGCGCCAAGCGGGCCGAGCTGCTCGAGAAGCTCGGCGTGCTCACGGTCGAAGACCTGCTTTACTACCTCCCCCGCCGACTCGAAGATCGGACACGCTTCGTCTCCATCGGCAGCCTCAAGTCCGGCGATGAGGCCGTCGTCCGAGGCAAGATTCTCGCCGTCGACCAGCACCGCGTCGG
>JBDKUT010000043.1:0-5606 GCA_039679545.1 Thermotogota bacterium
TCAGCATCGACAGCACGTTGGCCAGGGTGCTGGCGCTCGACGGCTGCCGGACGACCAACGTCAGCAACGTACCGAGCCCCATCGTGCCGATCGTCGCCGCCACGAGGAACACGGCGTACTCGAACCAGTTGATGTGGAACGTCACGTGGAACAGGGCCATCGCCGTGCCCAGAGTCACGAGCGTCGAGACGAGGACGACGACAAGCCGCACGACAACGACGGCTCCGAGCAGGGCGACCGAAGGCATCGGGGTGACGACCATACGTTCCAGCAACCGCCGCTGCTTCATGGACGTGACGTGCCCGGCGACGGCGAACAGGCCGGCCGAGAGGATCGAGAACGCCAGGATCCCCGGGACGACGAGCGTGAACCAGTCCGCCGACGGTTCGCCGCCGTCTACGACGGGGACGACGTCCAAAATCGGGCGGCGGCCTTGGTTCGCGAGGTCAAACCGCGCGGTGATCCCGCTCGCGAGCTCCTCGAAGGCGAAGTTCTCCTGGGTTCGCCGCACGTCGTAGACGAACAGGAGGGTCGTCCCGTCCCACTCGGCCCCGAAGTCCACATCGCGGCCGTCGATCGCCCGTTCCAGCTCCGCCGCGGACGCGTACGGCGTGACGCGGGCCACCCCAACCTCCGAGACCGCGGCTTCCAGTCTCTTCGCCTCGACGTGGGGCGCGACGACGAGTCCGAGCTTGGCCGCACTCGCGGTGCCGATCCCGCCCATGAGGTACCCGAAGATGACGATGAACAGAAGCGGGAACAGAAGGGTGAACGTCAGCGAGGCCTTGTCCCGCAGGAAGACGTGCATCTCGCCTCGGAGGAGAGCGCGAAACGCGGTCATCGTCCCACATCCCACTTGAGCCGCAGCGATGCGACCACGGTGCATCCGACGATCCATGCACAGGGCACGCCGAGAGACACCGCGTGCCCGAACGTCGCCGCGCTCACGCCCACGCTCGCGCGCAAGCCGTCAGCCAAGTACGTCACCGGGTTGGCCAGCATGATGACCCGCAGCGCCGGCGGCACGGACCCCGTGGGGAAGAACAGCCCGCCGAGGAACATCATCGGCATGTTGACGATGTTGGCGATCGCCATGGCCGAGTTCGGGGTGCGCGCCATGGCCGCGACGAGGAAGCCGAGGGAGAGGAATGTGACGACGGCAAGCGCGAGGTACCCGAGCGCCAACGGCCGGAAGAGGTCGATGTGTGCGCCGAAGGCGTACCGCCCCAGCACCCAGACGCAGACGAACTGGAGCACACACAGGGCGATGTGACCGAGCGAGAACCCGGCGAAGAAGCGCGGCACATCGAGCGGAGTCACCCAGTAGGCGCGAAGGATCTTCCGCTCGCGACCAAACAAGATCGTCCCCGGAACACTGAACAGACCGGCGGTGAAGAATCCCATCAGGATGACTCCGGGAACGAGGAAGTCCACGTACGCCAGAGCCTTGTTCTCCGATCCGACTTCGCGGTGTCCGATGGCCACGGCGTGCGCCGCGTCAAACAGCCCAAGCTTGGTCAGGATCTCCTTGTCGATGCGCACGAGCACCTGCTCGATAATTCCGAGCGCCATGTCGGACGATGTACGCCCCCCACTGGTATGGACGATCACCCGCGCTGGCGCGGTGGCCCGCCCGCCAGCGGCGCGCGCCGCCGCGGACAGCGATTCCGAGAAATCGGCAGGGATCTCCACGACCGCCGCTCGCTGGCCGACGCGGAGCGCGTGGATCTCCTCAGCGAGGTACGCCTGTGCCTCCTCGGCGTCTGTGGGCTCATGAAGCCGAAACAGGGCCGCCTTTCCCGACGATCCCGGCTGCGCCAGCTGGCGGAACGTCTCCACCACGCCTGCGCCGAAGCTCCCGTGGGCCGATCCCCGATCGAGGTTCACGACCGTGATGTCGAACGAGAGGTCCTCCGTCTTCCCGACGTTGGCGAAAATGAACGAGAGCAGGGCAAGCAGAAACAACGGGAAGACCAGGAACCAGAAGAGCGTGATCCGTTCCCGTAGCGACGTGATCAGCTGCGTACGGGCCAGGGCAAAGACGCCTCTCACGTCCGCAGCCTCCGCCCCGTCAGCGACAGAAAGACGTCCTCCAGGTTCGGTTGGCGCACGGTCATCCCCGCGAGCGGACTCCCCGCGGACGCCGACCATTCGAGCAATCGCGCCATCGTCGCGACGAGGTCCTCGCTTTCGACGACGACAAGGTCCCCATCCCTTCGGACCGCCTTGCAGGACGGCCCGAGTGACTCCGGGGATGGTTCAGCACCCGCGACGAACTCAATGAGCGTCTCTTGGCCCAACTCAGCGGCCAGTTCGCGCGGCGCTCCCTCGGCAATCACTTTCCCGTGGTCCATGATGCAGACGTCTTGGGAGAGCGCTTCGGCCTCCTCCATGTAGTGCGTCGTCAGCACGACGGTCTTGCGCGACGCCGTCAACCCTGACACGATCGCCCATATGTTGTGCCGCGCCTGCGGGTCGAGCCCTGTCGTGGGCTCATCGAGAAAGACGAGGTCAGGGTTGTTGATCAGTGCGACGCCGATGGCCAGCCGCTGCTTCTGTCCTCCCGAAAGCGTTCGGACCAGCGCGTTCCCCTTCTCCTCGAGCGCGATCTCCCGCAGCATTTCGGCCGGCGACCGCGGCGCGCGGAAGAACGCCGCGAACAACGAGAGCACCTCCCGGACCTTCAGGTAGGGTTCGAAGTTGCCCTCTTGGAGGAGAACGCCCATTCGCTCCTTGGTAGCCCGGTCAATCCGGCGGAGACGTCGCCCGAGAACCTCGATCTCCCCCTCGTCGGCGTCGCGAATCCCCTCAAGGATTTCAAGCGTCGTCGTCTTGCCGGCGCCGTTGGGGCCGAGGAGCGTAAAGACGCGGCCCGCCGGGGCGGCAAACGAGACGCCGTCCACGGCGCGAACCTCGCCGTAGCTCTTCCGCAGGTTCGTCACTCGCAGCGCTGCTTCGTCCATACCCCTCCTCCAGAATGGATCCTACCGGGTCTCACCTCTGGGGGTCTAGCTCGACGGGAACGCCCGCCAAGCTCCAGCCGCCACGGCCGCGAGGTTGTTGGCCACCCACGTCGGCCGTACGGCTGAGTCCGCGAGATCGGACTCGCGGCTCACTCCCGAGAGGACGAGGACCGTGTCCATCCCCGCAATGCTCCCGCCGAGGATGTCGGTCTCGAGACGGTCGCCGATGACGAGGACACGCTTCTTCGGCACTCCGAGTTCCTCGAGAGCGATCGCAAAGGCAAGCGACGACGGCTTACCGATCACAGCATCCGGGGCGTATCCCATCCCACGCAGAGCGCCGGCGATCGCTCCGGCTCCGGGGACGAGGCCTTCCGTCGTCGGGAACGTGGCGTCTTCGTTGGTGACGAGGAGGTGCGCCCCGGTGAGCAGCGCCGGCAGGGTTTGAGAGAGCTTGGCGTAGTCGAATCCGCGATCCATCCCGACGACGACCCAATCGGCATCCGTGGGTCGCTCGACGAGGCGATGCCCCGCCGCCGCCAACTCGGTGCGAAGACCCTCTTCGCCAAGAACCCAGACCTGCGCCACGTTCGAGACGTCGCGGAGGTAGCGAGCGGCCAAGTAGGACGTCGCAAAGATGTCGGCCGCGGAGACCGGGAATCCCAGCGCCATGAGGTGATTTGACAGCTGGCTTCTCGATCGGGTGGAGTTGTTCGTCAGGAGCACGACGCGGCCTCGCGCTTGGAGCGCCTTCAGGCCGTCCACCGCCTCGGGGAGAGGCTGCGAGCCCCGGGTCAGGACGCCGTCGACGTCGACGAGGAAGGCTTCGTAGGACCGGTTGTGCCTTGCGCTTGTCATGATGCGAAGACGGTACCCGACGGCCGCCTTTCGTTCACGGTGTCGAGATGCTCTACTCCTCAACGGTCGCGCTCATCGCGCCGTAGTAGGTCGAGCAAGCATCTGTATCGCTTTCGTCCCCGACGATGATCCACCAGGATCCACCCGTCGACAGATTGGCCCCGCCGGTCCCCATGTAGCGAACCTCGCCGTCCACGGCCAACGTGCACGCGTCGGTCGAGTAGGAGAGGATATACCTGTGCCACTGGTACACCGCAGGCTTGAAGGACACGGGAAGAACGGCGTCGGAGCCATCCGGAGACGGCTCATGGATACTGGCTCCGCCCGACGTGCCCGAGTAGACGAAGTACGGCAGTCCCGCGGCGGGAAGATCGAATCGAGAGCGGCCGGGCGCGATGACGAACCCGTACCCCGCGTGGCTCTTCGTGGTCATCACCTCAAACGAGAACACGAGCCTCTGCCCGACGCGAAGCGGAGGAACCTCAACGGCGGCGCCGCGGCGGTGGAGCCGGTCGGCTGCACTGTGGATGTACAGGCAGTACCCCACGCCGTCCGACGACAGGTAGTCGATTCCACCCTCGTCCTCAATCGCCGCGGTTGAGTCCAGGGCCCACCGTCCCAGAGCGGCGAGGCCGTCGGAGAAGTCTTCCGAGAAGAGGCGTGTCCCGGTCCGCGCGTAGACAGTCAGCTCCTGCAACACCGTGTCAGTGCGCCCCTCTCCATCCGTCACCGTGAGCTCGACTGGGTACACCCCGGGAGCCGCGAAGCTTGTTGTGATCTTCTCGCCGGACTCCTTGACCCCGCTTCCGAGGGTCCAAGCGCAATCGACGATGTCTCCGGAGGAGACGGACGCGTCGAGCGTAACGTCCTCTCCTGCGTACAGAACCACGGGCGAGACGTCGAAGTCAGCGACGGGCGCGGCCGAGAGGAGCGAACAGCCATAGAGCAGGCCGCTGCACAGCAATAGGCCGGCAAGCAGGAAGAGCCCGCGGTACTTCTTCACGTGCCCACCTGAATCAGCTGGTCCTTCGGGAATGCAGTGATGACTTCGCACCCTGCGTCGGTGATCACGACATCGTCTTCGATCCGCACGCCGCCGACCCCGGAGAGGTAGATTCCCGGCTCAATCGTGGTGACCATTCCTCGAGCAAGCGTGTCTTTGCTCTGCGGGGAGAGCGCCGGCCTCTCGTGGATCTCGAGCCCGATCCCGTGGCCGAGCCCGTGTCCGAATCGGTCTCCGTACCCGGCCTTCTTGATCACGTCGCGGGCGGCGGCGTCGACCTCGATTCCTGTGACGCCTGCACGAGCGACCGCGATCGCGGCAAGATTCGCTTGCCGCACGATGTCGTAGATCGCCTGGAATTGGCTGGAGGGTTTGCCCACGGACAGGGTTCTCGTGATGTCGGATCGGTAGCCGTTTACGCAAGCCCCGAAGTCGAACAGGAGCAAATCCCCACGACGTAGCTTCCTCCGCGCGAGAACCGGGTTGTAGTGGTTGAGCGCGGAGTTCTCGCCGGCCGATACGTTGATGTCGAACGCGATCCCCTCGGATCCCGCCTCGCGCATCAGCCATTCGAGTCGAAGAGCGACCTGTGCCTCGTCCATCCCCACGCGAATCTCGGGGACCAGTCGAGTCATGGCATCGTCGGCGAGCCGCGCGGCCTTTCGGAGGCTCTCGATCTCCGTGGGCGACTTGACGGCGCGCAGATCGTTCACCAGGTCCGCCTCGGGAACGAGGGTCGGCCCGCCGAGCTTGCTGGTCGCGTCAAACCAGTGCTGCGTGAC
>JBDKUT010000044.1:0-8351 GCA_039679545.1 Thermotogota bacterium
CGGCCGACGGCCTGTTCACCCTCGACACTGCCCGGTGCTTCGGGGCGTGCGGACTGGCGCCCGTGATGATGGTGGACGAAGAGGTCTACGGACGCCTCAGCCCGACGAAGGCGTTGCGGATCCTGAACTCGTATCGAGAGGGGACCAAGCCGTCTGCCGCGTGATGGCCGGACGGATCGGGAATGCGACAACAGACCGAACGGGAGGACGCACGATGAAGCTCGAAGAACTCCGCAAGATCCGTGAGCGGGTGCAAAACGACCTGCGGCTTCGGGGAGGGGCGGCACGGGTGAAGATCGTCGTGGGGATGGGCACGTCGGGGATCGCCGCGGGCGCGCGGGAGGTCCTAAGCGCGTTCCTGGATGAGATCGAGAAGCGGAAGTTGACGGACGTTATCGTGACCCAGTCCGGGGAGAAGGGCCTCGCCTCGAAGGAGCCGATCGTCGAGGTCATCGAGCGGGACCATCCGAAGGTGGTGTACGGGGGAATGACCGCTGAGAAGGCACGCCGGGTCGTCGTCGAACACGTGATTCACGGGACGGTCGTCGAGGGCGACGTGCTGGCCATCGTCGACGCTGAGAAGGAGTAGACGTGGCCGGTCGTTTGGACGTTTTGGTCTGTTCGGGCGGCGCGTGCATGTCGTCCCACAGCCTCGAAGTGAAGGAGGAACTCGTCCGGCAACTCGAGGCCCATCACCTCGCGGACGAGGTTCGGATTGTGGAGACGGGCTGCATGGGGCCGTGCCAGTACGGCCCCCTTGTCCTCGTCTACCCGGAGGGCGTGCTCTACAAGAACGTGGCCGCTGCGGATGTCGCGGAGATCGTCAGCGAGCATTTCCTGAAGGGACGCGTGGTGGAGCGGCTCCTGTTCCGCTCGGAGACGGCGGACCGGATCATCCAGGAGCGTCGGTCCATCCCGTTCTTCGAGAAGCAGATGAAGATCGTCCTCGCGAACTGCGGCGCCATCAATCCCGAGAGCATCGAGGAGTACATCGGGGCCGGCGGGTACGAGGCGCTGGGCAAGGCCGTGACGACCATGACCCCCGAGGGGGTCGTGGCCGAGATGAAGGCGTCCGGGCTGCGCGGGCGCGGCGGCGCCGGCTTCCCGACGGGGACGAAGTGGGACTTCGTCCGCCGCGAGAAGTCGCCCAAGAAGGTCGTCGTTTGCAACGCGGACGAGGGCGATCCCGGGGCGTTCATGGATCGCGCGGTCCTCGAGGGAGATCCCCACACCGTGATCGAAGGGATGGCGATCGCCGCCTACGCCGTGGGAGCGCAGCACGGGTACGTGTACGTGCGCGCCGAGTACCCGCTCGCCATCAAGCGACTGCGCTCGGCGCTCGAGGCGGCGCGGAAGCTCGGGTTTCTTGGCGACCGGATCTTCGAGACGGCCTTCTCGTTCGACATCGAGATTCGCGTCGGAGCGGGCGCGTTTGTGTGCGGGGAAGAGACCGCGCTGATTGCCTCCCTGGAAGGGCGCCGCGGCGTCCCGCGGATCCGACCTCCATACCCCTCGACGTCTGGCATGTGGCAACTGCCGACGCTTCTGAACAACGTTGAGACCTATGCGAACGTGCGGCACATCGTCGCCCGCGGATCAGCGTGGTTCGCGTCGATCGGGACGGAACAGAGCAAGGGCACGAAGGTCTTCGCGCTGTCTGGCAACGTTCGCAATACCGGCCTCGTCGAAGTTCCGATGGGAACGACGATCGGGGAACTCATCTACGACATCGGCGGCGGTGTGCCGAACGGGAAGAGGCTGAAGGCCATCCAGACGGGCGGACCGTCCGGGGGCTGCATCCCGGTTCCGTACCTGAACACGCCGATCAGCTACGAGACGCTGAAAGAGCTGGGCGCCATCGTAGGGTCGGGCGGAGTCATCGTGCTGGACGAGGACACGTGCATGGTGAATCTCGCGCGGTACTTCGTTGAATTCACCGCGTCGGAGTCCTGCGGGCAATGCGTCCCGTGCCGGAGCGGCCTGGTGCGGATGCTCGACATCCTCGATCGGATCACGCGCGGGGAAGGGGCGATGGACGACCTGGCGCTTCTGGAGGAGTTGGCGAACACGATCAAGCGGTCGTCCCTGTGCGGCCTTGGCCAGACGGCGCCGAATCCGGTTCTGAGCACGCTGCAGTACTTCCGCGACGAGTACGAAGAGCACATCCGACACAAGACGTGCCCCGCCGCGGTGTGCGCGGCGCTGTTCGTGGCTCCGTGCGAGGCGAGCTGCCCGGCGCACGTGGATGTTCCGGCGTACGTGGCTCACCTCTCGAACGGGGACTTTGCGAAGGCGTTCGACATCCACATGAAGACCAACCCGCTTCCCGGGATCTGCGGCCGCGTCTGCTACGCATTCTGCGAGACGAAGTGCCAGCGGGCGCAGATCGAAGAGCCCGTGGCGATTCGCGACCTGAAGCGGTCCATGGCGGACTACGCGATGGAGCACAAGCTTGCCGGTCCGAAGCCTCGAGCGCGAAACGGACAGCGCGTGGCCGTCGTTGGATCGGGTCCCGCCGGACTCTCCTGCGGGTACTTCCTGGCGCAGCTGGGGTACGAGACGGTCCTGTTCGAGGCGTTGCCGATTGCGGGGGGGACAATGGCGACGGGAATCCCCACCTATCGGCTGCCGCGCGACATCCTCAAGGCGGACATCGACCGAATCGTCCGGGCCGGCGTCGAGATCAAACTTCTCTCCCCGGTCGAAGACCTCGATGAGCTCTTGGCGGACGGCTATGGCGCGGTGTTCGTCGCCACCGGAGCGATGAAGGCCCAGACACTCGCGCTCGGCGACCCGCTTCCGCGGGGTGTCGTGACCGGCGTCGACTTCCTCAAGGGGATCCACGTGGACGGCACCTCGGAGGTTGGCGCCGAGGTCGTCGTCATCGGAGGCGGCAACTCGGCCATCGACTCGGCCCGCGCGGCGCGGCGGCTCGGAGCGAAGCACGTGACCATCGCCTATCGCCGGGCGAAGGCCGATATGCCGGCGTCCCCCGAGGAGATTGCCGAGGCAATCGAAGAGGGCGTCGAGATTCTGGATATGACGTCGCCGACCGGAGTGGTCGGTGGCGGACGCGTCGAGGGGTTGCGGTGTGCGCGCATGGCGGCTGGCCCGTTCGACGCGTCGGGACGACGGCGCCCCGTGGAGTCGGACCAAGCGGAGATCGTGCTTCCGACGTCGATGGTGATTGTCGCCGTGGGGCAGGAGGCGACCGGAGAACTCCTTCGGGGCGCGGGGATCGAGGTTGCGAAGGGCGGCCTCGTGCCCGTCGACCCCGTGACGATGAGTACCAGTCGTCCCGGGATCTTCGCCGGCGGAGACGCGACGAGCGGGCCCGCGACGGTTGTGGAAGCGATCGGTGCCGGACGTCGAGCGGCGATCGCCATCGACCGGTTCCTCGGTGGGAACGGAATTCTCGAGCCCGAGGAGCGAGTCGAGGTGGCCACGGACTACGACGAGGATGCCTATACCCAAGAGCGGGCGCGCGCCGTGCCGCCGATGGCGGCGGCGGGAACGCGCATCCGCTCGTTCGCTGAGGTTCGGGGACGGTTCGCGAAGGAGCAGGCGATCGAAGAAGCGCGCCGATGCCTGCACTGCGATCGGAAGCAGACGGAGGACGGCGTGTGCTGCGGGTCGTCCGCGGGTGAGGCTGCGGGGGCAACGACGCGGTAGGTCTTGGCGAGTGCCCGGTGGTCCGGGACCTCGCCGATGGAGGCGATCTGGTGGACAAACTGAGGGTGAAGATCGACGGACGGACGATTCTGGCCGCCCCGGGCAAGACGATCCTGGAGGTCGCGGCGGAGAACGGAATTCACATCCCGACCCTCTGCCACCTTGATGGCCTGAGGGACGTCGGGGCGTGCCGGCTGTGCATCGTCGACCTGTACGGACAGCTCGTGACGTCCTGTACGACGAAGGTTGCGGACGGGATGGAGATCGGCACGCAGACGGAAACCGTGCGCGCGTACCGTCGTACGATCCTCGAGCTGCTGTTCGCCGAGGGAAACCATGTCTGCTCGTTCTGCGTGTCGAACGGCGGGTGCGAGCTCCAGGATCTTGCCTGCGAGCTGGACATGCATTCGGTTCGCGTCCCGTACACGTATCGACGCGAGCGCGTCGACGCGACGCACCCCCGCTTCCTCATCGATCGAGACCGTTGCGTGCTGTGCGGACGCTGCGTGCGGGTGTGCCAGGAAGTGGAGGGCGCGCACACGTGGGGCTTCGCCGAGCGTGGCGCGACGGCGCGCGTGATCACCGATCTCGCCGTCCCGTGGGGAACCGCGGAGTCGTGCACGAGCTGTGGCAAGTGCGTCGAGGTGTGCCCGACCGGGGCGATTGCCCGCAAGGGTGCGAGCAACGCGGAGATGCGCAAACACCCGGACCTCGTGGCGGAGCTGACGGAAAGGAGGGCCCGTGGGTAAGGTGAAAGTGGCCACCGTCTGGTTCAGCGGCTGCGCCGGCTGTCACATGTCGTTCCTCGACATCGACGAGGTGCTGATTGACCTCGCGGGCCGCATCGAGTTCTGCAACAGCCCGATCACCGACCTCAAGGTCTTCCCCGAAGGCGGAGTCGACGTGACGCTCGTCGAGGGAGCAATCGGGAACGAAGAGCAACTCGAGCTGGCTCGCACGGTTCGCGCGAAGTCGAAAATCGTGATCGCTCTCGGGGATTGCGCCGTGACGGGGAACGTTCCGGCTCTGCGGAACGGGATCCCGCCGAGGGAACTGATTGAGGAGATCTACGGGACGTCGCGGACGACGAACGGGGCGCTTCCGTACGAAGTGGTCCCGAGGCTGCTCGAGCGGGTCCGCCCGCTGCACGAAGTGATCCCGGTGGACTACTTCCTGCACGGCTGTCCACCCCCGGCGGGGTTGATCGCCAAGGCAGTGCTGGCGCTTCTCGATGGGAAGACGCCGGAACTCACCGGTGCGGATCTGAAGTTCGGGTAGGAGGAGAGGCATGCAACGCGAAATCCATATCGAACCGGTGACTCGCATCGAAGGCCACGGGAAGATCAGCGTCTTCCTCGACGAGAAGGGCGACGTGCGCGACGCTCAGTTCCACGTCACCGAGCTGCGCGGGTTCGAGAAGTTCTGTGAGGGACGGACGCTGTGGGAGATGCCGGGGCTGACGGCGCGGATCTGCGGGATCTGCCCGGTGAGCCATATCCTGGCTTCGGCCAAGGCGTGCGACGCCATCCTCGCTGTGCGGATTCCGAAAACCGCCGAGCTCCTGCGGCGCCTGATGAACCTTGGCCAATTCGTGCAGTCGCACGCGCTCAGCTTCTTCTACCTCTCGGCTCCCGACTTCCTTCTCGGATGGGACACCGACCCCGCTACGCGCAACGTTGTCGGCCTGGTGGCGGCGAACCCCGAGCTGGCTCGAAAGGGGATCCGCCTTCGCGCGTTCGGGCAAGAGGTCATCGATCGCCTTGGTGGGAAGCGGATTCACCCTGCGTGGGCCGTCCCCGGCGGTGTGCACCAGCCGCTGTCGGCGGAGGATCACGCGTGGATCGTCTCGCACCTCCCCGAGGCAAAGGCGACCATCCTCGAAGCACTCGCTCTCTACAAGAAGGCGTTTGCGTCGGCCGAGCTGCGCAACGTGCTTGGCGCCTTCGACAGCATGTACATGGGGCTCGTCACCCCGAGCGGACTCTGGGAGCACTACTCTGGAGTTCTTCGGCTCGTCGACGCGAAGGGGAAGGCGATTGTTCCGGCGCTCGACCCGGCGCAGTACGCGACGATCATCAAGGAAGCGGCGGAGCCGTGGACCTACCTGAAGTTCCCGCACTACGAGCCGATGGGATACCCGGACGGCATGTACCGTGTCGGCCCGTTGGGGCGCGTCAATGTCTGCGACCGGTTTGGAACGCCGATGGCGGACAAGGAGCTCGAAGAGTTCCGCGCCGGCGAGAAGAAGCGGTCGGGGCGCGTCTTCGACTACCACTACGCCCGCCTGCTCGAGCTGGTCGGCGCGATCGAACAGATGGAGGTCCTGCTTACGGACGAGCGGATTCTCTCGCCGCACATTCGTGCCGAGGCGGGGATCAACGAGCTCGAGGGCGTGGGCGTTCATGAGGCCCCGCGCGGGACGCTGATCCACCACTATCAAGTCGACAAGAACGGCGTGATCGAGAAGGCGAACTTCATCGTCTCGACGGGGCACAACAACCTGGCCATGAACCGGGCGGTGCGCGAGATCGCCAAGACCTACATCAAGAAGGGGAAGGTGACCGAGGGGATCCTGAACCGGATCGAAGGGGGCATCCGGGCGTACGATCCGTGCCTTTCCTGCTCGGTGCACGCCGTGGGGCACATGCCGCTCCGGCTCGACATCATCGAGGCGGACGGCCGCTGCACGACGCTCTGTCAGGAGTAGTCCGAATGCCGCGGAGGTCGACGTGGACTTGGTGATCGGGATCGGGAATCCGCTGCGGGGCGACGACGGGATCGGGCCTCGTGTGGTCGCGGAGCTCGGTCCCACGCCGTCCGCGGAGACCTTCATCGTCCACCAGCTGACGCCAGACCTTGCCCTGTGGTTGAAGGACGCCGACCGCGTGCTGTTCGTTGACGCCGCCGTTGGAGAAGAGACGGCACTCGTTCGACGGATTCGACCAGCGCCGGGGCATGGCCTGGGACACGCCTTGTCCCCGGAGGCCCTGCTGGACTGGACCGAGCGCGCGTTCGAGCGTGCTCCCGACGCGTGGCTCCTTGCGGTGCCCGGTCGGTCGTTCGACGTGACCGAACGGCTCAGTCTGAAGAGCGAAGAAGCGCTGCCCACCGCGGTCGAGGCGGCGCGGGTCTGGTTGAGATCCGAGGCGGTGGCCGAATCAAGCGAGGAGGAAGCGTGAGAACCCTGTTGGAGAAGTACCCTCGGTCGGCCGAGTACCTGCTCGACATCCTCCACGACCTTCAGGATGCCGAGCCGAAGCGGTATCTGACCCCCGAAGCGCTTCGATCAGCGGCGGAGCACGTCGGTGCGCCGCTGTCTGACGTCGCCGGCACGGCGACGTTCTACTCGATGTTCAGTCTCAAGCCGCGCGGGCGGCGGATCCTCCGCGTGTGCGAGTCACCTCCGTGTCTCTTGATGGGGGCGGAGACGCTGCTGGACGTGCTTCGTCGGCACCTCGGCGTAGAGGTCGGCGAGACCACGGCGGACGGCGCATTCACGCTAGAGAGCACGAGCTGCCTGGGCGTGTGCGGCGTCGCGCCGGCGATGATGATCGACGAGGAGCTCTACGGGAACCTCACGGCGGAGCGCGTCACCGCAATCCTCGATCGGGTCAGGAGGGATGATGCGGCTCGCTAGAACCCACGTGCTTGTGTCCGTGAACGACGAAGCGCTTCTCGCGGGTGTGCGAAACGTAGAGCAGGCTCTGCGCGTCGCGCTCGCTGAGCAAGGACTCGGTGAGGAAGTCCAGGTGATCGAGACCGGTGATCTCGGCGTCGTCGGGTACGGCGTCGTCCTTGTCGTCCACCCGGATGACGTCACGTACGGGCGCGTCACGGTCGCGGACGTGAAGGCGATCGTTGACGAACACCTGGTCAAGGGGCGACCGGTCAAGCGCCTGCGGATCACGCCGCGTTCGGCGACGACGGCCGCGCTAGCCGAGCGGCCGCGCATCGTTCTGCGCAACTGCGGCGTTATCGATCCGGAGAGCCTCGACGAAGCGATTGCCGCAGGTGCGTACGAGGGAATCGCTCACGTGATCGAGACGGGAATGCAGCCCGCCAACGTCGTCGCTCTGGTGAAGCAATCGGGGCTGCGCGGCCGAGGTGGGGCAGGGTTCCCCACCGGGCTCAAGTGGGGATTCACGTCACCGGGTGAGGTCAAGTATGTCATTTGCAACGCCGACGAGGGGGAGCCGGGGACGTTCAAGGACCGGCTGATCCTGGAAGGGGATCCGCATCGGCTTCTCGAGGGGATCCTGCTCGCCGGCTACGCGGTGAGCGCCACGAAGGGCTACGTCTACATCCGAGGCGAGTACGCGCTGTCGATCCGACGCATACAGAAGGCGATCGACGACGCGCGTGCCGCGGGTCTCCTTGGTGACTCAATCCTCGGCTCGTCGTTCTCGTTCGACGTCGAGATCAAGAAGGGAGCGGGCGCCTACGTGTGCGGCGAGGAGACGGCGCTCATCGAGTCGATCGAAGGGAAGCGCGGCTACCCGCGGCTGAAGCCTCCCTATCCAGGTGCCGTAGGGCTGTGGGCCCACCCGACGGTGGTGAACAACGTCGAGACGCTGGCCAACGTCCCTCCGATCGTCGTGCGCGGCGCGGCATGGTTCCGGTCGTTCGGCACGCCCTCGTGCCCGGGGACGAAGGTGTACACCATTCTCGGCCACGTCGCG
>JBDKUT010000045.1:0-28217 GCA_039679545.1 Thermotogota bacterium
TACATCGTGTTCGGTGACGCCGCGCTGCGCGACATGGCCCGTCGCCGCCCGACGACGGCCGAGGGATTCCTCGAGGTGAGCGGCGTCGGCGAGGCCAAGGCCCGCCAGTATGGCGAGACGTTCGTCGCGGCGATTCGCGAGTTCTGCAGGAGCCGCGAGATCGAGACGGACGTCGATCCCGACATCAAGGCGGTTCCCAAGCCGACGCGGAAAGGCTCCAAGGTGCGGGCCACCGTCGACCTCGCGCGACCGATGGTCTACGAGCGGTTCGACCGCGGCCAGTCGCTCGACGCCGTCGCCGACGGCATCGGCAAGTCGCCCGACGCCGTCCTCGAGTACCTCCTTGGCTACCTGCGAGAGAAGAAGCTCACCTCGCCCGAACCGTGGGTCGACGCGACAAGCTTTGACCGAATCAGCGAGGTCGCGCGCGTCACCGGCACCGCGCGCCCCATCAACATCCTCCGCCAGCTGAACGGCCTCGTCACCTACGACCAGGTCAAGATCGCGATCGTGTGCATCGAGAACGGCGAGTAGCGAACGGAGGGGACTCGCAGGGTTCATGGAGCTCGTGGAGTTCCGGATTGCGGAGCACACGCCGAACATCCGCCTCAACCATCTCAGCGAGCCCCAACGAACCCAACGAACGGGGAAACCTCGTCCACGCCGTCGGAAAGAACTGTACATCTCATACCCTAGACTCAAAGACAAACAGAACATACAATGCATCCGGCCAGCCATGCTACAGCAACATCCGCAGGGAGGGAGAGATGGAAGAGCAGGTGTCGGTGGATTCCGTCAAGCTTCGGATCGTCGAGGTGCGAGGCGTGAAGGTCATCCTGGACAGCGACCTTGCTGGGCTCTACGGCGTCGAGACGCAGGCGCTGAATCAGGCAGTTCGGCGGAACGCGGATCGGTTCCCGAGCGACTTCCTCTTCCGGCTCACCGAGGAAGAGAAGGCAAAGGTTATCACAGATTGCGATCACCTCGCGAATCTGCGATTCTCGCCCCATCTTCCGGTTGCGTTCACCGAGTACGGCGCCCTGATGGCCGCGAGTGTCCTCCATTCGCGCCAGGCAATCGCGATGAGCGTGTTCGCTGCCAGAGCGTTCGTCCGGCTCCGGAGCATCTACGCGTCGCACATCGAACTCACCCGACGGCTGGACGAGCTCGACATCAAGGTTGGCGCGAACGACGGACCCACCCGATCGATCGTGGAAGTCATTCGCCAACTCATGCTTCCCGATTCCCCGCGGAGAGCGCTTGTCGGGCTGAACACACTGGAAAGGTGGTCGGGGCGTGGGCGGTCAGAGTGAATCGGGCTCGTGGTTCTCAGTGCGCAATTCGCCGTGCGAAGACCGGAGTTCGCAGCGCGCATTCAGTCGCCCAAGGTATGTAGAGCAGCGAACCACGAACTGCGCACCGTGAACCGTGCACTGCGCTCTCCCAGCCGCGCACCATGAGATCGGGTAGACATCGTAGATAAATCATGCTAGGGTATACGCCTATGACCTCATCGACAGTGTCGGCGAAAGTGCCCGAGGAGCTGCGGAAGCAGCTTGAAGAGATTGCGAAGGCAGAGCGACGCACGACCAGCAATGTCATCCAGCTCGCGATCGAGGACTTCGTCAGGCAGTACAACGAGATTCATCCGCAGTTCAGAGCTGACATCCTTGAGGCGCTCGAGCAGATGAAGACCGGCGACGTAGTTCCTTACGAGTGGGGCTAGAGCTCGTGACGTACACCCCAGTCCCGGTACGCAACTTCGACCGCATCAAGAAGAAGCTTCCGGCTGCTCTGAGAGCCGAGGTGGATCGGCAGGTCCGTGTGATCTGCGACAATCCTCTGCTCGGCGAAGAGAAGACGGGGGATCTGCGTGGCGTGTTCGTCCACAAGTTTCGAGCGGCAGGCAAGCTTTACCTTCTTGCCTACTGGCCTGACGCGGCCGGACGGACCATCACCCTCCTTGCTCTTAGCGGGCACGAGAACTTCTACCGCGACCTCAAGCGGTATCTCGCGAGCTGAGCCACGCGAGAGCCTGCCCATTGCGAAACTCGTAGCTCAGCATTCGTTGAGTTCATAGCGTTCTTGGAGTTTGTAGGGTTCCGTAACTGCAGCCGCGAACTGCGAACTACCCACTCCGCGCCCAACGAACGGCCCGCGGAGCCGCCTGTTCGCCGCTGGGCGCCATGCTTAGTTCGGCGGCGGGCCATGAGGCTCAGCCGGATCCCCGCTCGCGGCCGTTGACAGGTGCGCCCGGATGCGATACGGATGTAGGTGTTCCGGATAGGCCAGAGAAAGGGAGGCGCAGATCGCATGACCAAGCGATGGGTTGTGCTCGGTGGTTTGACCGTAGGATTGGCGCTTCTTGTCTGCGGGTGTAGCTGGCTGCAGCCAGCGTCGGTGACGGAAACGGCCGCTGACCCCGTGCGAACGATCGAACTGGTCGTCGACGGCCCGCTCAGTGATGCAGTTGTCGCAGAGCTGGCGGAGTACGGCCAGGTGACGCAACGCTTCGACGCGATCGGAGGCGTCATCATGCGGGCCAAGGAGTCTGCGCTCAAGGCGGTGTCGGGCCTGCCCTCCGTCCGTCTCGCGGGGGCCATTGCGCAACGGCACGCCGACAACTACGCCGGCGGGATCAGCCCCTGGGATCTTGACCTGATGAACGTCACGGATTTCGGCGTGCCGCGGGTCGCGGAGTACGACGGGAGCGAGGTCTACGTCGCTGTGCTCGACACCGGCCTCGTTCAGAACTGGCGCGAGTACCTCCCCGAAGAGCGCATTGCCGTGCAGTATGCGAAGGCGTTCAAGAGCGGGGCGAGCGACAACAGCACGGTTGCCGAAGCGACGCACCAGTGGGAGCGGGACACAGAGGCGCACGGCACGCACGTCACAAGCACGATCCTCGGCTACTGGATCAAGAGCCTGACGGCTCCGTACGCCGCCAACGGCGTCGCTCCGATGGCGACCGTGATTCCGGTCAAGGTTCTCGGCAACAACGGCGGCGGATGGTCGCCGGCGATCGCGGCGGGAATCGTGTACGCCGTCGATCTGAAGCTTGCGCTGGGTGCGCCGATGGTGATCAACATGAGCCTCGGCGGTTCGCAGCTCTCGCCGCTTGAAGCGGCCGCGATCGACTACGCGATGGACAACGGCGTCGTCGTCGTCGCCTCCGCCGGCAACGAGGGTGAAGCCGGGATGGGCTATCCTGGGGCTTACGCCCCCGTCGTCAGCGTCGGCGCGATCGGCTGGGTCGACGAGTGGGTCGGCGGCGGCGGGTTCTGGAGACGAAACGTCGCGGAGCCGGCGTCGGACGAAGCCCTGCAGGACATGGTCTACGTGTGCGACTTCAGCAGCCGAGCGCTGACCGGTCAGGACCTGGACGTTCTCGCGCCGGGAAGCTGGATCGTCGGACCGTACCTCGGCTCCGGCGCCGCGACGCCTCCTCTGTGGGCGAACGGCCAACCCGGCGAGTACTACTTCCTCGGCGGAACCAGCATGGCTTCGCCGCACGTCGCCGGCCTGGTTGCGCTGATGTTCGACAAGAACCCGGCCCTGGCAGCGGCGGATGTCGAAGGCATCCTCGAGGGTGCAGCCATCGACCTCCCCGCCGGATCGCGAACCGTCGACGACGGCTCGGGCGTGCAAGTTGAGTTCAGCTGGGGCGACGACGCCACCGGAGCGGGCATCGTGCTCGCCGACGAGGTCCTCGATGCCGTAGCGCCGTAGGATACCGCGGCACAAGAAGGATCACGGCGCGGCCCGCGTGGGCCGCGCCGTCTCTCTTTCTCCGTACGCCACGCACGCGAGAGTCGCACCAGAGTAGTCTCACATCCCTGTCGGACTCCCGGGCACATCGGTCCCAAGCCTAGGAATCGTAGCGAGTGGCCTGTGGCTCGTGGATTGTGGGAACTGCGTCCTGTCAGTGCTTCTCCTACGTGCCACAAACCACGTGCTACCAGCCGCCTTTCACAACCCAACGAACCGAATGAACTGGGCACCGCGCACTGCGAACCAGTCGACGAACCTAGACGAGCGCGTCGAACTGCGCACCATGACGCTTGAGCACTAAAGCGTTATAATGCCTCCCGGTGATCCGTGATGACGAAGCGAGCGACGATCTACTTGGAGCCGGAGCTCCACACCGCGCTCAAGGTGAAGGCGGCCCATACCGAGCGATCGATGTCAGAACTCGTGAACGAGGCAGTGCGCGAATCCCTTCGCGAGGACCAAGAGGATCTCCAGGCGTTTGCCGACCGCGCTGCCGAGCCGACGATGTCGTACGAAGCCCTCCTCGCCGACCTCAAGGCGCATGGCAAGATATAGACTCGAGATCAAGAAGAGCGTAGCCAAGGATCTACGCGGCATACCCCAAAAACACGTTGCGCGGATTCTGAAACGGATTGCGGCATTGGCTGACGAGCCCCGAGGGCCCGATTCCGAGAAGCTGTCCAGCCGAGAGCTCTACCGAGTGCGACAAGGCAGCTACCGGATCCTCTACGAGATCCGAGATGCTAACCACGTCGTTGTGGTCGTCAAGGTCGCCCATCGGTCCAAAGCCTACGGCTCGTAGATGAGCTACTCGATTTCTCTGAGTTCGTTGAGTCCAGCAACCGGGTGGATAAGCCTCGAGTTGCCTTTCGGGACTCAAAGAACCCAACGAACTGGCCTCGGTCCAGGAGTTCCGCATCCGCCCTTTGCCTGCGGAACTCCCGAGCTGTCGGTCAACGCAGATCGACCGACAGCCACGGACTGCGCACTGCGCACCCAACGAACCCGACGAATGCATCCCCACATGCCACGAGCCGCCTCTCGTGAGCCAACGAACTCAACGAACGGCCCCTTGGCAACCGCCCTAACTTCCTCCATCCTTGTCACGTGATGAAAGGCTTGAGCCGCTCCACTACGTGCACACTGAGGGGCAGATTGCCGATCGCCGCCACGATAGCGGTTGCCACCGTCCTCGCAGCCGGCGGATGCTTCCTCTTTCCCAACACCCTCCCAATCGCGGAGATCGACGCCGATCCCACGATGGGGATTGCGCCGCTCACCGTCGAGTTCGATGCCGGTGAATCCTACGATCCCGACGGCACGATCCGGCGGTACGAGTGGGATTTCGGCGACGGACACGAAGGCGCCGGAGTGCGGATCGACCACACCTACACGGCCGCCGGAGAGTACGAGGCCACCCTCACCGTAGTCGACAAGCGCGGAGGCCGGGCGACCGGCTCCGTCGAGATCGCCGTGCGCGGAGCGAACGAGCTACCTGTCGCCGCGTTCTCGGCGTACCCGTCTCCCGCCTATCCGCGGCAGACCGTCCGCTTTAACGCCGGCGCGTCCTACGACCCCGACGGGGAGATCGAGTCGTATGCGTGGAGCTACGGAGACGGCTCGACCGGCACCGGTGCATCCGCATTCCACCAGTACGCCTCCGTAGGCTCCTACACCGTCACCCTCACAATTCGCGACAACGACAACGGCGAGAGGACCGCGACCACTACAATCACCATCGTGACGACCATCGACACCTCCGGGACCGTGTCGCGGCACTACGAGTGGGAGTACGGCGGGCAGGATGAGAGCTGCGACCTCGAGATCTCGCTCGACCTCTACCGGTACTACAAGTCCCAGCCGCGCACCGCGTTCGTGAACAGAGACTACGACGAGTACGTCCTCGACCCGCTCGACGACGACGACCTCGAAGTCATCACCCAGGAGATCCTGAGCGGCGCGGGCGGCGACTACCACGCCCAGCTCGAGAACGCCCTCTTCTTCGTCCAGCACTGCGTCGAGTACGTCAACGACCCGTACTGGTACGAGTACCCCCGCTACCCCATCGAGGTGCTCGTCGACCTGATCGGCGACTGCGAAGACACCGCCATCCTCTATACCAGCCTCGTCCGCACCCTCGGCCACGGAGCCCTCATGGTCGCCGTAGACACCAGCGGCGACGGCGTCGCCGACCACATGATCGCGTGGGTTCCCGTCGAGCAGAGCTTCATCACCGCGCATCCCGACCGCAGCTTCTGGGACTACCACGGCAAGGTGTACGCCTTCGCCGAGACCGCCGTCGAAGGCGGCTACGTCCCCCTCGGCGTCGACCCGTGGGGCCTGACGGCGGAAGACATCGACACTGTGTACGACGTGTCCAGTATCGACAGGGCTCCGCGAGCCCTGCTATTGCGAGGGCCGTAGTTGAGGAGATGAAGAGCGCTGTTGAGGCGCAGAGAAGCCGGAACCAGTTGTGGACCTGCTCATTGGCGGCTTGGCGCGACGCATTCGCCCAATACCGGCGTCCACCGCACGCCGAAGGCCACACGGTCTACCCTCAGGGTCGTCCCTTGACGCAGCGGGCTGCCCCCCGAGTGAGAGACGCAGTCGCATCCATGCTTACTGCGTGGGCTCAACCCGATGGACACTCGGGGCCTACGGCCTCGGGATGAGTTGCGCTGGCTCCTCAAGGATTGCCAGTAGGTCAGTCGCGCAGTACGCGCGATCGCGCTGGCGGCCGTCGACCGGAGACAGGATGTTCTTGTCCACGAGGATGGAAATAGCGCGCGCCGCCGTCGTTCGCGCCACGCCCAGACGGTCTGCCACGTGCTTGGCGGTGACAAAGGGGTTCCCCGCAAGAAGATCGACGACTCGTGCGGGCGCGTCCGACCTCACTCCGCGTAGGTCCGCATGCCACTCGAGAACCAGGTCGCGCATGCGAGCCGCGCGGTCGACAGCGTCTTCCGACTGCCGCGCGACGCCGTTCAGGAAATAGACGAGCCAGTTCGCCCAGTCGGCCGCGCTCGTCACCTCGCGCAGGCGGGTGTAGTAGTCGGAGCGGGTCGCCTCGAAGAACGCGCTTAGGTAGAGGAGTGGAGATGGGAGAACCCTGCTGTCTACGAGAAAGAGGCTGACGAGCAGCCGGCCGACGCGACCGTTCCCATCGAGGAACGGGTGAATCGCCTCAAACTGAACGTGCGCAAGCGCGGCCTGAACGAGTGGAGGGAGCGAACGATCCTGCAAGAACCGTTCCAAGTCGCGCAAGAGCGCAGGGACACGTGCGGGCGGCGGCGGAACGTACACTGCCGTATGCGGGGTCGAACCGGGAAGGCCGATCCAGTTCTGGATCGTGCGTACCTTCCCTGGTTGGGCGTGGCCGCCGCGCACCTCGCGCATCAGGAGAGCGTGGACTTCCTTCAGGAGCGAGACGGAGAGGCCAAGAGCCGGCAACCGATCGATCCCGTGCTCAAGGGCGGCGACGTAGTTCGCGACCTCGCGCAGGTCTTCGGGACTCCGGTCGACGATCGCGCCAGCCTCCGCAGCGAGCAGCTCACCCAGCGTAGCCCGCGTGCCCTCGATTCGACTGGAGAGCACGGCCTCTCGCGCAACAAAGGGACGCATGAGGATGTGCGGATTCGGCAGTCCGCGGCCCTCGCCTGCGAGCCGCCCGATGGCCCGATCTGCGTCCGACATCGCGTGCACGATCTCCCTCGTCCACTCGAGAGTCGGCGGCAACGGGTTCGGGACGAAAGCCGAGTACCCTTCTTGGCTCTTGATCCACTCCCCTGGCTGAGGCACGTCTCCTCCCGTCGCTATGAGCGTAAAGATAGAATAGCGCACATAACGTTCGATGCCAATGAGCGCACCCCCGTGCTCGACGCATCATAATGAGCGATGAAGGCCGAATGCGCTCATAACGTCCTCGCCCTGTGAGCGGAACCCGCCGCATTCCGTTCACGCGGCCCTGTTTCCCACATGCCGCCTCTCGTAACCCAACGAACTGCCCAGCCGACCAGGAGAAGCCAGCCCCACACAAGGAGTTCGGCGACGTGTCGCGGACACCGACCGAACTCCCGAGCTGCTCGAAAACCTGAGAGATCGAGCAGCCCAACTCCCCGAGCTACTCAGCACCGCAGCCCGCTGAGTAGCCACGAACCCAACGAACTCAACGAACTCAACGAATCGGCCAGCCTCCGAGCCACGCACCGCGAACCGCGAACCGCGCACTCCGAGCCCAACGAACCCAAGTGACTCGCGCGCACACCGGGAACGCTATAATCCTTCAAGCTCGTTCGGCATGGGCGGAGCGGAGGCGCGATGAAGTTCTATTCATTCCAGATCGTCATCGAGAAAGAGAAGGACGATCCAGGCTACTACGCCTACAGCCCAGCTCTTCCCGGGTGCTTCAGCAACGGAAAGACCGTCGAAGAGGCGAAGCGGAACATCCGTGAGGCGATTGAGCTGCACATCCAATCCCTCCTAGCGCACGACCAAGACGTTCCGCAAACCGGTCAGCTCGTCCACGTCGAAGAGCTCACCGTCGGCGTCCCAGAATGACCCGAGCGCCGCAGATCACCGCTCGGGAGCTTCTCGCATTCCTCAAGAGGAAAGGCTTCGTCGAAGAGAGACGCTCCGGCTCGCATCTCACGCTCCGGCACCCAAACAGCGGCAAGACCGTCACTCTGCCGGTGCACACCGGCTGCGATCTCGGCCGAGGACCTGCCGTACGAGTCCTGCGGGACGCCGGGTTCTCGCTGGACGACTACCTCGCTGCCCGCTGATCCGCCCCGCGCACCCCGTCCACGGACCTGGAGTTGCCTCCTTGAGTCGTCGCCTCCGGCGCAGTCCCACCCAAGGGGTTCGGTAACGTGTCGCGAAGGCCGTCCGAACTCCCGAGCTGCTCGAGAACCCAGGACATCGAGCAGCCCACCTCCCCGAGCCGTCGGTTCCGTGAGAAGAAGCAGCCGAAGCAGCGGCTGCTTCCAAGCTGCTCAGACCGGGCGTTGCCGAGCAGCCATCGACTCGACAGCCACGGACACCTTCCAGGAGTTCCGCGACCAGTACAGGTGCGGAACTCCCGAGCTGTCGGTCAACGCAGATCGACCGACAGCCACGCACTCCGCGCCGCCGCCTCTCTCCCACTTTCCCCACTGTTGGAATCGACGTACGCCTACGCTAGAATCGCGTAGATCCCGTCTGGAGGGCTGTCTGAGCGATAGACTCGCGCGGGCAGACAATGCCGACGAATGACCACCCCTGAGCAACGCGCCCGCGAAGTGATCGACAAGAAGCTCGCCGAGTCCGGCTGGGTTGTGCAGAGCCGGGACGAGATCAATCTCTCCGCCGGGCCGGGCGTCGCGGTGCGTGAGTTCGTTCTCGAACCTGGTCACGGCCACGCGGACTACCTTCTCTTCGTCGACGGGAAGGCTGTCGGAGCGCTCGAAGCGAAGCCTGAGGGGTATCCCTTGACGAGCGTCGAGGGGCAGGGTGCGAAGTACACGGCGGGCCTTCCGTACTCGATCTCGGCGTCCGCGCCGGTGAGCCCGCTGCCGTTCGTCTATCTCAGCACCGGGAGCGAGACGAAGTTCGCGAACGGCCTTGATCCCGAGCCACGCAGCCGGAGCATCTTCCAGTTCCATCGCCCTGAGACTCTTCGCGCCTGGGTCGAAGCCGACACGCTGCCCCAGTGGATCCACGACTGGCATCCTGAGACGGGCGAGTACGCCCACAACCCGAAGCGCCCATCCTCCCTGCGCGCACGCCTGCAGGCGATGCCGCCCGTCCTGCGCGGCAGCCTCTACGACAACCAGTTCCGCGCCGTCGCGAACCTAGAGAAGTCGCTCCGCGAGGATCGGCCGCGCTCGCTCATCCAGATGGCCACCGGCTCCGGCAAGACGATCATGGCGATCACGTCCATCTACCGCCTGATCAAGTACGCCGGCGCCTCGCGCGTCCTCTTCCTCGTCGACCGCAAGAACCTCGGCGAGCAGGCCGAGAAGGAGTTCGGGAACTACCGCACGCCCGACGACCACCGCAAGTTCACCGAGCTGTACAACGTCCAACGGCTCCAGTCGAACACCATCGGCGCGTCGAGCAAGGTCGTCATCTCGACCATCCAGCGCCTCTACTCGATGCTCCAGGGAGAGGCCGAACTCGATCCCGCGCTCGAGGAGGAGTCGCTGTGGGAAAAGGACGGCGCGCTGTCGAAAGAAGCGCTGCCCGTCGTCTACAACCCGGCCATCCCGCCTGAGCACTTCGACGTCATCTTCGTCGACGAGTGCCACCGCTCGATCTACTCCTTGTGGCGCCAGGTACTCGACTACTTCGACGCCTACCTCGTCGGCCTCACCGCCACGCCCGCCGCGCACACCTACGGCTTCTTCCAGCGGAACCTCGTGATGGAGTACAGCCACGAGGAGGCCGTCGCCGACAACGTCAACGTCGACTTCGAGGTCTACAACATCCGCACCCGGATCACGAAAGAAGGCGCGACCATCCGGCCCGGCGACTACCAACTCGGCATCCGCGATCGGCAGACCCGCCGCGTACGTTGGGAGCGGCCCGACGAGCCCCTGACCTACAGCGCCAACGACCTCGACCGAGCCGTCGTCGCCGAGGACCAACTCCGGACGATCATCAGGACCTTCCGCGACAAGCTGCCCACCGAGATCTTCCCCGGCCGACGCGAGGTGCCGAAGACGCTCATCTTCGCCAAGGACGACTCGCACGCCGAGGACATCGTCAAGATCGTGCGCGAGGAGTTCGGCAAGGGAAACGACTTCTGCCAGAAGATCACGTACAAGTCGACGGACAAGAAGCCGTCCGACCTCATCCAGGAGTTCCGCGTGAGCTACAACCCGCGCATTGCCGTGACCGTCGACATGATCGCGACCGGCACCGACATCAAGCCGATCGAGATCGTCATGTTCATGCGCAGCGTCCAGAGCCGCGTCCACTTCGAGCAGATGAAAGGCCGCGGCGTGCGTGTCGTCGACCAAACGACGCTCCAGGGCGTGACGCCCGAGGCGCAAGCGAAGACGCACTTCGTCATCGTCGACTGCGTCGGCGTCACCGAGGGACCGCTCTCCGACACCCAGCCGCTCGAACGCAAGAAGACGATCTCGTTCGACGCGCTGCTCGAGCACGTCGCTCTCGGCGGAACCGATCCGGACTACCTGTCGTCGCTCGCCGCCCGCCTCGCGCGGCTCGACCGCCAGTGCGGCGACGAAGAGAAGAAGCGGATCAGCGATGCGGCCGGCGGCACGAGGCTGGCCGACATCGTCCACGGTATCGTCCGTGCCCTCGATCCCGACGAGCAGGCGGCCGTGGCCCGCATCGCGCAGAGCCTGCCCGAGGACGTCGAACCGAAGCCTGCTGACGTGGACGCTGCAGCGAAGACGCTGCTCATGGAGGCGGCGGCGCCGCTTGCGACGAAGCCCGCGCTACGGCAGCTCCTGATCGCGACGAAGCGGTCGTTCGAGCAGATCATCGACGACGTCAGCCTTGACGAGCTTCTCGAGGCCGGCACCTCCGAAGAAGCGCGCGACAAGGCGCGCGCTCTTGTGCGCTCCTTTGAGCAGTTCCTCGCCGAGAAGAAGGGCGAGATTGAGGCGCTTGAGTTCTTCTACTCGCAGCCGTACAAGAGGCGGATCTCGTTCGCCGACATCAAGGCCTTGCACGCGGCGATCAAGGCGCCGCCGCGGCTCCTGACGCCGGAGCGGCTGTGGGCGGCCTACAAGCTCCTCGAGCAGAACAAGGTGCGTGGCGCGAGCAGCCAGCGGAAGCTGGCCGACATCGTCTCGCTCGTGCGGTTCGCCCTGCACCAAGAACCAGAGCTGGTTCCCTACGCAGACGGTGTACAGGTTCGCTTCGAGCATTGGATGGCGACGCAGGAGTTGGGCGGGCGGTCGTTCACCGTCGAGCAGCGGCGGTGGTTGGAGATGATTCGCGATCACATTGCGCAGAGTCTTGAGATCACGCCCGACGACTTCGGCTACGCTCCGTTCGTTGAGGAGGGCGGTCTGGGCAAGGCACGACAGGTTCTGGGCCCGGATCTCACGAAGCTGATGGATGAGCTGAATGGAGCGCTCGTCTCATGAGGAACTGCATTCCATCCAACTGGACCATCGCCAGGCTCGGGGATCTTGGTCAGTACTACAACGGGCGGGCATTCAAAGAGTCGGAGTGGAAGTCGACCGGCCGCCCGATCATACGAATCCAGAATCTGACCGGATCAGGCTCCGAGATTCACTACTACGACGGAGATGTGGATGCCCGGAACGAAGCGCACGCCGGCGACCTCTTGGTCTCGTGGGCCGCAACGCTTGGTGCATACATCTGGGACGGCCCTCCCGCAGTCATCAACCAGCACATCTTCAAGGTCGAAAGCCTGATCAACAAGCGCTTCCACTTCTACTCCATCCAGGACGCTCTCGATGACCTCTATCGGCGCTCACACGGCACCGGGATGGTTCACGTCACTCGCGGCGTCTTCGACGAGACTAAGATCGGGCTTCCGCCACTGAGCGAACAGGAGCGCATCGTCGAGGCGATCGAGTCGTACTTGACGCGGCTGGACAACGCGGTCGCGCTCTTGGAGCGGGTGGAAGAGAACCTGAAGCGGTATCGCGTTTCGGTCCTCAAGGCTGCCGTCGAGGGCCGTCTCGTGCCGACTGAGGCCGAGCTGGCACGACGCGAGGGAAGAACCTATGAGCCCGCGAGCGACCTCTTGAAGCGCATCCTCGCCGAGCGCAAGACGCGCTGGATCGAAGACGCTGCCGAGAAGGCTCGCGCCAAAGCCGAGGAGAGGGCACACAAGAACGGCCAGCCATGGACAGTCAAGGACAACGCCGCGGTCCTCGACAAGGAACGCGCCAAGGTCGCCAAGCAGTACAAGGAACCTGCTGCCCCGGACACGACCGATCTCCCCAAGCTCCCCGAAGGTTGGTGCTGGGCCACACTGGAGTCCATCTTCGCGTCAATCACTGACGGGGATCATGTCGCTCCGCCACAGTCACCGGAGGGGATTCCGTTCCTGGTGATTGGCGACGTGCGCGACGGCACGATCCACCTACTGGGGACGCGACATGTTCCACGCGAGTACTACGTACAACTCGATCCAGCAAGGAAGCCGACCGTGGGGGATATCCTCTACACGGTAACGGGATCGTTCGGCATACCCGTCTTCGTTGATAGTGATGTTGAGTTCTGCGTTCAGAGGCACATCGCGATCTTGCGCCCGGCTCCAGAAGTGAATGCCCGCTTCCTCACAAAGCTGCTTCGATCGCAACCGGTGTTTCTGCAAGCGTCCGATGCCGCGACTGGTACGGCGCAGAAGACGGTCGGCCTCCAGAAGCTCCGGGTAATCACGGTGCCTCTTCCTCCGGAACCGGAACAGAACAGGCTCCTCGGTGAGCTGGAGCGAGCTGAGTCACTTGCGCTGTCAGTGGGTGCCGCGATTCTGAGGGCGACATCCCGTGCCGTTCGCCTGCGCCAGTCGATCCTCAAGTGGGCGTTCGAGGGGAAGCTCGTCAAGCAGGACCCGAGCGACGAACCTGCGTCGGTCTTGCTCGAGCGGATCAAGGCGGAGCGAGCGCTCAACGGTGCGCCGAGACGCGGGCGAAGGAGGCGTGATGGCTAGTCAAGAACCAGCAGCTGCGCGCGAAAGGACCGACTCCAAGCTTCGCTATGCCGCTGTGCACTTGGAGGAACTCCGGGCCATGCAGCGCCGGGGAAGTGATCCTGAGCGAGCGCATCAGGAGTCGTACCTCTTTCACTTGCTCGGCGTGCCAGACGCGCTTCTCCAGGAGATGAACGCCCAATACGCCCTGGGCCTCACGCAGAGAAGAGTGTCCGTGTCATCAATTGCCACAGAGCTACATGCAGCTGGGCGTACGTCAGGGGCGCTGACGCACATGCTCGCGGTCGAGCGGGATCCAAAGAGCTGGCTGAACTGCGCGAAGGATATGCGCAACCACGTTACGCACCGCGCGAGTGTGCCGCGGCACTTCTACCAGGGTGGCCCAAGACACAACCAGGCATCGCTTGTTGACACGCGAACGAACAAGGAGATTGACCAGGACTACTTGGTGCTCTATGACGGCTGGTTCTCAGACATGAACGCTTTCGTGAAGGACGTTCGAAGCAAGATGTAGTGGAGGCGAATGCCCGAGTCGACGCAGCAACTGACAAGCAAGCTCTGGTCGTACTGCCACGTCCTGCGCGACGACGGACTGAGCTACCAGGACTACCTGGAGCAACTCACGTTCCTCCTCTTCCTCAAAATGGCCGACGAGCGCGAGGCGCAAGGAAAGCCGAACCCAGTACCTGAAGGCTATCGCTGGCGCGACCTATCGGCCCCGCACATGGAGGGCTCGCGGCTTGAGGACCATTACCGCAAGACGCTCGAAGACCTTGGGAAGAAGGGTGGGATGCTCGGCCTCATCTTCCGCAAGGCGCAGAACAAGGTTCAGGACCCGGCCAAGCTGCGGCAGCTCATCGTCGAGCTGATCGGAAAAGAAGAGTGGCTGTCGCTCACGGCCGACGTGAAGGGCGACGCCTACGAGGGCCTGCTCGAACGCAACGCCCAGGATGTGAAGTCGGGCGCCGGCCAGTACTTCACGCCGCGGCCGCTCATCGACAGGATCATCGACTGCATCCAGCCTCGGATTACCGAGACCGTGTGCGACCCGGCCTGCGGCACGGGCGGCTTCCTTCTCTCGGCCTACCACTACATGGCTCGCCAGAGCCGCGACCTCGATCCCGATCAGAAGAAGCACCTCAGGTACAACGCCCTGCGCGGCGTCGAACTCGTCGACGGTGTGTCGCGCCTCTGCGCGATGAACCTACTCCTGCACGGCGTCGGGCCGGACGGCGATGAGGCTGATCCGCCGATCCGCACCGACGACAGCCTGCGCAACGAGCCGAGCGTGCACTACCCCGTCGTCGTCACCAATCCGCCGTTCGGCAAGAAGTCGAGCATCACGGTGGTCAACGAAGAGGGCGAGACCGACAAGCACACGATCAGCTACAGCCGCCCCGACTTCTGGACCACGACGACGAACAAGCAGCTGAACTTCGTGCAGCACATCAAGAGCCTGCTCGAGCAGAACGGCCGCGCCGCTGTCGTCGTGCCCGACAACGTCCTGTTCGAGGGCGGCGCCGGCGAGACCGTGCGCCGCAAGCTGATGCACGAGTGCGACCTGCACACCGTCCTGCGCCTGCCGACCGGCATCTTCTACGCCCAGGGCGTCAAGGCCAACGTCATCTTCTTCGACCGCAAGCCGGCGAGCGAGACCCCGTGGACGAAGACGGTGTGGTTCTACGACCTGCGCACCAACATGCACTTCACCCTCAAGCAGAACCGCCTTGAGCGAAGCGCCCTCGACGAGTTCGTTGCCTGCTACCGCCCAGGAGATCGGCACAACCGGTCCGCAACCTGGACGCCCGAGACTCCCGAAGGCCGTTGGCGGCCGTACACGTACGACGAGATCATCCAGCGCGACAAAGCCAGCCTCGACATCTTCTGGCTGCGCGACGAGAGCCTCGAAGACTCCGCCAACCTCCCCGATCCCGACGTCCTCGCCGCCGAGATCATCGAAGACCTCCAAGCCGCGCTCGAAGAACTGCAAGCCATATCCGACGACCTGGCCCAGACCCCAGGAGCGAGAGAAGGAGATGCCGATGGCAGATGAATCCCCCGGTGTAGTCCTTGATCGCCCTCTTGGCGAGGCGCTCCTATTCCAGGCGGTCAAGGAGAAGCTGATCGACGGCGACATAGCATTGGGAAACGGATACGTGTCCAAGCTACTCGCGAATCCGCCGTCGGCGGACTTGCTGCACAGAGCGTTCGAGCAGCTCGTTCTGTGCGGGAGAGTGTTCTTGCCATTCTGGACGCCCTCAGCGTGGGAGGGATGCGTCTTCGAAGACGGCCTGTTCGTGCCTCTTCAATCTGTGGAGGAGGAATCGCTCGTTCGCGTAACGGACCTAGCTCCCGAGGTGGTCGCTTCTCTCTTGCAGGATCGCGGAGTGCAGTGGAGTACCGAGAGACTCGTCTCCGAGTACGACAAGTATGTTGGCGCATTCGACAAAGCTGGAGAGGTGCTTTCGCCAGATGAGCTGAAGGTCGCGGACGTGTACATGGCATTGCTGCCTCTGCTTGGTCATGGCGACCGGCCGCTCATTACGGAGCGCCAGGCTGCTGCGTGGGAGAGGCTGGCCGTTGCCACAGAGACATTCAGGCCCGTGATCTCAGTGATCAAGGAGTATCGCCAGGTTCTCACGCAGTCGTTTGCGAATGGTCTTCTCAGTTCTGTTCCCGTTGGCGCTGCGAGTCTTCCGCACCTCAAGACGGCGTTGTGCGACGACACCTCGGAGAGGCTGACGCTGTTGCACTTTGCGTGCGGAGAACTGGGTATGCTTCCAATTGCAGCGGAATTGAGGAGCACGATCGTCATTGCCCAGTCGGATGCTGCCAGTGAGTTCAGAGTGAGGCTGAGGCAGTGGGCCGAATTGCTGAAGACGGCACCTGACACCGCCATGAAGAGGATTGGCAGCAAACTGAGGTGGGCTAAGCGATTCAAAAGCACGGGGGTGCTGCTCAATCGTGGAAGGCAGCTGTTGGTAGGTGTTAGCGTCCCGGCAGCGCTAGCCGGCGCCTTGACGCTGAACCCGATTGTTACGGCTGCCGCAAGGGTGTGCGCGCTCGCCGGCGGTGCGATGCTTGGTGGTGAGAAGCTGATCAGAGCTTCGACCCGGTGGGCAAGCTTCGGACTGAAACGGCCATGAGTCCGCGCGATGGGGTGAAAGAGCTGGTCTCCTGGCGGCGGTCTGCCGGGGTCTTCAGCCGGGAGCGTGCAGGAGAGCGACATGAGTGACTCAGACAGGACTATCTGGGGAATCCACGCCGGGAGGATGGGCAGGGCAGACAACCTCTTCCTGAAGAAGAACGTCATAGCTATTGGCTGGAATGAGATTGGCGATCCGTCTCGTATCGGCGGCGACCGAGAGGCGCTCAAGGCAAAGGTTGCCAGTACTCACCCTGACGGGAAGCCCGGGGCGGTTCCGGTCCATGCCGGACAGCTCTACCGCTTCATCACTGAGATTCAGGTGGGCGATCTCATCGCCTACCCGTCGAAGATCGACCGCGAGATCCACATCGGCAAGGTACTCGGGCCGCACCGCTACGACCCTGCTTTTGACGCGGAGTACCCGAATATCAGGAAGGTCGAGTGGCTTGGGAAGTTCCCGCGTACGCGCTTCTCCCAGGGGGCACTCTACGAGATAGGCTCGGCGTTGACGCTCTTCCAGATCAGGAACTACGCCGATGAGTTCGTCGCCGCTCTCACGGGGGAAGCACCAATTCCTGCGGACAGCGACGAGGCAACGGCAGCGATTGTCGCTGAGGAGATCGAAGCGACTACGCGCGACTACGTCCTGAAGCGACTGGCCCAGGAGATGAAGGGCCATCCGCTCGAGGAGTTCGTGGCCCATCTGCTCGAGGCCATGGGATACAGAACGCGGGTTGCTGCGGTGGGAACCGACTCCGGCATCGACATCATCGCCCACAAGGACCATCTTGGGTTCGAGCCACCGATCATCAAAGTCCAGGTGAAGAGCACGGAAGGCAGCGTCGGCGACCCGGTCGTGTCCGCTCTGTACGGGAAGGTGAGCCCGAGCGAGTTCGGCTTGCTTGTCACCTTGGGCACCTTCACAACCCAGGCGCGAGCATTCGCCCGTGAGAAGCCGAACCTCCGGTTGATCGACGGTGACGAGCTCGTGAACCTCGTCTTCGAGCATTACGAGCACTTCGACGCGAAGTACAAGGGACTGCTGCCGCTGAAGCAGATCTACGTGCCGGAGCCACTTGGCGGCGATGGGGAGTGAGTGAGCCGTACCTTGGTTGCCAGATGAAACCCGAGTACCTGCGGAAGGGCGCGCATCCGCGCCGCGGAACGGTGCGCATCATCGGATGCGGGAGAGCGGAGGCAGTTCGGGCGGAGCAGCCGGTGTCTGCAAGTTGTCGCTGCAGAAACGGGCGATGTGTTGCACAAGGCCGTGTTCCGGCTGGGCGGCAGTAGCGAGAACCCGCTAGGTCGAGTTGAGGAACAGGACCGAGAGGAGGGCGCGGTGACAGATGTCGTTCGCAGTCACAAGTCCCAATGTTTCGTCATGATGCCATCGGGGCTCCACGATGAGTACAAGGACGGCAAGAAGGAAGCCGACTTCGTCTACAACGGTATTGTTCGAAAGGCGATCCTCGAGGCATTCGGAGGAGACGTTGCGGTAGTACGGGAAACTGACAGCAGAAAGCCCGGTGCAATCACACGCTCCATCATCGAGCATGTCGCAGGGGCGGACATCTGTATCGTGGATATCACAGGTCAGAACCCGAATGTCTTCCTTGAACTCGGCATTCGCTACGCGCTCAGAAGGAGCTGCACCATCCTGCTGAAGCAGGAAGAAACCGCCAACCCATTTGACATCCACAACTACCGATGTGTGGTGTACAGCCCAAGGTTCGAGGGGGTCGAGAAGGCGATTCGGGACATCGCTGATGCGATTCACAGTGTACTCACTCTGTCGAAGCAGCAGCGGCTCTATACCGACAGCCTTGTCTTCGAGGTCTACCCTGAGATGGCAGTGACGATCCCAGGTGTCATACGCGAGCCTGAGGAGGAGACGCTCTCCGCACAACACATGCCCTGGAGCGAGTACTGGAACCAATTGGAGAGAGTAGTCGAGAAGATGCGCAACTACTTCCAGGATGGTCGCTTTGTGCCGGACGTGGTACTCGGCATATCGAATGGCGGGCTGGTGTACGCAGACCTTTTGGGGCGCGAGCTATTCAGCGGAATCCCTATCCTTTCGTTGTGGGCAGACAGACAGAACAAGGAAGGCAAGTTCTTTGAGAACGCGATCAATGAAGCAGTGGTCGGAGCTATCTCCCGTCTTTCCTCCTCGTCTCGCGAACACGCAAGCATTCTTCTTGTGGACGACATCGTCGCGTCCGGGAACACAGTCGTACAGGCGCTGAACTACCTGAAGAAGCGCATTCCGTTCGGCGAGATCGTCTTCTTGCCGCTGTTCAGCAGGAACGAGAAGTATTTCGACCTGATCAAGGACGACGTGATCTGGCTGTCTGAGCTCTTCAACTGGACGGAAGAAGCGATAGTCGGAATGCATGCGACCGATAGGATCTACTTGCCCTACGAGAAGGAAATCCGTTCCACGTAGTAGGGCGAAGCACCAAGGTGCCAGGCTCGGGTTCTGGAGATCGGGGGACGCGTACCTCAACTCAGCCGAGGTGGGGGAGTTGAGGTATGTGTCCCCGCCGCGGGCGGCACGCCGCGAGGGTCTGGTCCTGTATTCCGGTAGTCGAGCACCGCTGTCGCCGATGACGGGCGTGTGGCGAGGGCGTGCGGCACGCACGAAACACCTGTCAGGTTCGCTAGCTTGTCTGCGAGGGGAACCAGCGCCAGCCGGAGCCCTCGGACGCAGTATCGGATTGTGCAAGGCGCAGATCGGGTCATGTCCCTGCGGGCACGGCGGGGGCGGAACTGCCGAATGCGTCGACCGTTGCGTGGGCGGCTGCAGGGGCCGGCAGATGCTTTCGGAGACGTGAGAGGCGCAGGGATTGATCGCGCGTATCCGATAGGATACGCCTCGCTCCGTGATCGGGATTCGCCAGACCGACGAGTTCGAGTCTTGGTTCGAGGGCCTATGCGACGAGACGGCTGGGTCCTGGGATTCAACCTTGGAGCCCAGCAGTCTGCTGTTGTCAGGGATAGGCGTCTGCGCCGGCGCTCCAACGAAGCGATTGGCCTTGCGCGCCAACGCGGGCTATACTCTGGCTATCCGGCGGGAGGTGACGCCTATGCTCACGAAGGTTCAGAAGTGGGGCAACAGCCAGGGCTTGCGCCTCAGCAAGGACGTGTTGGCGGACGCGGACCTGGCGGTGGGCGACGCGGTCGAGGTCGCGGCGCGCGAAGGGGCGATCGTGATCACTCCCGCACGTCGGGTGCGCGGGCGACACAGCCTTGCCGCCCTCGTCAAGGAACTGCCTTCGCACTACAAGGTCGGGGAGTTCGACTGGGGAGCTCCTGCGGGCCGCGAGGTGTGGTAGATGGCCGAGTACACCCCGCGTCGGGGCGACTTCGTCGCCGTCGGCTTCGATCCGCGGACCGGCCACGAGCAGAGCGGGCGGCGCCCGGCGCTCGTCGTGAGCCACGACCTGTTCAACCGCAAGACCGGACTCGCCTTCGTCTGTCCGGTGACCAGCACGCATCGCGGATACCCGTTCCACGTGGCGATCCCCGAGGGTAGCGCCGTGACAGGGTTCGTCATGGTCGAGCAAATGCGGACCATTGACTACCGCGCGAGACAGGCGAAGCGAATCGGGACGGCTCCGGAGGCCGTGCTCGAAGAGGCTCTGGCGCTTCTCGACGCGTGCCTCTTCTAGTTTGTCCCACTCCGCGCCTACCGCGGAGGCTGCCGGGAGGAACGCTCTCGCTGTGGCGGTGTATCCGTTGGGATACATTCCCCTGCAATCGAGGTCCGTCAGCCCGACGAGTTCGAGTTGTGGTTCGAGAGCCTGCGCGATCGCGAGGCGCGGTTCCGCATCCTCGCCCGGATTCGTCGACTCTCTCGGCAATCCCGGGGACGTTGAGCCCGTCGGTGAGGATGTCTCCGAACTGCGGATCCCCTATGGGCCGGGATATCGGATCTACTAGAGACAGCAGGGCGACGCGACGATCGTGTTGCTCGCAGGCGGCGACAAGTCAAGCCAGAAGGGTGACATCGAGCGGGCGAAGGAGCTCGCGCGGGGTCTCTCTATGGAGGTGCATCATGCCCGAGATGAAGACGAACACCCGGCAGTGGGATCCGGCACGATACCTCGAAAGCGTTGAAGACATCGTTGCGTACCTCGATGCTGCGCTCGAAGAAGACGATCCAGCGCTGCTGTCGGCCGCTCTCGGCGATGTAGCTCGAGCCAAGGGAATGTCCGAGATCGCGCGCCTGACCGGGCTTGGACGCGAAAGCCTCTACAAGGCGCTCTCGACAGAAGGCAACCCGGAGTTCGGGACGATCCTCAAGGTCGTGCGGGCACTCGGGTTGAAGCTTCGCGTGACCACGTAGCCCGTGCGGTGCGGGAATTCCGGGGACACGATGCCATTCCCGCTGCTCGTGGCGGGCGCTCTTAGGACGCGATCCCGAACTCGCCGATCTGCACGCTGCAGACTCGGGTCATGTCCCAGGGGATGGGCGCGAGGCACGCACTAGCTGATGCGCCTGTCAGTTCCTCGGGCCTGTCTGCGAGGGGAACCAGCGCCAGCCGGAGCCCTCGGACGCAATGCGCCCCAAGCCCGGGAACGGCGCATGCGAGAGGAAGACGAGGGCGCCGCTCCGCGCAGGTTTGGTCATTCGTTCCAGCACTGGGACCAAGCGATTCCTACGACTGCGGCCAGCCGCCCGCGTCCTGGGTCTACGCAACCGTAAGGGGCTTGATGGCCTCGATGTCGTCGCGGATCGCCTGCGCGGTATCCCACAGATCGACCGCGCGCTGGGCGTTGAGCCAGAACTCGGGGGAGTTCCGGAAGAGCCTCGACAGACGCAGCGCCATCTCCGGACTCACGGCTCGGCGCTCACGCAAGAGCTCGTTCACGGTCTGCCGCGACACGCCGAGCGCGTCCGCCAAGCCGGCCACGGTGAGCCCGTAGTCGGGAAGGAAGTCCTCGCGGATCATCTCGCCCGGGTGGATCGGCCGCACTTCCCTCTTGCCCGTGCTCTTGATGCTCATAGCTCACCTCGCCTCAGTGGTAGTCCGTGATCTCGACGTCGAAGGCATCTCCATCTTCGAATCGGAAGCAGATGCGCCACTGGTTGTTGATCGCGATGCCGTACTGGCCTTCTCGGTCCCCCACAAGCTTGTGCAGTCGGTTTCCCGGCGGCACCCTCAGGTCGCCGATCCGGCTCGCAAGGTCGATGTACTCAACCTTTCGCCTTGCCCGCCGCGTGATCTCCGGCGGCAAGCGGCTCGATCGCCCCGTCACGTAGAGCTCTTGAGTGTGCCGGTCCGCGAACGCCTTGATCACAGATGCAGTGTAACGCGTAACGTGACGCATGACAAGAGCGAGATCGGGGGGACACGTACTTTGACTCGGCCGAGGCGAGGGAGTTGAGGTACACGTCCCCGCCGCGGATGGCCGCCGCGAGCGGCACGCCGCAAGGCACGCACTAGCTGATGCGCCTGTCAGTTCCTCGGGCCTGTCCGCGCGGGGAACCAGCGCCAGCCGGAGCCTTCGGACGCGATGTGCCCCAAGCCCGGGAACGGCGCATGCGAGAGGAAGACGAGGGCGCCGCTCCGCGCCGCTCGGTCGAACAGTCGGCGCCGCGTGTCCCGGATTCTCTCCTGCGAGGAGTCGTACCCCGTCCTCCAGGTTGGGTGCTCGACGACGATGGGGTGGAGCACGGTGTCTGCCAGGTGGAGGAGGGTCTCGCCCCTCGAAACGAACTCGACGGCCGTGTGCCCCAGACGATGGCCGGGTGCAGGGAGAGTCCGCACTCCGGTGACGACCTCGGTCTCGTCGCGCGTGAAGAGGACGCGCCCCTCCAAGAGGCGGGCGAGCGTGCGGTAGGCCTCGGCATCCGTTGGCGAGCACATGGCCAAGATTCGCTCGGACCTGTATCCGGCCCAGGCTTCTTCCGCCATCACGTGGCGCGCGTTGGGGAACGCCAAGCCCCCGTCTGGCGCGATGACGCCTCCGGCGTGGTCGAGGTCGAGGTGGGTGAGGATGACGTACGCGACGCGGTCCGGCTCGACGCCGGCCTGTCGGAGGGTCAGCAGGAATCGACTCTCGAGTTGATCGGTGCACGGCCCCCAGCCGGGATCGATGACGATCGCGTCGTCTCCGGCGCGAACGAAGAGCCCGAGGAAGTCGTACGACATCTCCTCCGTCGACCAGCCACGGAGAGCGAGCGCCTCTCGCACTTGAGGGTCGTCGACGTCCGGGAGGAGTTCCCTCACGTGGAACCGCTCCGAGGCGTCTCGTATCGCGACGCAGTCGAGGTCCCCGACGCGGAATCGGTAAGCGCTCTCAGTCATGTCGCTCCTTGTGGCGGGATCGAGCGACCGGCTCTCTCCGCCTAGGCGGCACTCGGTCGTGCGCCTGGATCGGTCGTCGGGTCACAGGCTATCTGCGTCGGTCGCTTCGTTCCCACGCCTTCCATCAGGATGCGGATGACCGTCGCGCCTTCGTCTCCCTCCTGCATTGGCCGCATCGGGAAGAGCGGCAGCGAGAGCTGCTACCCGAGTCGAGCATCAGACCGCGGCGGCGCGGCTACGGCAGGAACATCTCGTTCAAGATCCGCAACGCGCTCTCGAGCGCCTGGCTGGACAGCTTCCCGAGCTCCCGAATGAGACGTTCGCGATCCACGGTGCGGATCTGGTCGAGGACGATCTGCCCTTGCTTGCCCTGGAACTGACAGGCCACCCGGAACGGGTACGAACGCGATGCTGTGGTTAGCGGTGCCACGATGCACGTCTCGAGGTGGGAGTTGAGCTCGTCGGGGGAGATCACGACACACGGGCGGGTCTTTCGGATCTCACGCCCAATGGTTGGATCGAGGCAGACAAGGTAGACGTGGCCGCGCTGCGCGGTCACCACGTCCACTCCTCGACGTCAAAGCGCGTGGGCACATCGCCGTCGAGCGCCTTGCCCTCGCCTCGTTTCTGCATCTCTCGCGCCGCGTCGGCCCAGCCACTACGAGGTGGCCTCATCGGCGTGATGATCAGTCGGCCCTCGTGAACGTCGAGCTCGGCCTCCTCGACCAGCCCCACATGGTCGAGGATCGCCTTCGGCAGGCGAATGCCTCTCGAATTGCCGATCTTGATGAGCTTTGTCTTCATCGCACCCTCCGCGTAGGTACATCGTAATTACGGCGATCGCGCCAGTCAAGACGGGCCGCGCGTAGGGCCGGGCACGGGTGCCTCGCCATGAGTGGTCGTGGTCTCGGGGGCCGTCGTTTGTCCTCGCGAGCTGGGTGCAGGCGGCCGCCCGCTATGAGCCGGAGGAGTAGACTGGGGTGGGCCAGGCGCGACCGGTGCGTGAGAGGGAGGACGATGAAAGGGCAGGGATTCGAGACAGATAGGTTGAGCACGTCGGAGGGCGACCTCGAGATCACGTTCCTGGGTCACGGCTCGCTCCTCTTTCGCCACAGACAGAAGATTGTGTACGTCGACCCGTTCAGCCGGGTGGCCGACTACTCGAAGCTGCCGAAGGCGGATGTAATCTTCATCACACACGAGCACCGCGATCACCTCGACCCGGGCGCGTTGGCCGCGATCCGCACGAAGACGACGAGCGTGGTCCACACGGTTCTGTGCGAGGGCGCGATCGCCGGCGGGCTGGCGATGCGCAACGGCGACGTGACGGCCGTGCAGGGGATCGGCGTTGAGGCGATCCCGGCCTACAACCTGGTCCACCAGCGGGAGTCGGGCGACCCGTTCCACCACTGCGGCGACGGGAACGGTTACATCCTCACGTTCGGCGGCCTGCGCGTGCTCGTCGCCGGCGACACGGAGAACACGCCGGAGCTGAAAGCGCTGCGCGACATCGATGTGGCCTTTCTGCCGATGAACCTGCCCTACACGATGACGCCGGAGATGGTCGCCGACGCGGCGCTCGCCATTCGGCCGAAGATCCTCTACCCGTACCACTTCGGCGACACCGACCCGTCGCGCCTCGCCCAGCTCCTCTGCGACCACCCCGAGATCGAGGTCCGCATCCGCCGCCTCGCCTGAGATCGGGGGACACGTACCCTATCTCCGCCGTCGCAAGTCCGGAGACACGTACCAGAACTCCTGCGTGGAGTTGAGGTCCACCTCCCCGACGGAAGGCAGCCCCTTCACTATCGTTCCCATATCGGGTACGATCGTTCCCATAATGGGAACGAATGATGACACTGACTCCCGCGGACTTGCCGGAGCGCTCTTCACGCCGGTACAGCAGCGGGTGCTCGGCCTCCTGTTCGGTCAGCCCAGTCGCCGCTTTCAGAGTGCGGAGTTGATCCGTCTTGCACAGGGGGGAACCGGCGCCGTGCATCGCCAGCTTGCTCGCCTCGAAGCCTCCGGTTGGGTGACGGTCACTCGGATTGGGAACCAGAAGCACTACCAGGCGAACGCCGAGTCTCCCGCGTTCGAGGAGTTGCGCGGACTCATCGCCAAGACGGTCGGTCTCGCAGAGCCGCTCCGGCGTGCGCTGGAACCTCTTGCAGGCCAGATCCACGCGGCCTTCGTCTACGGCTCGGTCGCCAAGGGGACGGACAAGGCGACGAGCGACATCGATCTTCTCGTAGTGTCCGATCGGCTCGGCCATCCCGACCTCTTCGCCGCGCTCCAGGCAGTCGAGAGGGAGCTGGGACGGCCGGTGAGTCCGAACGTGATGACCCTCCGCGACTGGCGTACGAAGAGTCGGCAGAAGGACTCGTTCGCGGGGCGCGTCAGCGCGCAAGCTCGGCTCTTCGTTATAGGATCGGACGATGATCTCGCCTGAACTCGAGAACCTCGCACGTTGCGGGGTGCTGAAGCGCGAGCCGCCGGCCCGCGCGGAGTACGAAGGGCTTGTCGCGTCTGCCGCGGCGCGTCTCGCAGACGCTGCGCGTCCAGACCTGTCGCTCGAGAGCCGCTTTGACCTTGCCTACAACGCTGCGCATGCCTTGGCTCTGGCGGCGCTCCGTCGGATGGGCTATCGCTCAGACAGCCGGTACGCCGTGTTCCAGGTATTGCCCTACACCGCGGGTTTGCCCACGGCCACCTGGCGATTCCTCGCCAAGTGCCACGAGCGGCGGAACCTGGCCGAGTACGAAGGCGCCAGAAGTCTCGATGGCCGCCTGATTGATGACCTCGTTTGCGCCGCAGAGGAACTCATGAAGGCTGTGAGCGCTCTTCGCCCTCCTGGAGGGTAGGACGAGATCAGGGACACGTAGCTCACTTTCACGGGACGTGGCAGCTGAGATGCACTTCCCCTACGGCAGCTCGGACGGCGCGAAAGTCAGGTTGGTGAGCGCGATGCGCTCTGCGCCGTCGGCCCACAGCGGCGCCAGCTCGAGCCGCGCGTAGCGCGTGAAGTCGGCCTTGACGTACACGTCGATGATCCCCGCGACGAGGTCACAAGAGACGGAGTAGAGCGTTCCTCCGACCACGTCGGGTGGGGGAACGACGCTCGTGGCCCGGAGGATCTGCGCGACGCGAGCGACCGTTGGGCTTGCGTCCCACGTGATCATCGTCTTGGCGATGTTGTAGCGGTCGCACGGCCAGCTGCCGAGCGATGGGTCGTCGAGCCAGAAGTTGGTGACGGCGAATCCGGCGTGGTTCGGAAGACGTCCTGCTTGCCGGTGTAGACCGCGGCGTCTCCGGCGCGGTCGGCGACGAAGACCTGAACCTCAGGCTCATTCCCGGCGTAGTCTCTCGCCCGGAGGAACGCCAGGGCTTCGGGCACCGTCGCGCACGTGGTCATCATGCCGTGCTCGATCGCGGCGCCTTGGCGGCTTCCGCCCGCGGGCAGGTTCCCGGAACCCTGCAGCGGAGCGGGCGTCGAGCGGAGCGGGGCGCTGAACAGGTCGAAGTACAGGCCGCGGTCGTTGATCCCCTGCATCTCGCGTCACTCGGCGGGGCGGCCTCCGACGCTCGGGAAGCGGAAACCGAAGAAGACGGCGCCGTACGTCGTCTCGGTCGCCGCCTGCGCCCACACCGCGGCGCTGGTAACGACTGTATCTTCGTTCCCGCCCACGACGACAGCGCCGGCGAGGACGACACCGGTGCACGCCTCGGCAGCGACGAAGGCCAAAGCGAGAACGAGAAGGGTCACTCCGACGACTCGGCTCACGCGTCCTCCTTCTTCCTACGCTCGCTGATTCTACCGGGCGAACGGGGCGTTGTGCGACGCTTTGGCTCGCGGCGCCGCAGGTGTAGAGTAGCGTCAGGCTTCTTCGATTCTGGGGGTCGATGGTGATGGCACAGTGGTGGATCGTGCGGTGGTTGGTTCTCGCCTTGGTGGTTGTCGCACCCCTTGCAGAGACGGCATGTGCGGCCGACGCGGCAGCCGGGGCGCCGGTGGGCGAGGTGCTGGCGGAGATCGCGAGCACCGGGGTCTTCCGCGTGGGGCTGCGCAGCGACGTGCGCCCGTTTGCGTACGTGGACGAGCTGGGCCGGCCGGCGGGGTTCTGCGTGGACATGGCGCTCCTGCTCACGGCGAAACTCTCTGAGTACGCAGGGCGGCCGGTGGAGATGGTGGTCGTGTCGATCACCTCGACGAACCGCCTGGACAAGGTGGCAAGCGGCGAGGCGATGATCGAGATGGGGGCGTCGACCCACAACGCGGTGCGCGACGTGGTCGTCGACTTCAGCCTGCCCTACTTCCTCTCCGAAACGTCGTTCATGGTCCGTGCGAGCGGCGGGATCGCCAGCCTCGCCGATCTCGCCGGGAAGACCGTGTGCGCGACGAGTGGGACGTCGAACCTGCCGGCGCTCGAGGCGGCAATGGCCGACGGGCGAGTCCCCGCGGCGGGGATTGAGATCGCCGATTCCCACGAGCAGGGAGTGAAGTGGCTGCGTGACGGGAAGGTCGACGCCTACTTCACCGACACGGTGCTCCTCCAATCGCTCAGGACATCTTGGCCGAAGCCCGCCGACTTCGTCGTCGTGCAGGACTCCATCCACACGGAACCGTACGGGTGGATTCTCCCGGAGAACGACTCGGACTGGCGCGACTTCGTCGACAACTTCCTCATCTGGACCCTTGAGGTCTCGTGCGCGGAGCAGGTCTTCCTTCTCGACGAACTCGGGATCATGAGCGCGTGTCGGGACGGGGCGTGGAGCGCCTTCGACGCGGTCTACGACAAGTGGTTCGGCCCGCTGTCGGCGACGCCGGTCGCCCGCTCGGCCGAGTTCGACGCCCTGCTCGCGGCGATGCAGTGGCCCGACGTCCTCGAGGTATGGCCGGGAAGCGCGGGGAAGTAGGCGCGAGACGTACGCCATGCCCAAAGCTGTGGTGGTCTTGACATTGTAGGCGTGTGGCCTACAATTGTAGGCACAATGCCTACAAGCCGCCTCGCTCGGGCGCTGTTCCCGGATAGCCGCGCCGCCATCCTGGCGGCGCTCGACGTGGCTGGTGACGAGGGACTTCACCTGCGCGAGGTCGCGCGGAGGACGGCCCTCAACTCGAAGACGGTCATGCACGAGCTCCACGCGCTCCGCGACGCGGGGATCCTCGTGTCGCGGGATGTCGGACGTCAGGTCGTCTACCGCCTCAACCCGGGCTGCCCGATTGCCGAAGAGCTGCGTGCGTTGATCCGGAAGACCGTGGGGCTGGCAGGTATCCTGCAGGCCGCCCTTGAGCCGCTTGCCGATCGCATCGAGCGAGCGTACGTGTACGGAAGCCTTGCGCGTG